>NZ_JBEZYU010000088.1:0-15217 GCF_040638875.1 Nocardia sp. NPDC024068 | reverse complement strand
GCCTCCACACGGGGGTATGAAGAACCGAAACCAAATTAAATATTTGGCACTGACATTCATCAACACACTATTGAGTTCTCAAAGAACACACGCACTCACAATCTCGCAGCTATTCGCTGTCTGATCCGTGAGGCAACTTCCTAAGCTTAGCTCACCCGTTTTCCCGATTGCAAATCGGCGTCCCGGTCGAGCCAGTGTGATCGCCAGGCGCTCCTCGTCCTACCTCGTTTCCCTGGTCCCTCCGGCTCGGCGTTTCCGCCTCGCTCCGGGCCCCGGGTCGGTGTCCGTGTCGCTCTGACTTGGATAAAGTTACGCGGCATCTATTTCGATGTCAAATCGCCTGGTCACGGGGCCTAATTGGCGCCATTTCCCACAGCCGTTTCGTGGCCGGTCGGCGGGAATGGTCAATGGCCCACCCCGACCCGCTGTACATCGGCGCCGAGAGCCTGCAACTTCTCCACGAAGTTCGGATAACCGCGGTCGATATGGAACACGTCGTGTACTTCCGTGATCCCGTCCGCGACGAGGCCGGCCAGGACCAGACCGGCGCCGGCCCTGATATCCGACGACCACACCGGAGCACTGGACAACCGCGGGATCCCGCGGACGACGGCATGATGCCCATCGGTGCGGGCGTCTGCGCCGAGCCGGATCATCTCCTCGACGAAACGAAAACGCGCCTCGAAGACGTTCTCGGTGATCATCGACGTTCCGTCCGCGACGGCGGCCAGCCCGATGGCCATCGGCTGCAGGTCGGTCGGGAAACCAGGGAACGGCAGGGTCGAGAAGTTCACCGACCGGGGGCGGTCGGCCTGGACGACCCGGAACCCCTCCTGTTCGAAAGAGATCCGGGCGCCGGCGGACCGGAGTTTGTCCAGCACCAGGGCGAGGTGCTGCGGGTTGACGCCCGTCACTCGCACATCACCCATCGTCATGGCCGCGGCGATACCCCAGGTCGCGGCGACGATACGGTCGCCGATCACCCGGTGCGTGGTCGGCTGGAGCCGTTTGACGCCGTGAATGGTCAGCACCGAGGTGCCGGCGCCGCGGATCCGGGCGCCCATCTGGGTGAGCATGGTGCACAGGTCGACGATGTCGGGTTCGCGGGCGGCATTGTCGATCACCGTCTCCCCCTGCGCGAGCACCGCGGCCATCAGAATGTTCTCGGTGGCACCGACCGACGGGAAGTCGAGCCGGATGCGCGCACCCTGCAGTTCGTCGGCCCGCGCCACCACACAACCGTGCTCGATTTCGCTGGTGGCACCCAGCAACCGCAGACCCGCCTGATGCATATCCAGGGGGCGCGACCCGATGGCGTCGCCGCCGGGTAGCGCGACCACCGCGCGTTTACACCGGGCCATGAGTGGCCCGAGTACGCACACCGAGGCGCGGAACTGGGTCACCGCCGGGAAATCGGCGTGGTACTTGGGTTCGGCGGGGGTGTCGATGGCCACCACATCACCGGTGATGGTGACGTCGCAGCCGAGGCCGCGCAGCACCTCCGCCATCAGCGGGACGTCCAGAATGTCCGGGCAGTTCGTGATGGTGGTGGTGCCTTCGGTGAGCAGGGCAGCGGCCATCAGCTTCAGGACGCTGTTCTTGGCGCCTCCGACCGAGACCTCACCGACCAGCCGGTTGCCGCCAGTTACCAAAAACCGTTCCATGCCGCCTCTCCGAGTATTCGGCGCACCAGTGAGTGCAAGGATAGAGCGCGGGCGATCGCGTCACCGCGCAGGTCGAGCGAACGTGGAGCCCGGGCGCACCGGGCCGGCGCACCCGCCCGGCGAAAGGGCAGCCACCGCCGGAAGCGATCCTCGTCAGGTTCCCGGGGCCGCATCGGAATCGGGGTCCACCTCGGACTTTCCGCCACCCCGGCTTCGGCTCTGCGCGCTGCCGTCGCCGGCGGGGCCACCACCCGGCTGCCACAGCACGTCGCCTTCCGGGTTGGTGTACCGGCTGAGGATGAACAGCAGGTCCGACAGCCGGTTGAGGTACTTCGCCGGCAGCACGCCGGTGTCCTCGGGGTGGTCGGCCACAGCCGCCCATGCCGACCGTTCGGCACGACGCACCACCGTCCGGGCGGTGTGCAACAGCGCGGCCAGCGGAGTACCGCCGGGCAGGATGAACGAATTCAGTGGGGCCAGTTCGGCATTGAACTCGTCGCACCAGGATTCCAGGCGTTCGATATACGTCTCGGTGATCCGCAGCGGTGGGTACTCCGGGTCCGCCACCACCGGGGTGGACAGATCCGCACCCGCGTCGAACAGGTCGTTCTGGATGCGGCGCAGCACCGCGACCAGCGCCTCGTCCGGTTGTCCGAGGGCGACGGCCACGCCGATGGCCGCATTGGCCTCATCGCAATCCGCGTAGGCGACCAGTCGCGGGTCGTTCTTGGTGACCCGCGAGAAGTCACTGAGGCCGGTGGTCCCGTCATCGCCGGTCCGGGTGTAGATCCGCGTCAGATGCACGCTCACAGGACCCACCATAAACGCTCGAGCGGCTGCCGACGGGGTTCTGCGGTGATGCCCATTTGGGCCGCGGTCTGTCTCGTCACACCGGCGGGGCCGGCTCGGCCCGAATCGGGACCGCGGGAAGGTCAGTGCCCGCGTAGCCGGCGGGCCCGCTCGGAGGGGCGGGATTCGACCCAGGAGAGGAACGCGGTGAGCGAAGGACGGTCGAGCGCCAGCTCGTAATCGCCGGTGCGATCCGATACACCGATCACCGCGATGTCGTCGGTCATGATGTCGAACTCGTCCCCGCGCGGACCACGGCGCTGCCCGATCTCTATCCCGCGACGCCGGATCACCGAATCCGCGCCGAGTTTGAGACTGGTGAGTTTGAAGAACACGAGGTGGTCCTCGTCATAGCGGATGACTCCATGGCGCCAGCGTTCGCCGCCGTCTGCCGGGAGAATGCGCAGTATCGCCGCGGTCCCGCCCTTGCGCAGCATGACCAGGCGATACGTGGAAACCAGAGCGAGTGTGACCAGCACTAACACCAGAATGATCAGAACTACCATCCCGGTCTGCAATGCCGCACATCCCTTCGCTCATCCGAGGTGACGTCGAATCGGCCCCGGGTGAAACATCTGTGGTCATTCAACCACGTACCAGTTTACAAACAGCACCCGGATGTCTGCGGGATCGCGAGGTCATCGACCTGCGGCGGGTGGATGAGCGCCTCGGCTCCACCGGGCGCGGCGGGACGGCAAAAAGCTCCGGCCGGTGACGAGGTGTTCGTCACCGGCCGGAGCCTACTGCTGTGGGGAATCGTCCCCGGGCTGGATCAGGCCCCTGCCCGCTCCACCGCGCGGACCCGGCCCTGCGCGATGAGCTGCGCCTCCTGAGAGGCCGCATCGTCGGACAGCACCTGCTTCGCGGCCTCGACATCGACCTCCGAAGAGAATTCCGCGGACTCCGCCAGCACACGAACCGTGTCGGCGGTGACCGAGAAGAACCCGCCGTGCACCGCGGCGACGATCCGGGTTCCGTCGGTGTCGACGATGGACACGGTGCCGCCCTCGACCAGCTGGCCGAGCAACGGCTCGTGGCCGGGCATGATGCCGATCTGACCCTCGGTGGTCTGGGCACTGACGAAACTCGCCCGGCCCGACCAGAGCCGCCGCTCGACCGCGACGAGATCAACTGACATATCCGCCATCAGGGGCTACTTTCCGGCGATCTTCTTCGCGGCCGCCTCGACATCGTCGAGACCACCGCAGCTGTTGAACGCCTGCTCCGGGAAGTGGTCGAATTCGCCCTTGCAGACCCGGTCGAAGTCGTCGATGGTCTGCTCCAGCGGCACGACCGAACCCGGCTGACCGGTGAACTTCTCGGCCACGATGAAGTTCTGGCCGAGGAATTTCTCCAGCCGGCGGGCACGACCGACGAGGACCTTGTCCTCTTCGGAGAGCTCGTCCATACCGAGGATGGCGATGATGTCCTGCAATTCCTTGTACTTCTGCAGGATGCGCTTCACCTCGTTGGCCACCGCGAAGTGCCGGTCGCCGACGATCGAGGCCTCGAGGATACGAGAGGTCGAGGTCAGCGGGTCGACGGCCGGGTAGATGCCCTTCTGCGAGATCGGGCGCGAAAGCTCGGTCGTCGCATCCAGGTGGGCGAAGGTGGTCGCCGGAGCCGGGTCGGTGTAGTCGTCGGCGGGCACGTAGATCGCCTGCAGCGAGGTGATCGACCGGCCACGGGTCGAGGTGATGCGCTCCTGCAGCTCGCCCATCTCGTCGGCCAGGGTCGGCTGGTAACCGACGGCCGAGGGCATACGGCCCAGCAGGGTCGAGACCTCGGAACCGGCCTGGGTGAACCGGAAGATGTTGTCGATGAACAGCAGCACGTCCTGGTGCTTCACATCACGGAAGTACTCCGCCATGGTCAGCGCCGACAGGGCGACACGCATACGGGTGCCCGGCGGCTCATCCATCTGGCCGAAGACGAGGGCGGTGTCCTGCAGGACGCCCATCTCTTCCATTTCCAGGTGCAGGTCGGTGCCCTCACGGGTGCGCTCACCGACGCCGGCGAACACCGAGGTACCGGAGAACTCCCGCGCGATACGGGTGATCATCTCCTGGATCAGCACGGTCTTGCCGACACCGGCACCACCGAACAGACCGATCTTGCCGCCCTTCACGTACGGGGTCAGCAGGTCGAGCACCTTGACACCGGTCTCGAGGATCTCGGTCTTGCCCTCGAGCTGGTCGAAGCTCGGCGGCTTGCGGTGGATGCCCCACTGCTCACCGTCGCGGCCGAGGCCGGGGCTGTCGAGGCAATCGCCGAGGGCGTTGAACACGTGCCCCTTGACGACATCGCCGACCGGCACCGAGATCGGCTTACCGGAATCACGGACCTCGGCGCCACGGACCAGGCCGTCGGTGGGCTGCATCGAGATGGTGCGCACGATGTTGTCACCGAGGTGCTGGGCGACCTCGAGGGTCAGCGTCTTGGCTACCGACTTCAGAGCGATATCGGCGGCCAGGGCGTTGAACAGATCTGGGATGGAGCCCCGCGGGAATTCGACGTCCACGACGGGGCCGATGACGCGGACCACGCGGCCGCTGGCGGCGCCGGTCCGGCTCGAGTCTTCTCGAGTAACAGCTGCGGTCATTTCTGGTTTCTCTTCCTGCGTCTCAGTCGCGTTCCGAGCTGGCCGCCAGGGCGTTCACGCCGCCGACGATTTCGCTGATTTCCTGCGTGATGTTGGCCTGCCGCAACGAGTTGGCCTGGCGAGACAGGGAACTCGCCAATTCGTTGGCGTTATCGGTGGCCGCCTTCATTGCGGTGCGCCGAGCGGCGTGCTCGGATGCCGCTGCGTCGAGCAACGATGCGTAGATCCGCGTGTTGATGTACTTGGGCAGCAGCGCCGCCAGCAGCACATCGGCGTCGGGCTCGAATTCGTACTGCGCGCTCACCTCGGCCGTGGGCGAATCGGACAGCATGTCCTTGCCCAGGTCGAAGTTCTCGTCGACGAAGGAGATCTGGATCGGTGCCATCCGGCGCACCTCCGGCGTCTGCGACAGCATGCTCACGAACCGGGTGTAGACGATATGGAGTTCGTCCACGCCCGCGATCGGACCGGTACCGTCCGGTGCCGGGACCTCGCCCGCGGACCCGGCCATGAAGCTGTCCACCAGGTGGTTGCAGGCCGCCGAGGCATCCGGATAGGTCGGCTGCTGCGAGAACCCGGTCCACGAGGCCACCGGCCGGCGATCGCGGAAGGTGTAGTACGTCAGGCCTTTGCTGCCCATGACGTAGAGCACCGGTTCCTTGCCCTCGTCGCGCAGGGTGGTCATCAACTCCTCGGCGCGTTTGAGCACATTGGAGTTGTAACCACCGCACTGGCCGCTGTCGCTGGTGATCACCAGCACCGCGGCACGCTTCGGATCGGGGCGTTCGGTGAGCAGCGGGTGCGACAGATTCTTCGACGCACTCGCCAGCTCCGCGACCACCTTGGTGATCTCCTCGGAGTACGGCTTGGCGGCCGCGACCCGAGCCTGGGCCTTGGTGATCCGCGAGGTGGCGATCAGTTCCTGGGCCTTGGTGATCTTCTTGATCGAGTTGATACCACGAATACGGGAGCGCAGCTCGCGCAAGGTAGCCATCGGTTCACACTCCCCTCATTCGCGGCGTGACAGGAAAACAGCGCATGGTTCGCCCGGTCTACTTCTCGACGTGCTTGCGGGTGACCGACAGCGACTCGACCTCTTCGTCGGCGAGCTTGTCGGCGCCGGGTTCGTTCACCACGCGGGTGCCGTCCGAGGCCAGGAAGCCCTGCTTGAAGTTGTCGGTAGCGGTCTTGATCTGCTCGGCGGCATCACCGTCGAGCACCTTGCCACCGGCAATGGCGGTAAAGGCGTCCGCGGCGTTGCTGTGCAGATCCTCGAGCAACTCGACATTGAAGCGGCGGATATCGGCCACCGGTACGGAGTCGTAGTAGCCGCCGTCGACCAGATAGATCGAGACGATCTGGTCCTCGACCGCGATCGGCGAGTACTGGTCCTGCTTGAGCAGCTCGACCCAGCGGGCACCACGCTCGAGCTGAGCCAGGGAGGCGGCGTCCAGATCGGAGGCGAAGGCGGAGAACGCCTCGAGCTCGCGGTACTGGGCCATTTCCAGACGCAGCGAACCGGCGACCTTCTTCATACCCTTGGTCTGGGCGGCGCCACCGACACGGGAGACCGAGGTTCCGACGTTGATCGCCGGGCGGACGCCCTTGTTGAACAGGTCGGACTCCAGGAAGACCTGACCGTCGGTGATGGAGATGACGTTGGTCGGGATGAACGCCGAGATGTCGTTGGCCTTGGTCTCGATGATCGGCAGGCCGGTCATCGAACCGCCGCCCATCTCGTCGGAGAGCTTGGCGCAACGCTCCAGCAGACGCGAGTGCAGGTAGAAGACGTCACCCGGGTAGGCCTCGCGGCCCGGCGGACGGCGCAGCAGCAGCGAGATGGCGCGGTAGGCCTCGGCCTGCTTGGTCAGATCGTCGAACACGATCAGGACGTGCTTGCCCTGGTACATCCAGTGCTGGCCGAGGGCCGAGCCGGTGTAGGGGGCCAGCCACTTGAAGCCGGCGGAGTCGGAGGCCGGGGCGGCGACGATGGTGGTGTACTCCAGCGCGCCGTGCTCCTCGAGGGCGGATTTGACGCCCGCGATGGTGGAGCCCTTCTGGCCGATCGCCACGTAGATGCAGCGCACCTGCTTGGCCGGATCGCCGGAATCCCAGTTGGCCTTCTGGTTCAGGATCGTATCGATGCAGACCGCGGTCTTACCGGTCTTGCGGTCACCGATCACCAGCTGTCGCTGGCCACGGCCGATGGCGGTCAGCGCGTCGATGGCGGTGATACCGGTGGCCATCGGCTCCTCGACCGGCTGCCGTTCCAGCACGGTGGCGGCCTGCAGTTCCAGGACGCGGCGGTCATCGGCCTCGATATCGCCCAGACCGTCGATCGGCTGGCCGAGCGGGTTCACCACGCGGCCGAGGAATTTGTCACCGACCGGAACCGAGAGCACGTCGCCGGTGCGGCGCACCTCCTGGCCCTCTTCGAGGCCCGCGTACTCACCGAGCACGACGGCACCGATTTCGCGGTCCTCGAGGTTCAGCGCGACACCGAGCACACCGCCCGAGAATTCGAGCAGCTCGTTGGCCATCGCCGAGGGCAGGCCGCTGACGTGCGCGATGCCGTCACTGGTGTCGGTGACGACACCGACTTCCTCGATGGAGGTTTCCGGGGTGTAGCTCTGGGTGTAGCTTTCGATCGCGCTACGGATCTCGTCGGAGGAGATCGTCAGCTCCGCCATGTTCTTCCTGCTCTCGGTCTCTGGTCTGGAATGTCGGGGGGTGTGGGTGCGGTCGGCGGGCCGGGATGACCGGGCCGTACCGCTAGGTCAGCGAGCGGCGCATCCGTTCCAGCCGGCCGATCGCACTGCCGTCGATCACATCGTCACCGATACGTACGACGAGTCCGCTGAGCAGACTCGGGTCGGTCTCGATATGCACGGTGACCGCCTTGCCGTAGATGCGCGCCAGCGAACCTGCCAGCCGCTCCCGCTGGGAATCGGTCAGCGCGGTCGCCGCCCGCACATGCGCGACGATCTGTTCGCGCCGGGACGCGGCCAGGTCGGACAGTTCGTCGAAGGCCGGACCTATTCCGGAACGCAGCCTGGACACCACCTGTTCCGCCAACGCCTGGGTGACGGGTTCGGTCTTCCCGGACAGCAGCCGGGCGAGCAGATCGCGTTTGGCCGCCGGGGAGGTGGCCCGATCGGACAGCGCCTGTTCCAGCTGCGGATTGTCGTTGATGATCCGGCCGAACCGGAACAGCTCGTCCTCGACCGCGGTCAGCCGGTCCTGTTCGGATGCCGACTCCAGCAGCGCCAGCTGCCCGAGCAGCACCAGGGTGTCGACCAGGTCGCGGGGGCGGGACCAGTTCTGGGCCACCGCGGTGGTCAGCACCGCCTGGGTGGCAGCACTGACCCGGCTCCCGAAAACCCGCTCGCTCAGTTCGGCGCGGGCCGAACCGGGCACCGACACGTCCGCGAGCGCCACACGCAGCGGACGCTGGTCGTCCAGTACGTCGACAACGGCGAACAGTTCGGACCCCGTCGTGGCCGCAACACCGTTGCTGCCGGTCAGCGCGGCCCGAAGCGCCTCCTTGGACCGGGAGCTGGCCTCACGGCTCGCTGCGTACATGGTTCTCACTCCTCCGTCGTTACCTTCCGACCCCGATACCGGCGTCCGAACGGTCGATCTCGTCGAGGAATCGCTCGATCGTCGCGGCCTGTTTGGCCTCGTCCGATACCGACTGCCCGATGATCTTCTCGGCCAGGTCCACCGCGGTGCGGCCGACCTCGGCACGCAACTCGGTCAGGATCTGCTGGCGCTGGGCTTCCAGCTGGGTGTGCCCGGCCGCGACGATACGGTCGCTCTCGGCCTGGGCATCGGCCTTCATCTGGGCGAGGATCTGCTGGCCCTGGGTACGGGCGTCTTCGCGGATCTTCGCCGCTTCCAGCCGGGCGTCGGCCAGCTGCTTCTGGTACTGCTGCAGTGTCTCCTGGGCTTCGGCCTGCGCCGATTCGGCCCGTTCGATGCCACCTTCGATCTTGTCGGCGCGCTCGTCCAGCACCTTCATCAGGCGCGGAACGGCGTACTTGTAGACCACGAAGGCGACAATCGCCACGCAGACCGCCGACCAGACGATGTCGTACGTCGCGGGAATGAGAGGATTCACATCCTCTCCCTCTTCCGCCGCGAGCAGAATGAACTCGTTCATCGGAATCAGAAGATGAAGCCGGCGACGAGACCGATCAGTGCCAGGGCTTCGGTGAACGCGATGCCGAGGAACATGTTGGTCCGGATGGTGCCCTGGAGCTCGGGCTGGCGGGCAATGCCCTCGATCGCCTTACCGACGACGATACCGACGCCGATGCCGGGGCCGATGGCGGCCAGGCCGTAGCCGACGGCGCCCAGGCCCCGCACGGTGGATTCGTTGGTGGCAGCTTCCTGGGCCAGGTACGAGAGGCTCATGAGTCTTCCATTCCCTTTCTGTTGCTCACCCGCCGGACGGCGTGGTGCAGCAGGTCCTTATCGGTTGTTCCGGTCGGTCAGTGGTCGTCGGCGTGCTGGGCAAGGCTGATGTACACGGCGGTCAGCAAAGCGAACACATACGCCTGCAGGAAAATGACCAGCAGCTCGAAGATCGTGAATGCGAGCCCGCCGAGCAGCGAGAAAGGCGAGAACACCTTCATCCAGTTGTCCGCGTCGAACAGGAAGAACTGGGTCGCGCTGAAGAACAGCACCAGCATGATGTGGCCGGCGAGCATATTGGCCATGAGACGGACGGTCAGCGTGAACGGCCGCAGGATGAAGGTCGAGACGAACTCGATCGGAATGAGCAGGACGTGCATGGCCGGCGGAACATTCGGAACGACGACGCTGCTGCGCATATAGGTGAAGAAGCCGTACTTCTTGATGCCCACATAGTTGAACGCGATATACGCGATCGCTGCCAGTACCAGCGGCATGCCGATACGCGCGTTCGACGAGATGTTCAGACCGGGGATCACACCCGAGAAGTTCAGGAACAGGACGGTGAAGAAGATCGTCGCGATGAGTGGGAAGAACTTGCGACCGCTTTCCTTGCCGAGCACTTCCTCGCAGATCTGCTCCTTGACGAAGACCATCCCCATTTCACCGATGTTCTGCAGCTTCTTGGGCACGATGCGCGGGCTGCGGAAAGCCAGGAAAAGGAATGCGACCAGCACGGCGGTCATCAGAAGCCGGACCAGCATCAGCCGATCGAGTTCGAAGGGAGTTCCCTCGAACAGCACCGCCGGAGGGAAGAAGTCGGTTAGCGACGGCGCGTGAAACTCCGCGGCCAAGGTGGTGACGCTCAGCGTTCTCTCCCGTGTTCGGTCCGCGGGAAGTTCTCGCTCCCGCGGTTCGATCGGACATTGACGATCAATGTGGGTCGACTGAGGTCGGCTCGAAGTTCGTCAGCAGCTGTAGCGGGGTTCCGCGCTGGCGTCTGTACGTGTGTCGGCGACATCGTCGACATGCAGAACCGAACCCATTACGAGCCCGGCACGGCAGTAGCATAGCGACTACTCGTGAGACCTCATCGGCACCCCTTGCCGAGTCGCTTGCTTACCAAGACTTTACCAAGAGAACTACGACAACGTGTAGCGGGGGCGATGTTATCTACGACAAGTTGTCGTAGTGTTATCTCACGCAGTCCCGGAATCGTCGTCCACGACCTGGTCAGGGACATTCACATACGGGACCTTCTGCCGCAATACACCGTAAGTTTCGGCCCCCAGGACGATGACCAGCGCGCCCACGACGGTCAGGAACAAGGCCACCCTGTCGTAGAACTCGAATTGCTGCAGCACAGCGACCACGATCAGCGCCACCAGCAGTTTTCCGACCCAGCTCGCCAGCATCACCAGCCCCGCGGTGGACGGCGGCAGCTTCGCGCCCAGCAGTACCACCACGGCCGTGGTCAGGATGAAACCACCGCCGATAGCGGCGCCGAGCAACGCGCCCCACAGGCCCGCGGTACCCGCGGCCAGGGTGGCCACCACGACCGAGACCACGGTCAGCACGACCAAACCGATCAGCCCGTAACGCAGCGCGGCACGCAGGGGGAGGTCGGGGTCATCGGAGGTAGGGGGCAGGGCTGGGCTCGTCGACACGGCCCGAACTCTACCCGGACTCGGTTGCCGACCCCGCCGCGTCCCGCCGGGCCTGACGCCGCCACAGACCCGGCACAGCCGTCACGACCAGGGCGAACAGTAATCCGGCGGCCATCAGCAGCACCACCACCCGGCGATCCATCACCGAGGTACCGACCGCACCGAACGCGAGGATGCCGACCCACAGGTAGATCACCAGGACGACCCGGCGCTGCGAATGCCCGATCTGCAGGAGCCGGTGATGCAGGTGCATCTTGTCGGGAGTGGAGAAGCTCACCCCCGCACGCACCCGCCGCACGATCGCCAGCAGCAGATCCAGCACCGGAATGAACATCACCGCGCCCACCAGCAGCAGCGGCGAAAGCAGACCGACGATATCGCGCGGCCCGTAGCCCTGCAGCGGGATCCGGCCGGACGCACTGGTGGACACCGCCGCCAGCACCAGACCGATCAGCATCGACCCGGAATCGCCCATGAAAATCCGGGCCGGCGAGAAATTATGCGGCAGGAAGCCCAGACACGCGCCCGCCATCGCGGCGGCCAGCAGCGCGGGTGGATAACTGTCCACGGAACCGCCCTGCTCGGTGAGCAGTCCCACCGCGAACGCGAACACCGCGAACGACGCGATCAGGCCCAGCCCCGCGGCCAGCCCGTCCAAACCGTCCACGAAGTTCATCGCGTTGATCAGCGTTACCGCCACGGCGACGGTCACCAGACCGCCCTGCAGTCCGTCCAGGACCACGGTGCTGTTGCTGAACGGGTCGTAGATCAGATACCAGCCCAGACCCATCACCGCCATCACCCCCGCGGCGGTGACCTGGCCCGCGAACTTGGTCAGCGCGTCCAGCCCCCAGCGGTCGTCCACGATGCCCACCGCGACGATGATCGTGGCCGCGACCAGCACCGCCGAGATATCGGGCCGGTAGTCGAAGCCGCGGCGCAGCGCGGGCAACTGGTGCGCGAACAACACCGCCGCCACCACACCGAAGTACATGCCGACCCCGCCCATCCGGGGAATCGGCTTCACGTGCACATCGCGATCGCGGGGAATCGCCACCGCGCCGAAGCCGATCGCCAAGGTCCGGATCCCTCCGGTGGCCAGAAAAGTGACCACGGTCGAGATCAGCAGGACCAGCAGAAGCTCTCGAAGCGGGACGACCGCACCGGAACCGGTCATCGCGCCGACCACCACCCCGTCACCGGGGGCACCGCCCGTACCACCACCGAAATCGGAGCACTCACCGCGCGACGGACCCGGTCAGGGCCTCGGGTGTGGTGCCCAGCACCTCGGCGACCGCCGCCGTCGGCACCGCGCCCTCGCGCAGGATGCGCGGCTGGTCGCCGGTGAGATCGACAATGGTGGAAGGAGTGGCGTGCTGCGCCGGACCACCGTCCAGATACACACCCACCACGGAACCGAGCTGCTCCCGCGCCTGCTCGGCATTCGCGGCGGCCGGGCGGCCGGAGATATTGGCACTCGACACCGCCAGCGGTCCCACCTCCTGCAGCAGCTCCAGCGCCACCGGATGCAACGGCATCCGCAACATCACCGTGCCCCGCGCATCACCGAGATCCCAGGCCAGCGAAGGCGCCTGCTGCACAACGACACTCAGACCGCCGGGCCAGAACGCCCGGATCAGTTCACGAGCCTGCGGCCGCACCGAGAACACCAGACCGTCGATCGTGTTCCACGACCCCACCAGCACCGGAACCGGCATATCACGCCCCCGCCCCTTGGCCGCCAGCAACGACGCGACGGCCGCGGAATCGAACGCGTCCGCGGCGAGACCGTACACGGTATCGGTAGGCATCACGACCAGCCGACCCGCTCTCAGAGCACTGGTCGCCGCGGCCAGGCCGGCGGCGCGCGAATCGGAATCGGCGCAGTCGTAGACGGTACTCACGCGAACCATGGTATGGGCTGTGTCATGGCCCCGCCTGCGGCGGGGCGGGGGTGGGGCCCTGACATCCCGGTTCTTCACTCCCGCCGGTCGGTCGCTGCGCTCCCTCCCTCTGGTCGCTCCAGAACCGGGCGGGCCCCACCCACAAAATGCGACCATCCGGATAAAACACAAGAGCACCCACCCACCGGCGCCATCAACACCTGAGGCGGTTCCGCTGATCTTGTAGCGCTCAACTTCCGCAAACTATGGACCTGGCTATGCGCCCGCGCCCACCCGGCCCCGATCCGGATGCGCCACATCCACCGATCCGGCCCACCCTCCCGGCGCCGAGTTCAGCGAGGCCCTGAAAGGGTTCGGCCCGCGTCTGCTGTCAGCCCTCGAAGCGCATGTGGCGAAGCCACGAGTCTCGAGGGCTGACAGCAGACGCTCAGAGGGCCGAACCCCGCGCGCGCCAGCGCGCCAATAAACACAGCACCTTCACGAGCGAGGTCACCCCCAGATCTTTCGGCGCGGTTTCACCCCCAACCTCCACAGACGCACTCACCCTCGACCTTCACGACCACTCCCCCAACCTCCGTATGCACCCTCGACCTCCACCGGAAGGCTCACCCCAACCCTCACGAGCACGCTCATCCTCCACCTTCACGCACACACTCACCTCAACCTCACCCGATCCGCGGACGCCCACCCTCACCTTCACAGTCAGGCTCACCCCCGACCTTCACACACACTCCCCCCAACTCTCACGAGCATGCTCGCCCCATCCCGCACACACTCACCCCGACCTGCACGCTCAGGTCGCGACCCGCACCGCCGACACGAACCGTGGCTTCCCGGCCAGGTCCAGATGTTCGGTGATCTCCCCGAACCGCCCGTCGGCGGCCAAGAGGCGGGCCAGTCCGCCGCCATTGGAGTCGTCGTGTTCGACCACCATCCCCCCGCCGGGCCGGAGCAGACGGCCGATCAGCGGGACCAGCGGGCGGATCACATCCAGGCCGTCGGGGCCCGCGAAGAGGGCGCGGTGCGGGTCGTGGGCGGCCACTTCGGGAGAGAGGTCGGCGCCTTCGGGTATGTAGGGCGGATTGGCGACGACCATGCCCACTTTCCCGTCCAGTTCGGTGAGCAGGGCGGAGTCCGTGACATCGGCCTGGTGCAGCGTGATCGGGGTGTCGCCGGCGGCGACACGCAGGTCGGCGTTGCGGCGGGCCCACCGCAGCGCGTCCGGGTCGAGTTCAACGGCGTGCACCTCGGCATCGGGGCGGGCGTGGGCGATCGCGAGCGCCAGCGCACCCGAACCGGTGCACAGATCCACCACGAGCGGGGGTTGGCCGGGCCGAACCGGGCCGAGCCGGGCCAGCGCCCAGGCGAACAACAGTTCCGTCTCCGGGCGGGGCACGAACACCCCCGGCCCCACCTTCAACTCGATTTCCCCGATGTAGGCCTCACCCGTCAGATGCTGGAGAGGTTCGCGGGCCGCACGGCGAGCGATGAGCGTATGGAAAGCGTCGAGCCGGTCGGGTTCGATCAGCGGTGCGAGCAGCAGCCGCGATCGCGGCACCCCCAGCACATACGCTGCCAGCTGCTCGGCATCCGCCCGTGGACTCGCCACCCCGGCCGCCCGCAGCGATTCGGTCGCTTCGGCGAGTACAGGGCGCAGCTGAACACCGGTCACGCGCTGATTATCGCCCCCGACGTCGGCAAGCGGGAGCGAGGGGCCATTTCGGCCGCGGCCGGGCCACGGCGATGCCACGCCCGACCATGCCGGCCGGCGCAAACACCGGTGCGGCTCCGGCATGGCCGCGCCCGAAGGCCGAATCACCCGGAATGGCAACGGCCCTGTACACGACCCCGCGCCCACAGCGCCGACGTATACCGATGCGGACGCGGCCTCGGCCGACCGGCAAACGTCTCGCCGGAGAGTCTCGAGTCGAGTCACCGCCCCGAGGGCAACACCGACCCACGCCTCACATCCCCCACCCGACCCGCGCCGAGTTCAGCGAGGCCCACAAAGGGTTCGGCCCGCGTCTGCTGTCAGCCCTCGAAGCGCATGTGGCGAAGCCACAAGTCTCGAGGGCTGGATACCAGATCACCGTCTCCGCGGATTCCGGTTCGCCC
>NZ_JBEZYU010000087.1:0-15371 GCF_040638875.1 Nocardia sp. NPDC024068 | reverse complement strand
GCGCGGTGGTCGATCAGATGCGCCGCCCCATAGGACCGCGCGGAGGCCAGTTTCGCCGCCGAGGACGCCACGGCGATCACCTCCGCGCCGAGCGCGACACCCAGTTGTACCGCGGCCAGCCCGACTCCGCCCCCGGCGCCCAGAACGATCACCTTCTCACCCCGTTCGACCCGGGCGACCGACCGCAGCGAATGGTAGGCGGTGCGGTAGGCGACGCCGAATGCGGCGGCGGTCAGGTCGTCGACGGAGTCCGGGATCGTGGCGAGATGCGTCGCCGGTACGACGATCTCGTCGGCGAAAGCGCCGTACAGACCGGTACCGGTGACGCGATCGCCCACGGCGATCCCGTGACAGCCGGGTCCCAGCTCTTCGACGGTACCGGCGAATTCGCTACCCGGTACGAAGGGTGGCGGCACGGTGATCTGGTACTTCCCGGCGATCAGCAGTACGTCCGGGAAGTTGGCGGCGGCCGCGTGGACCCGGATGCGGACCTGCCCGTCACCGGGACGCGGCGGCTCCCGGTGTGCGAGCCGGAGCACCTCGGGTGTGCCGAATTCGGGGCAGATCACCGCCCGCCCGGATGTCATCGGCCCTGCCACTCCGGGGCGCGCTTCTCCATGAACGCCATCGCGCCCTCCTTGGCGTCCGCGCTCGCGAAAACCACCTCCTGCCAGTGCCGGAGCCGTTCCGCGGCCTTCGCGGTGTCGGTGACCGACAGGCGCACCAGCTCCTTGCAGGCCGCGACCCCGAGGGGTCCGTTGGCGGCGATGCGCTCGGCGAAGCCGAGCGCGGTGTCGAGCACCTGATCGGCCGGGACCACGGCGTTGATCAGCCCGATCTCGTAACCGCGCGCCGCGGAGAAGAATTCGCCGGTCAGGGTGAGCTGCAGCGCGATTCCCAGCGGAATGCGCTCGGCGATGTAGGTGCCGCCCCCGCCGGGGAAGAGCCCGCGCTGCACTTCGGGAAGCCCGAATTTCGCGGTGTCGGCGGCGACGATCAGATCGCAGCCGAGCAGCACTTCCAGCCCGCCCCCGACCGCGGTGCCGTTCGCGGCACCCACCACCGGGACCTCCACCGCGCCCCGGGTCAGCCGCTGGAACGCCCGGTTCTCCGGGGTATCGCTGAACCCCACGTCCTCGCCGCCGGAGAACGCGCGCAGGTCCATCCCGGAGCAGAAGGCCCGGTCGCCCGCCGCGGTGAGGACCAGCGCCCGGATTCCAGGATCGCGTTCGGCCTCGATGACCGTCGCGCCGATCGCGCCGATCAGGTTCCCGTTGAGTGCGTTACGCGCCTCGGGGCGGTTCAGGGTGAGAACGGTGACCGGGCCGCGCCGGTCCACCAGGAATTCTTCGTCGCTCATGACCGGTACTCCGTTGTTTCGGCGAGCTCGGCGGCCGATCGCATCAGTTCGGGAACGATCGGGCCGAAGGACTGCAGTTTGATATCGTCACCCGCGCGCTGAAATCCCTGTTCCAGCACTATCGCGAGCTTCCACTGGGCCAGGACGAGGTAGTAGTCGAGGTCGTCGACCTGACGCCCGGACACCTCGGCGTAGTGCGCCACCACCTGGTCGCGGGAGGGCATGCCGTACATATCGACGTATCCGGACTCGCTCGCCTCGGGAGCGGAGGTGTCCTCGGGCCAGCCCTGCACCATCCAGGCCAGATCCAGTTTCGGATCGCCGACGGTGCCCATCTCCCAGTCCACGATGGCGGCCAGGCGGGCCGGCTCGCCGTCGCGGTACATGACATTGGCGAACTGGTAGTCGCCGTGCATGAGACCCGGGATGTAGTCCAGCGGACGGTGTTCGCGCAACCAGCGGGTCGCGGTTTCCATCCCCTCGAGTTCGCGGCCCTTGATCCTTTCGAAGAATCCGGTCCAGCGCGCGACCTGCCGTTCGTGGAAGCCGTCCGGGCGGCCCAGATCGTGCAGGCCGCGGGCCCGCCAATCCACGTTGGACAGCAGCGCGATCCCCTCGGCGAGCTGATAGGCCAGCCCCGCGCGGGCGGTGAGGTCGGTATCGAACGGGGCGGGCCAGACCCGGCGGAGGTCCATCGGCGACCAGCCGTCCACGAAACCCATCAGGTAGAAGGTCCGTCCGAGTACCGACGGATCGGTGCAGACCCCCACGGCGGCGGTATGCGGGACATCGGATCCGTCGAGGGCCTCGATGATCCGCCATTCCCGCAGGATTCCGGCGTCCCGGTCGGCCGGGGCGTGGGTGGGCGGAATCCGCAGTACACAGCGGTGCTCGCCGCGGATGATCTCGTAGATCTCGTTCTGCGTCCCGCCCGAGAGCAGTTTCGTCTGCAGCGGTTCGCCCTTGCCCGGGAGCCCGGCCTCGTCCATCCACGGCGCCAGCGGCGCGAAGTCGATCACAGGTTGCCCACCTCGTTCTCCAGATAGCCGGCGTACTTCGCTCGCGCCGATTCGAGCTTGCGGGGAATCCATTCGGTGGGCCACAGATCGTCGCTGGGCCGGTAGTCGCGCAGCACTTGTTTGGCCACGGTCATCTTGTGGACCTCGGTGGGTCCGTCGGCCAGGCCCATCACCCCGGCGCCGTGGATCATCGTGAAGAACGGCAGCTCGTTGGAGGTGCCCAGGGCGCCGTGCACCTGCATGGCCCGCCAGGCGATATCGTGCAGCACGGTCGGCATCACGACCTTCACCGCGGCGATATCCTTGCGGACCTTCTTGTAGTCGTTGTACTTGTCGATCTCCCACGCGGTGTAGAGCACCAGCAGCCGGAACTGTTTCAGCTGCGCGTAGGAGTCGGCGATATAGCCCTGTACGAACTGTTTATCGGACAGCCGGCTACCCGCGGTCTCGCGGCTCAGCGCCCGTTCGCACATCATGTCGAGGGCGCGCTGGGCCAGGCCGATGGTGCGCATGGCGTGATGGATGCGGCCACCGCCCAGCCGCGTCTGCGCGATCACGAACGCCTGACCCTCCCCGCCGAGCAGGGCCTCGGCCGGAACCCGCACATCGCGGTAGTGGATGAGGGCGTGGGAGCCGTCGTCGAGGGGTTCGCCGGCGAGCCCGATATTGCGTTCGATCTCGATACCGGAGGTGTCGGCCGGGACCAGGAACATCGACATGCCTTTGTACGGACTGACGTCCGGGTCGGTCACCGCCATGACGATCAGGAAGGCGGCGGTGCGGGCATTGGAGGAGAAGAACTTCCAGCCGTTGATCACCCAGTCGTCGCCGTCGCGTTCGGCGCGGGTACGGAACAGGGTGGGGTCGGCGCCGGCCTGCGGTTCGGTCATCGAGTAGCAGGAGAACAGTTCACCCTCCAGCAGCGGCCGCAGATATCTCTCCTTCTGCGCCGCTGTGCCGTAGTGGGCGATGATCTCGGCATTGCCGGTATCGGGCGCCTGGCAGCCGAAGACGATCGGTGCCCAGGAACTGCGGCCCAGGATCTCGTTGAGCAGGGCCAGTTTCAGTTGCCCGTACCCCTGACCGCCCAGTTCCGGACCGAGATGGGTGGCCCACAGCCCCTGTTCCCGCACCCGCTGTTTGAGCGGATCGATCGCCGCCCTGCGGGCGCCCTCCAAGGGCACGAACTGCTGATGTGGCCAGACCAGATCGAGCGGCTCGACCTCCTCACGGACGAACGCGTCGGCCCAGTCCAGTTTCTCCTGGAAGTCCGGGTCGGTGTCGAAATCCCACGCCATTTGCGCCTCCTCTCGTCGAGTGAGAATATCCTTCTTGTGAAGAAGAATGCAATTCTTTCGCCGGTGGATCCGGAATCGGGCCTGGTCGGCCGCATCGCCCGGAAAGCGGTCGCCGAACGCGAGGCGGAATACGCCGGCGAGATCCGCCGGCTGCTGGACGCGGCCCTGGACCAGGTGCGCCGATGCGGCCCGGCCGGACGTCCCCGGGTCGCCGATATCGTCGCCGCGGCCGGGTTGTCCAACGATGCGTTCTACCGGCATTTCCGCTCCAAGGACGCGCTCATGGCGGCCCTGCTCACCGATGGCACGGAACGCCTGGGTGACTACGTCGCGCACCGGATGGCGAAGGAGCCGGACCCGGCCGGCCGGATTCGCTGCTGGGTGGCCGCGATCCTCGCTCAGGCCGATGCCGCGATCGCCGCCGATACCCGGGCGGTGCTGTGCCAGACCGGTGCGCTGGGCGTGGATCTGGTGTCGGGCCGGGCCGGATCGGCGCCGCGGCGACTGGCCGAACTGCTGTACGCGCCGCTGGTCGAGTTCGGGGTGCGCGATCCGGAATACACCGCCGGGCTGCTCGCTTATTCGGTGGTGGGGAAGCTGTCGGAATACCTGTGGTCCGAGGTCGAACCGACGGCCGAAGAAGTGACGCGCCTGGGCGATTACTGCCTGGTTGTCGCCGCGGCCGCCGAGGCGGGCGGTGCGCCACCGGGGTGATCCGAGCGGGCGGCCTGTGGAATGCCTGCGAGCCAAACCAGTAAACATTGCAATCCTTATGAGGATTGTCGTAGGGTACGCTCATGGACTTCACGATGGGTGCGACCGCCGGGAAGCTCCGGGGCGAGCTGCGCCGGTTGATCGCCGACGAGGTCCCCGCCGACTTCCTCGGTGCCTTCACCGACGACCCCGCGGATCTCGCCGTCGCCCAGCGCTTCTGTGCCACACTCGCCGAGCGCGGTCTGCTGTGCCTGGCCTGGCCGGAGGAATTCGGCGGCCGCGGCGCCTCGATCTGGGAGCAGACCGTGGTGCGCGAGGAGATGTGGGCGCAGCACGAACCGCGCGGGGCGCAGTACATGGGTGTCAACTGGGTGGGTCCGACCATTATGCGGCACGGCACCCCGGAACAGCAGCGCAAACATCTGCCGCCGATCGCGCGCGGCGAGGTCATCTGGTGTCAGGGTTTCAGCGAGCCGGACGCCGGCTCGGACCTTGCCTCGCTGCGCACCACCGCCCGGCGCGACGGTGACGGCTGGTCGATCTCCGGCCAGAAGATCTGGACCTCGTACGCGACCATGGCGCAGTGGTGCTTCCTGCTCGCCCGCACCTCGAACGCGGGACGGAAACAACAGGGGCTCACCGTGTTCCTGCTGCCGATGTCGGATCCCGGCATCACAGTGCGGCCGATCGATGCCATGCTCGGCCCGCATCATCTCAACGAAGTGTTCTTCGACGGCGTCCGCGCGACCGAGGCCGACGCGCTGGGCGAGGTGGATCAGGGCTGGTCGGTCGTCCAGGAGGTGCTGGCCTTCGAACGGGTCGGGATCGCCCGCTACGCCCGCTGCGAGCGGTTGCTGCACGCGGCGCCCGAGGTGCTCGGCGCGGCCTGGGACGAGGTCCCGGCCGCCCTGCGCGGACGCTGGGCGCGGATGCTCACCCGCTGCCGCCGAGCCCGGCTGCTCGCGTATCAGGTGGTGTCGCTGCAGAGTTCGGGCACCGTCGCCCCGGGCGATGCCGCCGCCTACCGGATCGCGGTCACCAGGCTGGACCAGGAGAGCGCGGAGCTGCTGGTGGAACTCGCCGCGGCCGTGCCGGCCGATTCGCCGGAGCGCCGCCGATTCCGCAGTGCTGTTCACGATCACTGGCGTTACGCCAACGCCGCCACGGTGGCGTCGGGGAGTATCGAGGTGCAGCGGATCCTGCTCGCACGCGAACTCCTGGCTCCCCGTGGCGATTCGGCCCGGCGGACACGGGCCGCGGACCACGGGGAAGGCCGTCCTCCGGTACCCGGGCGGGCTGCGTCGTGAAAGCCGCCCTCCGATCGCTGCCGGCCCGAGGTGATTCGCGCACCGTCGATGAACCGCGGGTCGCCACCGCGCCGGAATTGCCCGGGCAGCCCGTTCCCACCATGGCGTCCGGGTGGGCCGCCTCGGTTCCCGGCGGGGAGACGGCGGCACACCACCGCAGGGGATACCGCGGCCGGCGCAGGAGGACAGTGTGAGTACGTCGAGTGAGACCGTCGAATCCGATCACGAGGTGCGCCTCGAACTCGCTACCGAGGCCCAGGAATTCGGCCGCGAGGTGGTTCGCGCGCTACGTGCGGCCGGCGGGGACGAACTGGTGCAGCGGGCCGAACGCGAACCCGCCCGCCGCCGGGAGCTGATCGAGCCGGTGCTCGGAGATCTGGGCGCCTGGGACCTGGCACCGCGGCGCGATCCGGTCGAACTGGAAGCGGCCGCGGCGCTGTGTCGCGGGGCCGGTTACTGGGCGACGCCCTACCCGGTCGCGGAGCGGCTGGCGCGATCCGAGGACCCCGAATTCGACGGATTGATCGTGGTGGGCGGTCCCGAACCCGCGGGGCAGGTCGCCGAGGTGGATCTGCGCTGGGCGACCGTCGCGCTCGACGGCGCCCGCGGCGCGGCCGTCCCGATCGGGCCCGAGGTCGCGACCCGGGACGCCGCCTTCGTCACCCGGTTCGAGATCCGGCCGCTGCCCGGCGACGGCTCCGCCGATCTCGCACTCGCGCTGACCCTGCCGTGCTGGACCCTGCTGGGCATGCTGGACCGGGCGCTGGAACTCGCCCGGGCCCATGTCCAGGTCCGCGAACAGTTCGGGCGGTCGCTGAGCGAATTCCAGGGGGTGCAGTTCCAGCTCACCGATGCCGAGGTCGAACGGAGGGGAGTCGATCTGCTGGCCCGGTACGCGCTGTGGAGTATCCAGTGCGGGCGTCCCGATGCCGTCGACGACGCGCTCGCCTTGCGGCTGGCCGCGCTGGAGGCCGCCGATATCGTGTTCCGGATCGCCCATCAGCTGCACGGCGCCACCGGTTTCTGCGACGAGACCACGCTGTCGTGGTTGTCCCGGTACAGTCTCCCGCTGCGGCGGTTGCCGGTCGGCCCGGTGGGTACCGAGGAACTGCTGTCCGGCCGGATCGGCCGCCGCGGTCTGGCCGGTCTGTTCTCCGATCCGGCGGGAGTGTGAGGCGCTGTGCGATACGACCTGCCCGACGTGCTGACGGTCACAGCGGAGGGCCCACTCCGCACCGTGACGATCAACCGCCCGGATGAACTGAACGCGGTGAACGCCGATCTGCACCGGGCGCTGGCCCAGGTGTGGCGGCAACTGGCCGCCGATACCGAGGCGCGCGTGGTGATCCTGACCGGTGCGGGCCGGGCGTTCAGCGCCGGCGGCGATCTGGACTGGATCACATCTTTCCTGGACGATCCGGTGGCCCGCGACGAGAGCATCCGCGAGGGCGCGGAGATCATCGAGGAGCTGCTGCGTTTCCCGCTGCCGGTGATCGCGGCCGTGAACGGACCGGCCGTGGGCCTGGGCGCGAGTATCGCGATCCTCAGCGATATCGTGCTCATCTCCGACCGCGCCCATCTGGCCGATCCGCACGTCGCGGTGGGGCTGGTGGCGGGGGACGGCGGCGCGGCCTTCTGGCCGCTGCTCACGCCGATCCTGCGGTCGCGCGAATATCTCTACACCGGTGACCGTATCGACGCCGCGACCGCGGTGGAGCTGGGGCTGGCGACCAGGATGGTGCCCGCCGACGAGCTCGCCGAGGCCGCGCGCACGCTGGCCGGCCGGCTGGCGACACAGCCGCAGGGCGCGCTGAGCAGCACCAAACGGGTGGTGAACATGTATCTGTCCCAAGCGCTGGCGGGTCCGCTGCAGGCCGGTTTCGCGGCCGAAGTGGTGACCATGCAGTCGGACGAACACCGCGACCGGTTGCACGCCCTGCGCGACCGGGCGCGGCGCTGAGGCGGGACGGCGATGGCCGCGCACAGCGATGTCGCCGCCTTCCGCACCGAAGTGCGGGACTGGTGCCGGGCCAACATCCCGTCCGGGTGGCGGGATGCCCAGATCGGCGCCACCGATGCCGAATTCGTCGCGTTCCAGCAAGATTGGTTTCAGCGATTGCGGTCGGCCGGGTACGCGGTCCCGCATTGGCCGGGCGAGTACGGCGGCGGGATGCCGATACCGGAGCAGATCGTCCTCTACCAGGAACTCGCCGCGCACGATGCGCCGCGGCTGGTCCTGGCGTTCGTCGCGATCCATCATGCCGCGGCCACCCTGCTGGCCGCCGGCACTTCCGCCCAGCGTGACCGCCATCTTCCGGCGATTCTGGACGGTGAACTCTGGGTGCAGGGCTTCTCCGAGCCCGGTGCGGGTTCGGATCTGGCCGCCCTGCGCACCACCGCACGCCGCGACGGTGACGACTATGTGGTCACCGGGCAGAAGGTGTGGGCGAGCGGGGCGCAGTACGCCGACTGGTGCCTGCTGCTGGCCCGTACCGATCCGGACGCGCCCAAACGCAAGGGCATCTCGTATTTCGTGATGGATATGCGCAGCCCGGGAATCGAGGTCCGGCCCATCCGGCAGGCGACCGGCGAATCGCATTTCTGCGAGATATTCCTGGACCAGGTGCGGATACCGGCCGCGAATCTGCTCGGCGCGGAGAACCGGGGCTGGCAGCTGGCGCAGCAGACCCTGGGCGCCGAACGCGGCCTGACCATGCTGGAACTCGCCGAACGCCTCGGCAATGCCGGATTCGGATGGCTGCTGGACGAATGCCGCAGACCCGATCCCACCGGCAGGCGGCCCGTGGACGATGCCGTGATCGCCGATCGGCTGGCCCGGCTCGAGATCGAACTGACCGGATTGCGTTCGCTGTGCCGGGATCTGGTCGAACGCCATGTCGCCGGGACGGCCGGCCCGGCCGACGCGTCGATCGTGAAGCTCTACTACAGCGAACTCCTGCAGCGGATTACCGATTTCGGCGCCGAGATCAGCGGTCTGACCGGCCAGACCGTTCTGCAGAAGCCGATGTCCGGTGGCTGGGAATCGGGTGCCTGGGTGCTGGATTTCCTCGGTTCCTGGGAGTGGACCATCCCCGGCGGCAGTAGCGAGATCCAGCGGACCATCATCGGGGAACGCGGCCTGGGCCTGCCCCGCGAACCGGCGGGAGCGTGATGAGCGGCGAGTTCGGAGAATTCCACGATGAACTGCGCACGGTCGCGCGGGAACTACTGGGCAAAGACGGTGACACCGAGCCGGTCGGCTGGCCGGGACTGGCGGGTGCGGGGTGGACCGGGCTCGAGGTCGCGGCCGGCTACGACGGCGCCGGGGCGACCTTCACCGAGGTCGCGATTCTGCTGGAGGAGGTCGGCCGGGCGGCGGCGCGGACCGCGTACCCGAGTGTGGCCGCGGCGGGTATCGGGGCACTCACCCTGCTCGATTCCGATACCCGCCGGGACGGACTGTTACGCGCTACCGTCGCGGGCACCGCGCTACCGATCGCGGTGCTGGAAGGAAATATGGTGCCGGCGGCCGGCGGCGAAACGGCTTGTGCCGGCACCGGAGGCATAGTACCCGGCTTCCGGTTGACCCAAACGTCGGAGGGGTTCGAGTTGTCCGGATCCGCGGATTTCGTCCCGGACGCCCCGGCCGCGACCATACTGCTGATTCCCGCGCTAGATCCGTCCGGGGCGATCCGCGTCGTCGTGGTGGAACCCGATACTGCGGGGTTGCGGATCACCGCGCGGCCCGTGGTGGACGCGACCCGGGCTCTGGGCCGGGTGGACGCCGACGCGGTGCCGCTCGTGCCGGAATCCGTACGGCCCTTCCGCTCCGATATCGACCGCGGTCTGCGTATCCTCTTCGACCGGGCCGCCCTCGCGGTCGCCTGTGACAGCGTGGGGATCGCCGCGGCCATGCTGGACGCGACCGTCGAATACGCCCGCGTCCGTACGCAGTTCGATCGGCCCATCGGATCGTTCCAGGCCGTCAAGCACGCCTGCGCCGATATGCTCGTGGAGCTCACGATCGCGCGGCGTCTGCTCGCCGAGGCCCTGGCCGTCGCGTCGGACGCGTCCCCGGAAAGCAGCCGTGCGGTGGCGATCGCGAAGGCGTACGCCGGTGAGGCCGGCGTCCGGATCGCGGGTAAGGCCATGCAGTTGCACGGCGGTATCGGGTACACGTGGGAGAGCGGAATCCACCGCTACCTCAAACGTGCGACGCTGAACCGCGCGCTGTTCGGCAGCCCGGCCGACCTTCGTCGCGAGATCGCGCGCGACTACCTACGGCCCTGACCCGCTAGCGGTCACCGCCCGGAACGCACCAGGCCGTCGGCCATTCTGCGCACCTTCTCGACGCTGCCGGTATCGCCCGGTCGCCGCGGCTCCGGTCAGGGGAGTGGCTGCGACCGGTCGAGGATCGCGTCGACGGTCTCCGCGACCGTGAGATCGGAGTTATCGAGCCACAATCCGATACGCGGGGTGGTGCTGCGCAGGCCGGAATCCAGATCTGCGACGGTGAACGTGCCATAGGCCTTCTTGGCGCGGCCCGCCTCCCGGGCGGCGACCACCTCGGGACGCGGAACCAGGACGATCACATGGCACGGCCGGGTCCGGATCTGCTCGGCGAACCACGGCAGCTGCTCGCCGAGCACCACATCCTGCACCACTGCCGCGAACCCGGCGGCGGCATACGCGTCGGCGCTCGCGGCCGCGAGCCGGTAGCGCAGCCGCAACTGCTCGAGGGCGGCAGCCGACGGATCGGGACTCATCTCGGCCCGGCCGTTGACCACGAAGGTGCGGAAAGTATCACCGCGGATATGTGCCGACCGCGGCAGCCGCCGCGCGAGCGCCTGCGCGACGGTCGATTTGCCGGCGGCTTGGACTCCGGTGATGAGGTATACGGTCCCGGTCACGACCGACAGGGTGGCCGATCCGGTACCGGGTACGCAATCCAATTCTCCGGCTGCGCCGGTCGTCCACCTGCTCGGTGGCCGGCCGCCCGTCCGCGGAATGAGTGAATCGGAGCGTGTGTCCCGAGGTCGACGACACCGGAAACCGCGGTCGCGATCCGGCCGCACGGATCGTGACCGTATCGGGTGGGCGCTCCGGCATAGTCGGTTTCGGTGGCGCGCCGTCCGGCCCGGTCATAGGTGTAGTGCCAGGCGTCACCTAGCGGGTTGGTGATACCGAGCAGCCGGCGCTGCGTATCCCAGGTGTCCGGCCGCTGTTCGCGGCAGGTTTACGGCGAGGAGAGCCGTTCGGCGGCCAGCTTGCGGAGATCGGCGGATTTGATCTTGGCGCTTCCGGTGAGGGCGAGATCCTCCTCGGTGAAGAACAGGATCTCCCGGGGAACCTTGTAGCTGGCCAGGTGCGCCCGCAGATGGTCGCGGATCTCCGCGGGCACCAGATCCCGGCCGGTGTGCGGAACCACGCAGGCGACCACCATCTCTCCGAGGGTGTCGTGCGCAACGCCCACCGTGCGGCCGATTTTCACTCCGGGGTACCGGCCGAGCACATCGTCGACTTCCAGGGGAGAAACGTTCGCGCCGCCGGTTTTGATGATGTCGGTGAGCCGGCCCTCCCAGTACAGCCGCCCCTGTTCGTCGAGGCGGCCGCCGTCGCCGGTGTGGAAGTACCCGTCGTCGTCGAGGGTTTCGTCCAGCGGGGTGCCCAGGTAGCCGAGCATCAGCGTCGGGCCCTTGATGCAGATCTCGCCGTGGTCACCGCGCCCGAGCACCGCACCGGTGAGCGGCTCGGCGATTTTCACCGTCACACCCGGCAGCGGGACACCACTGCTGCCCGCGATCACCTCCTCCGGGGTGCAGGCCGGGAAACAGGTGGTGATGGTGAAGGTTTCGGTATTGCCGTAGGCGTGACCGGGTTCGGTCCAGTCGGTGTCGATGGTGGGGTGGGTGGCCAGCGGCAGATCACGGTCGACGAAGCGGAGACTGCTCAGATCCGCGGTCTCCCAGTTCGGCGCGCCCTGGAGCTGCGCGTGCTGGTGTGGCCAGGCCACCGGGAAGGTCACCCGGTGCGAGTGCATGAGATCCAGTGCGGCGGTGGCATCGAAGAGCGGCTGCAGGATCAGCGTTCCGCCCGCGGCGAGGGTCGCGCCCAGGGCCTGGGCGAAGTTACCGGACCAGAAGAAACCGTTGGCGGTCCAGCAGCGCACGTCGTCGTCCGGGCCGAATCCGAACATCCGGCGGAAACGCCACATCTGGATGGCGACACCGCGATGCGCGCTGCGGATACCCTTCGGCTTGCTGGTGGTACCGGAGGAGAAATACAGCACGGCGGTATCGCTGGGCTGGACGGTCGCGGTCGCGGCATCGACCAGCGCGGGGTCGATATCGGTGCCGCGCGCCAGGAAGGCGTCCCAGGTTTCCACCGCCGTGCCGGGTACCGGATCGCCGACCGAGGCCAGATGACGCAGGAAAGGATAGGCGGTGGAATCGATTCGTCCCGGTACGGCGCCGGACAGCCCCGGCTCCAGATCGGTGAGTACCGTGCCGAAATCCGTTTTCGCCACCTGCCGTTCGAAGAGCAGGACCGAGACGCCCGAGATGCGGAGCAGATGGTCCAGCTCCGGTGGGGTGGAGAAGGTGCTCAACGCCACCGCCACCCCACCGGCCAGCGACGTGCCGAATACCGCCGCGAGCCATTCGGCGCGGTTGGTCATCAGCACCCCGACCCGGCTGTCCTTGCCGACCCCGCAGGCACGCAGTGCCCGCGCGACCGCGTGCGCCCGGTCCCACAGTTCGGCGTAGGTCCATTCGGCGCCGTCGTCGGGTGCGACGAGAGCCGTCCGGTCGCGGTAGCTCTCGGTGACCTCGCGGAGGAAGCCCGGTAGGGTGAGCGTCCCGAGTCCGGGCTCCTCACTCAGCGGCGGTCCTGCGACGATCGCGGCCCGGTCGGGGGTGTGCTGGGTCCCGGTGCTCATCGCCGGTTGTCCTCTCTGACAGTGATTCCGCGACGGGTCGCGGGACCCGCCGCTACAGCGGGAGTTCGACCTCGGCGGTGCAGGAGACCAGCTTGCCGCCGTCTTGATTGGTGAGCGTGAGCTTCACCTGGACCAGGGGCACGCCCCAGGTGGATTCCGGGTTCTTGTCCACTATCTCGGCGTCGAAATAGGTGACGTCGCCTTCGAACGCGGGCAGCCGGAAATCGGCCTTGGTATGCCGCACCAGCCCGTCGTTGCCTGCCCAGTAGGCGAGGTAGTCGGTGCACCAGCCGCCCATCGTCGCCCCGTAACCGTAGGCCCGGGCCATCCCCACGTCACCGGCCTTCTCGGCATCGATATGACCGCGCGAGGGCCCGACGTAGAGACCGTCACGCAACCGCGGGTCGATTTTGGCTCCCTCTTCGTCGAATCCGAATCCCTCGGTCCAGCCCGGGTCCTGATAGACCCAGGGGTCCTCGACCCCCTCGGGAGCGGTCCACCGGAAGGTGCCCCAGATGTTGAAGAGGAAGGCCCGGTATTCGGTGGTGAAGCTGGCGATACTGTGTGGGCCGATCACCCGGCGCGGCAGTTTGTCGCCGACCTTCACCTCGTCGAAATGCGGTGACACCCCGAGCCGGTTGGACATCAGCCATTCGGTGCGCAGCGCGTCCACTTCGGCGAGTTCGGCGGCCGTCCACTTCTTGATCTCACCGAGCTGGTTCTCGTACATACCCCGCTTGTTCGCCTCTTCGGCGAGGTACCGGATGGCCGTAGACCGCTCCTTGGCGACGAGTACGCCGTGCTGGTTGCGGTGGACGGTATCGCCCCGGGAGAACATGGTGGGCCCGGCGAAATTCGTCTGCGCGACCTTGTAGTCGTGGAAGCGGCGTTCCTGGAACAGCTGGTCGCCCGGACGCACCGGGCAGCCGTAGAACCACCACTCCTCACCGCCGAAGATCAGGTGACTGTTGGGGATATGCCCCACGCAGGCCGGGGCCGCGCCGTGCCCGTAGTCCAGGGCGACGGCGATCGACTGCGGTGCGATGAGACCGCCGTAGCGTGATTCCCGCGCGAATTCCTGATCCCAGTGCAGCGGATTCGGGTAGTCCATCGCCATCACCCAGCGGCGGATATCGGAGGTACTGCACGGGTCCCAGAGTTGCCCGCCGCCGATCGGCTGACCGACCCGGTGGTCGACATCGCTGAGATCCAGTTCGACGGTGCTTTCTTCCGGCTTCTTGCTCACGAGAACTCCTGCTCAGCGATTCACATCGACGACGATCCGGCCCCGGACGGTTCCGGCGATGAACCCGCTCGCCGCCTCGATGGCCTCGCCGAGGGCGATTTCACCGGCGATCGAATCGAGCACGGCCGGGTCCAGATCGCGGGCGAGCCGGTTCCAGGCGTCGAGTCGTTTCTGTTTGGGCGCCATCACACTGTCCACGCCCAGCAGCGATACGCCGCGGAGGATGAAAGGGGCGACGGTCGCGGGGAAATCCATCCCCTGCGCCAGGCCGCAGGCGGCGACGGCGCCGCCGTAGCGGGTCTGCGCGGCCGCGTTGGCGAGCGTGTGGCTGCCGGCGGTATCGACCACACCTGCCCACCGCTCCTTCTGCAGCGGTTTGCCCTTCTCGGTGAGTTCGGCCCGGTCGATCACGGTGGTGGCGCCGAGCTGCTTCAGGTAGGCGTGTTCGTCCGCCTTCCCGGTCGCGGCGGCGACGGTGAAACCGGCCTTGGTGAGCAGGGCGATGGCCACACTGCCGACGCCGCCGGTCGCGCCGGTCACCAGGATCTCGCCGCTGCCGGGGGCGAGGCCGTACTTCTCCAGCGCGTCGACGCAGAGTGCGGCGGTATAGCCGGCGGTGCCGATGGACATGGCCTGGCGTTCGGTGAACTCGGTGGGCAGCGGGATCAGCCAGTCGCCGTCGAGGCGGGCGCGCTGCGCGAGTCCGCCCCAGTGGGTTTCGCCGACGCCCCAGCCGTTGAGGACCACCTTGTCGCCGGCCTTCCAGTCGGCGTGACCGCTGGTGACGACGGTGCCGGCGAGGTCGATACCGGGGACCATCGGGAATTTGCGGACCACGGGCGAGGCGCCGGTGATCGCGAGTGCGTCCTTGTAGTTGAGAGTGGAGTAGGCCACCTCGATCTCGACGTTGCCCTCGGGCAGCTGCGCTTCGTCGATCTCGGACAGTGCGACCTGCGGTCCGGTCTCACCTTTGTCGATGAGAATTGCGGAGAACATCGGTGATGTGGTCCTTCCTCGATCCATTCGGATATGTGCCGTTCCAGCATCTCGAACGGTGCTGTGCCGGTGGACGGGCGCCGGTTCCGCGCATGGGAGAGAATTATATTCTCTGAAACAAGAATCATATTTCCACTCGCATTATGCGCTGTCAACACCCTGGGCCGATCGGGCCCGCGGCGATCAGCGCGCGGTCCAGCCGCCGTCCACCACGATGGTCTGGCCGGTGATGTACCGGCCCGCGTCGCCGGCGAGCCACACAATGGCCCCGACGATGTCCTCGGCCGTGCCCTCGGTGGGCAGCGGGGTATTGCGGCGCAGGTACTCCCCGCCCTTATCGCTGTCGTAGAGGCTGTCGGTGATCTCGCTGCGGAAGAAACCCGGCGCCACCGTATTCACCCGGATGGAATGGCGCGCCCACTGCACGGCGAGTTCGGCGGTCAGTCCGGACAGTCCGGCCTTGCTCGCGGCATAGGACGCCTGCGGAATACCGG
>NZ_JBEZYU010000086.1:0-15640 GCF_040638875.1 Nocardia sp. NPDC024068 | reverse complement strand
AAGTATCCGTTCTCGATCGCCGCCGCCGCCCGCCGATGCGATTCGGCCGAGAAGCGGTCCAGGTGGCGAAGCCACGAGTCTCGAGGGCTGACAGCAGACGCTCAGGAGGGCCGAACCTCGAGCGGCGGAGCCGCTCCATGTCTCCGAGAGGGCCCGTCCGGCGCGGCGCCGGACGGGCCCGGATTCCCCGCCCGGGCCGGCGTCCAGGTATCCGAAACGGGGTCGGTGCTGTGCGCACCGTCCGTCGGCAACGCGGCGCACGGGTGGGGTCCCGACCGCACCGGTGGAACCGGTTCGGTCATATTTCACATTACTGGAGGCCGGTTTCGGTGGCGCGGGTAGTCGGCTACTCGAGACGGTTTCGAGTCCGGAGGCGCGGGGCGGGTGGTCCTGGCGTGCCTGCGGCTGTCGTCGGGGCGGCGCTGCCGGGGTGCGGGTCGCTCAATTCTGGGGCATGACATAGGGGTTGGGTACTGTCGGCGGCAGCAGTGCCAGTGCCGATACCCGCTGCACCCCGCATACCTGCATGAGGTCGATCAGGGTGGATCGGATCTGCGCGAAGACCACGTGTGCCGAAAGTCCCGATCCCGATACCAGATCGGGGTTCGCCTGTTTGGCCACCGAGCGCAGGGCCCGCGCGGCTTCGGCGCGGTCGGGTTGTTCGCCGGGGTCGGCGAGCACCATGCGCCGTACCACTTCCACCGCCGAGGACAGCCGCTCCACTTCTTCGATCAGTCCGGGGTGCAGGATTTCGTCGTCGCGCACCAAAGTCAGCGAGCGACGCAGTAGTACCCGGGTGTTGCGGACGGCGTTGTCGAGCGGGTCGGCGGCGGCGCGTAACCGTTCCAGCCGGCTTCGGGAATTCCAGTACAGCGGGGAGATCCGGCTCACCTCGCGGCCGCCCTCCAGCGTTTTGCGCAGCGAATCCAGTTGTGGCTGGGTGGCGCGTACCGCGGTGAGGGCGTCGTGGATTTTGGCCGGGTCCTGTTCCAGTAGGCCGTGGGCGCAGTCGTCGAGCGATTTACCCATCACGGCGAGGACGGCGGCGGCGTGTTCGCGGGCGCGGCGCACCGGGTGCAGCGGCAGCGCCGCCACGACGACCACCCCGACCAGTCCGCCGATCAGGGCGTCGACCATGCGGGAGAGACCGGCGCCGGTATCGGGGGGCATCAGCGTCGCGACCAGGACCGCCGAACCGGATGCCTGGATACCGATGATCGGGCCGCCGTCGAGGAAGACCGCGAGGCCCATCGCCACAGCCACGACGAGGGCGATCTGCCAGACCCCGGTACCGACCTGAGAGATGAACAGATCGCCGACACCGATACCGACGGCGACCCCTACGACCAGTTCCAGGGACCGGCGCAGCCGTGCCCCGAACGCCGTGCCGATCGACACCACCGCCGCTGTGGGTGCGAAGAACGGGAGCGGGTGGCCGACCACGTCTTTGGCCAGGAACCAGGCCAGTGCCGCAGCCAGCGAGCATTGCACGATGGGTAGCGCGGACAGGCGCAGCCGTTTCCAGGAACGCCGCATCCGGGCGGCGCCCCTGGTTCTGGCCCGGGCGACCGGCGAGTTCTGGTGGATCAATGCCGCGGGGTCGTTCAGCCCAGACCGAGTTCCCCGGCCGCGCGGGGATCACAGTCCTCGAGCAGATCCAGGCAGCGGGCGTATTCGTCGGATTCGCCGACCGCCTTGGCGGCCCGGGCCAGGGCTCCGACGCTGCGCAGGAAGCCCTGGTTGGGTTCGTGCTCCCACGGGACCGGGCCGAATCCCTTCCAGCCGTTGCGGCGCAGCAGGTCCAGCCCGCGGTGGTAGCCGGTGCGGGCGAACGCGTAGGCGGCCACGACATCGTGGTTGACCGATTCCCCGGCGTCGGCGGCCCGGTTCAGGGCGGCTTCGGCGAGGGTGGCCCAAGCGATCGATGCGGCCGGATTCTCGGCGGCCACCCGGACCGGATCGGCGCCCGCGTCCAGCGCGTCCTGCGCCGCGTGGAGCTCTGGGAGGAGGACGGGTTGCGGGCCGAGCAGATCACCGAACGAGGTCATGGGCTTCATTGTGCACGGCCCCGGGGAATGCTCGATAGGCTGGCCATCTACGTCACATTCTGTTTGCCAGTAACGAGGGGTATAGGTGTCGCACCCGACCGACGACAAGAAACCGACGCGTTCGGAGTCAGGTTCCGGCTCGTCCGCGGATAACGATTCACGAGCGGATTCCGCCGCCGAGGAGACGTCGCGGGAAAGCGGAACGCGGTCGTCGCAGGCAGCCGATGCGGTGACCTCCCGTATCCCCAGGGCCGGGGCCGGGAAATCCGGCGGGCCGGGTGCGGTGGAGAGCGACGAGGAGACGGCCGCGATTCCCCGGGCGTCGGCCGATTCCGGAGACGAGAACCCGGCCGGCGGTGTCGTCGACGCGCAGACCGAGGCGATCGCCACCTCGGGGACGCGGGAGCCGGCTCCGGCCACCTCGGATGCCGGCGCCGGCGAGGCGGACGCCGCGGATTCGACCGGTGAGACGCCCGAGGTCGAGGACCCGGCAGCCGAGAAACCCGCGGCTGAGGGATCTGTGGCCGAGGGATCCGTGGCCGAGGTGGCGGGCGACACGCCTGCCGCTGTCGTGGACAGCGTCACCGCCGAGGGTGATGGTGCAGAGGTGACAGAGTCCGAGCAGGACGGCACCGCCGCGGATACCGAGACGCGGGCGGCCGATGACGTGCGAGCGGACGACGCCCCTGCGTCCCCGGGCGGCGATTCCCCGGCGGGGTCGGCGAAGGCGGGGGGCGCGGCCGCGGCCGGGAACGCCGGAACCGAGAAGGCCACGACCGATAAAGCCACGGACCGCGATGGCCGGGAGACCGCGGACGAGCCCGATCTTGCCGGCTCGGATGGCGAGGGTGGTGACGCCGCTGCTGCCGAGGGCACCCCGGCCGGTCCCGATGATTCCGCCACCGGGCAGGGTGCCGAGGCCTCCGATCGAGGCAGCGGGGGCGGGCAGGTCGGCGATGACGCGGCCGAGCCGGTCGGCGCGGGCAGCGGCGATTCCGGAGAACCCACGTCCGGTGCGCCGGCCGCCGAGGGCGGGAACGCCGGGCAGGAGCCCGGCACCCGGACCGAGTCCGAACCGGCCGCCGAGGTCACCGCAGACGCCGCGGAGCGGGACGATTCCCCCGCCGAGACGAGTGCCGCGGCCGGGGGCCCGAGCGCTGCGGAGGACGGTGGTACAGCCGAGACCGGCGGTACCGGTAGTGCCGATGGTCGAGAGGACGACGGCGGCGACGGTCCGGTGCCGGGCTCCGAATCCGTGGAAGGCGCCGCGGCGCAGACCCCGGCGGCCCCGGTGGACGGGTCGGCAAGCGAGCCCCAGGACGCCGGCGAGGTGCCGCAGGACAGTGAGCCCCAGAAGGGCAGTGATCCCCAGGACGGCGGCGAGCCCCAGGATGTAAGCGAGTCCAAAGGCGGCGCCGAATCCGAAGTCGCCGAAACCAGCGGCGACACCGAGGCCGACAGTGAAAGCAGCGGCGGTACCGGCTCCCAGGTAGGCAGCGAAACCGGCGGCGGCACCGAGACCGAGGCCGGGAGCGAAACCGAGGCCGAGGATCGCGGCGCGGAACCGGACGGCGACATCGCCGGGGATGCCCCGGCCGGTGGCGACGAGCCGGCCGAGCCGGAGGACACCGACGCGAAAACCGTCGTGATCCCCCGTGCGAAACGACCCGGAGGCACCCAGCGGTCCGGGGCGCCGAAGAAGCCCGAGGACCCGCGGGCCACCGAAGCGCAGACCGTGGCCATGCCGGTGCAGCGGCCCGACGCCGATGCCACCGAGCGTATCGACATGAATCAGGTGCGCCAGGCCGGACGGCCGAAGCAGGGCCCGGGTGGAACTCAGGGTCCGGCCCGGACCGATCGGGTGGGCCCCGGCGCGCCGCCGCTGTCGAAACCGCCAGCCACCCCGCGTTCACAGCCTGGGCCGAAACGGCCGGGCCCGGTGGCTCCCGGTCGTCCGGACCAACCGGCACCGCAGCGGCCCGGCGGACCGCCGCCCGTGCCGCGCCAGGGCGCTCGGCCGCAAGCGGCCCCGCAGCGTCCGGGTTCGGCGCCGTCGCCCGCCGACAACAAGCAGACCGTTGCCGAACAGCGGGTCGCGCCGGCGGCGCCCTACTCCGCGCCGCCGCAGATCGCGTCGCCGCAGCGGGTGGCGCCTGCTCCCGCGTCCGTACCGGCGGGGCCGGGCGCGAACAAGAAGTGGCTGGTCGTGGGCGGGGCAGCGGCGGCGTTGGTGATAGCGCTGATCGCGGTGCTGGTGGGAGTCGGTTCCGACGATGATTCCCCGCAGGCCAGGATCCGCGCCGCGATAGGCGATTACACCGGCGCGCTGGAATCCGGTGACCTCCCGAGTCTCCGGGACGCGACCTGCGGCGGTTTGCACGAGTACTACCAGGGGCTGTCCGAGGAGCAGTTCGCGGGCGTGCACCAGCAGGCCGTCGCCGAGGGCAGTATCCCCGAGGTCACCGGCGTCGACGCCGTCCAGATCACCGACCGGACCGCGCTCGCGCAGGTCAGTGTGCAGACCGAGGCGGATCCGGAGCAGACCACCCGGACCTTGGACCTGCAGCAGACCGAAAGCGGCTGGAAGGTGTGCGATCCGCCGACGGCGACTCCGTAATCCGCTGGGGGCGGGCGCGTCCGGCGCTCGCCCCCTGGATCACGGGCCTTTCACTTTCTCGGAGTCCGGGTGAGGATGGAGATATCCCTTCGCTCCAAGGATTCCATCATGAGTTCTCGAAGAACCGCTGCCCGTCTCGTCGCCGCCGGTTGTGCTCTGACGTTCCTCGCCGCCGCTCCGGCCGCGGCGGATCCGCCACGGTCGTCGAATACGATCGACGATTCCCATCCTCTTCCGGCCGATCGCGCGGAGGCGCCGCCCGACGAGGAGGGGTACCCGTACTACATCAGCTGCGGTCACGCCCGGCGGGAGACCGATACCCCGCTGTACGGCGGGCAGCCGGGATATTCGCGGCAACTCGACGCGGACGGTGACGGGCTGGCCTGCGAAGTCGGCGAGTTCTGAGGCGATAGCGCGATTGTCCGGTTGACGGCACATATGGGCCACCGGCCGGACTACCAGCGGAGATCGATCGCCGAGGCTGTCGGAACCGTCCGGTCGGTCCAGTTCGGGCTTCTCGACCGGTTCCGGCCTGCCCGGGTGTCGGTTAGGCTGGCCGCTCGTCGAACACCCGGGGGAAGTGGAGGTGCGCATGACTACGAGATCCGCCGCCCGATTCGCAGCCGTCACGGCCCTGTGCGCCGGGACCATGCTGTTCGCCGCCTGCGCCGACACCGGTACGGGTACCGCCACGACTTCCGCGGCCCCGGTCTCGCAGGCCGCGCCGCCGGCGGAGACGCCGCAGCAACGCAGCCTCCGCATCCGCGACCAGCTCGTCCGGTTGGGCTGTGACAGCAATTCCTGTATCCAGACCTATTTCGCCTGCGAGGACGGTGTGGTCTCCGGTGACGCGTGTGAGTTCTACCGCCGGCACCCGCTGAACTAGCGAAGACCAGTCCAGTTTTTCAACTGGACTGGTCGCTGACGAGTGTGCAGGTCGTCCCGGGGTCACCCGGCGCGGAATGGGATCGGGTCCCGCCCCCGGTGTGCGCGGGCCGCGTCCAGGTCCCGGTATTCGCGTTCGGTGTCGTACCGGGTTCGCGAGTCGTCGGTGACCGAGCCGAGCGGCCGGTACCGTTCCAGCAGTTCGGGTATCCGTGATTCGGTCACGAGATACTGATAGGCGAAGAAGGCGAATGTTCCCACTCCCACGAGCGTCACCAAGAGCGTCATGGTTCCAGCATCCGCCTACTGGACTTGCCGATAAAGAGCCAATCGGTCGATACTGGACCTTATGGCAACACGAGTGATCGGCGCCTCGGGCCTCGCCCGCGATCTCGGGCACTGGCGCAGTACCGATCCCGCTTCCACGGATACCGCCGTCCGGAAAACCTCCCGCCCCGCCTATCTGGCGCTGGCGGAGGGAATCCGGTTACTCATCCACGACGGCCGGGCGCCGCTCGGGGTGGCCCTGCCGAGCGAACGTGATCTCGCCGCGACGCTCGGGGTCAGCCGCACCACGGTCACCTCCACCTATTCGCTGCTGCGCGAACACGGTTACCTCATCACGCGGCAGGGGTCGCGCAGTACGGTCGCCCTGCCTCCGGCCATCGCGCACGACGGCCGCCGGGTCGCGCGCGGCATCCTGGCGACCATGTCCACCGGCGACCGGCCCGCTGTCGATATGACCTACGCCGCGATGACCGCACCACCCGAGATGGAGGACGCGTACGCCGTCGCCCTCCAAGGGATTCCCTCGTATCTGGGCACTCACGGAATGGACCCGGTGGGGATCGGGCCGCTGCGGGAGGCGCTCGCCCGCCGCTACACCGAGCGCGGCCTGCCGACCACCGCCGACCAGATCCTGGTGACCCTCGGTGCCCAGCACGGTCTGCGGCTGCTGGTGAACGTACTGGCCGCTCCCACGTCGCGGGTACTCATCGATCACCCCACCTATCCCAACGCGATCGAAGCGATCCGCGATGTCGGTGCCCGGCCGATTCCCGTACCCCTGCGTCTCGAAGCCCCCCACGCGGCCTGGGACCTCGACGGGATTCGCAGTGCCGCCCGCCAGACCGCCGCCGCGCTGGCCTATCTGGTGCCCGACCACAACAACCCCACCGGTTTCCTGATGGACGAGGCCGCTCGCGCCGAACTCGCCGCCATCGCCCGGGAGACCCGGATGACGCTGATCATCGACGAATCGATGGTCGATCTGTCCCTCACCGACTCGGCGCAGCCGACACCGGTCGCCGCGTTCGCCAGAGGGTCCGAGGTGATCACGATCGGCTCGGCTTCCAAATCCTTCTGGGGCGGGCTGCGGGTCGGCTGGATCAGGACCTCGGAATCGCTGATCACCCGGTTGCTGACCTCCCGTGCCACGGTCGATATGGGAACGCCGGTGATGGATCAGCTGGCGGCGGTCCACCTGCTCGAGAACTCCGAGCCGATTCTCCGGCACCGCCGGGCACTGTTGCGGAACCAGCGTGAGGTGCTGCTGGCGGCGATGGCGGACGAACTGCCGGGCTGGCAGGTGCTGCCCGGCGTCGGCGGGATGTCGGTATGGGCGCAACTACCGGCGCCGGTGGCGTCCGCGCTGGCCGCCACGGCGCCCAACCACGGTGTCCTTCTCGCCGCCGGACCCCGATTCGGTGTGCAGGGCGCCTTCGAACGGTTCCTGCGCCTGCCCTACACCACCTCGGAACCCGACCTGCGCCGGGCAGTGACGGCGATCGCCACCGCATACGCGAGTCTGGGTCCGCAGGCAGGCGATGCGCTGCAGCCTCTCACCTGCTACTGACTTCCGGGTTCCGCCTCGGTGACGGCGAGTGCCGCCCGCGCGATGGCGAGTTCCTCGTTGGTCGGAATCACCAGGACCGCGACGGGGGCGTCCGCTGGGGAGATCCGGCGGGCGGTGCGGTCCGCGGCGGTGTTGCGGCCGGGGTCCACCGCGATACCGAACCCTTGCAGCCCGGCCAGCGCATCGGCCCGGATATCCGGATTGTTCTCGCCCACACCGGCGGTGAAGGTGATCGCGTCCACCCCGCCCAGTTCGATCAGATAGGCGCCCAGGTAGTGGCGGATACGGTGCACGTAGACGTCGTAGGCGGTGCGGGCGTCGGCGTCGCCGGCGTCGATGAGCCGTCGCAACTCGCGGAAATCGTTCACCCCCGCCAGCCCGCGCAGCCCGGAGCCCCGGTTGAGCAGCCGGTCGACACCGGAGATATCCAGCTGCGCCGCGCGCATGAGATGCAGGATGATCCCGGGATCCAGATCGCCGGACCGGGTGCCCATCACCAGGCCCTCCAGCGGAGTCAGGCCCATACTGGTATCCACCGGCCGCCCGCCGCGCAGCGCCGAGACCGAGGCGCCGTTGCCGAGGTGGAAGACGATCTGGTTCAGCGAATCCGCCGGGCGTCCGAGGAATTGCGCGGCCTGGCCCGAAACGTACTCGTGCGAGGTGCCGTGGAAACCGTAGCGGCGGATACCGTGGGCCCGCGCGACCTGCCGGTCGATGGCGTAGGTGCGCGCGGCTTCGGGCAGTCCGTGGAAGAACGCGGTGTCGAAGACCGCCACCTGCGCCACCTCGGGCAGCAATGTGCGTACGGCCTCGATACCCCGGACATTGGCCGGATTGTGCAGCGGCGCGAGGGTGGACAGCTCGGAGATCGTGCGCAGCACCCGGTCGTCGATGAGAGTCGGGCGGTAGAAGATCTCGCCGCCGTGCACCACCCGGTGCCCCACCGCGGTGACTCCCGCGACGGTCAGATCACGCCCCGTCTCGGCGAATTTCTCGAAGGCCAGCCGCAATCCGGCCGTATGGTCGGCTACCCGGATCTCCTCGGTCATCGTCCGGTCGCCGTCGGTGTGTTCGATCGAACCGTTGTCCTCACCGATCCGCTGCACCAGCCCCGCCGCCGCGACCTTGCCCGATACCGGTGCCACCAGTTGGTATTTGATCGAGGACGAGCCGGAGTTGACCACCAGAACCAGCTTGCTGTCCACCGCAGTCTCCTGTTCGCCGGACCGCGTCGCGGTCATTGCTGCTGAGCCTGAATGGCGGTGATGGCCACCGTGTTCACGATATCGGTGACCAGCGCGCCGCGAGACAGGTCGTTCACCGGTTTACGCAGGCCCTGCAGGACGGGCCCGATCGCGACCGCCCCCGCGCTGCGCTGTACCGCCTTGTAGGTGTTGTTGCCCGTATTGAGGTCGGGGAAGATGAAAACCGTGGCCCGGCCGGCCACCTCGGATCCGGGCATCTTGGCGTCGGCGACTGTCGGTTCGATGGCCGCGTCGTACTGGATCGGCCCCTCCACCAGGAGTTCCGGCGCGCGTTCGCGTACCAGCCCGGTGGCCACCCGGACCTTGTCGACATCCGCGCCGCTGCCCGATTCGCCGGTGGAATAGGACAGCATGGCGATGCGGGCGTCGATCCCGAACCGGGTGGCGGTGGCCGCCGAGGAGACGGCGATATCGGCCAGTTGCTCCGAGGTCGGATCCGGGACCACCGCGCAGTCGCCGTAGGCCAGCACCCGGTCGGCCAGGCACATGAGGAAGACGCTGGACACCGTGGCGACCCCGGGAACCGTTTTGATGATCTCGAACGACGGGCGGATGGTGTGCGCGGTGGTGTGCGCGGCGCCGGACACCATGCCGTCGGCGAGGCCGCGATGCACCATCATGGTGCCGAAATAGGAGATATCGGTGACGGTTTCGCGCGCCCGCTCCAGGCCGATGCCCTTGTGTTTGCGCAGGTCGGCGTATTCACGGGCGAAATCGTCGATATGGTCGGAGGTCCGTGGGTCCAAGACCACCGCGTCGGCGATATCCACCCCCAGTTCCGCGGCCCGCGCCCGGATCGAGGTCTCGTCGCCGAGGATGATCAGATCGGCGATCTTGCGCTGCAGCACCCGCCCCGCCGCCCGCAGTACCCGGTCGTCGTCGCCCTCGGGCAGCACGATGGTTTTGCGGTCCGCCCGTGCGCGTTCGATGAGCTGATACTCGAACATCTGCGGAGTCACCACACTGGTGAGCGGTACCTCGAGACGGCGCAGGAACTCTCCGGCGTCCACATGGGTTTCCATCAGCGCCAGCGCCGTATCCACTTTGCGCGGGTTCTCCGCCGACATCCGGCCCCGGGTCCGGTGCGCGATACCGGCGGTGTCGTAGGTGCCCTGGCCGGTGGTCAGAATGGGTAATCGCGGTTTCAGCCCGGTGATGAGCCGGGCGATCGCGGGATGCGGCAGCAGGCCGCCGTTCATGATGATCCCGGCCAGCGACGGGAAACTTTCCGCCTCGTGCGCGTTCACCACACTCAGCAGTACATCGGACCGATCGCCCGGGGCGATCACCACGGCGCCGTCGTAGAGCCGTTCCAGAATGTGCTCGGCGGTCATTCCGCCGACCATCACCCCCAGCGCCTCGCGGTGCAGCAGTTCGGGGTCGCCACTGTAGATCTCGCCGTCGAGCGCGGCACACAACTCCGCCATGGTCGGCGCGATCAGCAGCGGCACCTCGGGCAGACTCCAGGACGGGACACCGAATCCGGTGAGTCTGTCCCGGATCGCGTCCATTTCGCCGGGCGCGCACCGGTTGGCGACGATCGCCGCGAGCTGCGCGTGCTCCGCCGACAGCTCGGCAGCGCACAGGTCCACCAGCTGCGCCACCTCACCGGGCGACCGCTGCGCGCCGCGCACCACCAGCAGCACCGGCGCCCCGAGGTTCACCGCGATCCGCGCGTTGAACCGGAGTTCGCTCGGGCTGGCCACATCCGTGTAGTCGCTGCCCACGATCACGACGGCATCGCAGACATCCGCGACCTCGTGGTATCGCATGACGATCTCGGAGATCGCGCCGTCGGGGTCGGCGTGCACCTGCTCGTAGTTCACCCCCACCGCCTGCTGGTATTCCAGGTCGACGGTGCTGTGCTCGAGCAGCAGCTCCAGGATGTAGTCGGGTTCGGTCACCGACCGGGTGATGGGCCGGAAGACCCCCACCCGCGCGGTGGTCGCGCACAACATCTGCAGCACGCCGAGCGCCACTGTCGATTTCCCGGTATCGCCCTCCGGCGATGCGATGTACACACTGGACGCAGCAACCTCGGCCATGGGTGAGAGCGTAACCGGGTCGGCCGCTACCTGGAGGTAGCAGGCTGCGGGCCCACCGAGCACCCCTGCCGGTCATCGGCATGGGCCTGCCACCGACGTCGAGGTCGGTGCCGCCGAGGGGGTGAGTGCGGGGATCTCGGACCGCCTCCAGAGCTGATCGGACCTGGTCGGCAGCCTGTCACCGGCCGCTACCATGAGTGCATGGCGCGCCCATCCGTCGACCGGCCCGACCTTCCCGAGTTCATGACGTGGGAGGAATTGGAGCGACTTCCGGAGGAAATCGCCGGGCAGATCGAACTGTGGGAGGGGCGTGTGGTGTGGGTGCGGCGTGGTCCGGCCGAACACCAGGCTTTCACTTTCGCATTGACGGCGGCGCTGAAACGATGTGCGCGCGAGGCAATGGCCGGCGATCCCGAGCGGTGTGTGCGAGTGGACTTCGAAACGAATGTCTTCTTCGGCACCCACGGGAAATCCGATTTCGTCACCCCCGATTTCCTCGCCTACCGTTGCCTGGACGCGCCCTACCGGGATATCCGTGCCGCCGACGTGCTGCTGGTGGGAGAGGTGCTGTCGCCCTCGAACACCCAGACGGATATGGACGAAAAGAAATCGCGGTACGCGAAGGCGGGTATCCCCTGGTATTGGGAGGTGACCCTGGCCCGCGAGGAAAGCGCGATCGCCATGGTCCGCGCATTCGCGCTGGAGGCCACCCACGGTCGGCTTCCGGCCGGTGTCCACCCGCTCTATCCGGCCAACTACTTGCTTATCGGCAAATGGACACCGCAGGATTCCGAGCGGATCGTTGCCGAGCACCCATTTGCCATCGACATCTCGTGGCCGGAACTCGCGTTCTGACCGCAGCAACTACCACACGAACTCGCGACATTTGCCGGAACTGCAAATTTTCGTGCCCATCATGGGAATTGTCGAAACACTTGGTGGGCCGCGAATTGTCGGTGAATCGGCTACGAGGGAGACTGCTGTGCCGACCACACCCCGCCCGGAACGTCGCCGCGACGCTCCTCCGCCCCGGACGGGGAACAGCGAGATCGAGATCCTGCGTGGTTTCCTCGACTACCTCCGGGCCTCGATCGCGGCCAAGGTCGACGGTGCTCCCGAGCCGCAGGTCCGGGCCGCCGCCGTCCCGTCCGGTACGAATCTGCTCGGACTGCTCGAGCATCTGACCTTCGTCGAACGCTCGATCTTCCTCGGCGAGAATGTCACCGACTGGCCGTCCACCTTCCGGGCGTCCCCGACCGACAGCGTGGCCGATGTGGTCGGTCGTTACCGGGATGTGGTGGAACGCGCGAACGAAGTCCTCGACAGTTGCGCGGACCTCGCTGCGTCTGTGCCGCGGGCACGGCCGGGCAAGCGGGCGCCCAGTGTGCGTTGGGCGCTGGTTCACATGATCGAGGAGACCGGCCGCCACGCCGGCCACGCGGATATTCTCCGCGAACTCATCGACGGCGCGACCGGCCGATGAACTACGGTTTCGTCGGCCGGTCGTCGCGGCAGTGGCTCTCCGCCCAGGCTCTAGCCCAGCTTGCGTAGCCGGGGCGCCAGATCGCGCTGGAAGAGATCCAGGAACCGCTTCTGGTCGTGGCCGGGCGCGTGGAACACCAGGTGATTCAGGCCCGCGTCGATATACGGTTTCACCAGCTCCACGGTCTCGTCGGGGTCGCTCGCCACGATCCAGCGTTTGGCGATCTGCTCGATCGGCAGCGCGTCGGCCGCTTCTTCCATCTCGATCGGATCGGTGATGCTGTGCTTCTGTTCGGCCGTCAGTGACAGCGGCGCCCAGAAGCGGGTGTTCTCCAGCGCCAGCTCCGGGTCGGTGTCGTAGGAGATCTTGATCTCGATCATCCGGTCGATGGAGTTCACCTCGCGACCGGCCTTCTCCGCGCCCTCGGCGACGGCCGGCATGAGCTTCTCGGTGTAGAGGTCCATACCCTTGCCCGATGTGCAGATGAAGCCGTCGCCCGCGCGCCCCGCGTAGCGGGCCACCACCGGCCCGCCGGCCGCGACGTACACCGGGATACCGCCCTCGGGCACGTCGTAGATGGAGGCGCCCACTGTGTTGTAGTACGTGCCCTCGAAATCGGTACGCTCACCGGTCCACAGCGCCCGCATGAGGTCGACCGATTCCCGCAGCCGCGCGAATCGTTCCTTGAACTCCGGCCACTCGCCCGCATACCCGGTGGCGATCTCGTTGAGCGCCTCACCGGTGCCCACACCCAGCATGACGCGGCCCGGATACAGGCAGCCCAGGGTCGCGAACGCCTGGGCGATCACCGCGGGGTTGTACCGGAAGGTAGGGGTGAGCACCGAGGTGCCGAGCACGATCCGCTCGGTGCGCTCACCCGCGGCCGCCAGCCAGGCCAGCGAGAACGGCGCATGGCCGCCTTTGTGCCGCCACGGCTGGAAATGGTCGCTGACCGTCGCGCTGTCGAGTCCGTGTTCCTCGACCAGCACCGCGAGCTCCACCAGTTCACGGGGTCCGAATTGTTCCGCCGACGCCTTGTACCCGAGCTTCAGCTCACCCATGTTGCGCCACTCCTGTCGCTTGTGGTCGGACCGTTTCCGGCCCGGATTCGACACTAATAGGCATAGGTGGGCGAGGCCCACCCGCAGTCCCGCACCCGGCCGGCGTGCGGGCGGTGGTGCGACTCATCCGCACGTCGCGGGGGTATCCATGTGGTGGTCTCGGTCACCGCGCGACCGCTTCCGGGCGCGGCATACCCACCCGATGCGCGGCGAAGCGCAGAATCGACGGTGTGAGCACAGACGAACCGATCCTGTCCTACCTCACCGATATGGACGGGGTGCTGGTGCACGAGGACCATATGGTGCCCGGTGCCGACGAATTCCTCGCCGAACTGCGGGCGGAGGCGATCCCGTTCCTGGTTCTGACCAACAACTCCATCCGGACCCCGCGCGACCTGCAGGCGCGGTTGCGGCAGACCGGGCTGGAGATCCCGGAGCAGTCGATCTGGACGTCGGCCCTGGCCACGGCGAGTTTCCTGAACGAGCAGCGGCCGGGCGGCACCGCCTATGTGGTCGGCGAATCCGGGCTGACCACCGCACTGCACGAGATCGGCTATGTGCTGACCGAGGTCGACCCCGATTACGTCGTGCTGGGGGAGACCCGCACCTACTCGTTCGAAGCGATCACCACCGCGATCCGCCTGGTCGAGCGGGGCGCCCGCTTCATCGCCACCAACCCCGACCCCACCGGCCCGTCCCGGGACGGGGTGCTACCGGCGACGGGTTCGGTGGCGGCGCTGATCACCCGCGCCACCGGCCGCGACCCCTACTACATCGGCAAACCGAATCCGCTGATGATGCGCTCGGCGCTGCGTCGCATCGACGCCCATTCCCGGAGCAGTGTGATGATCGGCGACCGGATGGACACCGATGTCATCTCGGGGATGGAGGCCGGTATGCGCACCATCCTGGTGACGTCCGGTATCTCGACGAAAACATCGGTCGAGCACTACCCCTACCGGCCGACCATGGTGCTGAACTCGGTCGCCGAACTGGTGGGGCGGGTACGTACCCCGTTCGAATGACGGACCGTCGCCCGAGAAGGTCCGTACGGCGTAAGAACACGTTAGGGTGACGACAGTCGTATCAGCGGAGGGAATCTCGTGACTGTCGGTGCCGCAGTGAACAAGTACATCCAGGAACTCGGCGGTGGGTTCCAGTTCTCCCGGGAGGCCCGAGCCTATGCCGCCGAAACGGGTGTCGACAACTTCATCGGCCCGTACACCCGGGGCCGCGGCGGGGCCCTCGGCGAGGTCGATGCCGAGGTGGTCACCGCGGCGTTCGGATTCTTTCCCCCGCATTCGGTCCGCGCGGCCTGGGAATCGGTGCCGATGCCCGCAACCACGGCGGCGCTGCGCTACGCGGCCGCCTGTCAGGAATTCGGCCGCCGCAAACTCGGCGGGCTCGCCGATGTCGACCGGCTCGCCGCTCTGCTCGAGAAGGTGGTGACGGCGGCCGATCCGTCCGCCGTTCCCCTGTTCGCCGGCTGGCGGGCACTGCCGCTGCCCGAGGATGCCGCCGGCCGCGCGCAACAGCTGATCTACGTACTGCGAGAACTCCGCGGCGGCCTGCATCTGCTGGCCGTCCGCGCCGCCGGCATCACGCCGTTGCAAGCTGTGCTGATCGCGGGTTCCCCGCTCAACGACGGTCCCGGACAGGCCCGCCTGTACGGCTGGCCGGAACCCTTCGAGGAGATCACCGACGAGGTCCGCGCGGCCTGGCAGCGCGCCGAAGCGGTCACCGACGACCTGATCGCACCCGCCTTCGCCGCCCTCGACGACGCCGACAGCGCGGACCTGGTGCGCTTGCTCGGAGCCGCCCACAAGTCGGTCTTCGCCTGAGATGTGTTTTGGCGCGCTGGCGCGCCGAACCCTTTGTGTGCCTCGCTGAACTCGGCACCGCGGGGGTGGCCCGTTCTGTGGACGTGTCCGGTTCGGATCGGAACCGGGTGGTGACGCGGGTGCCGGGTCGTGGCTGGGTTGTTCGGGGTGCGCGCACCAACCATAGGTTGCGGCCTTTTAGCACTTCCATGATCACGGAACCTGCCCAGGTGTTCATGCAGGTTTGCTCGCGAAGGTGGGGAGGTGGCCTTGCTTGCGAAGGTGGGGAGGTGGCGTTGCTCGTGAAGGTGGGGTAGGTGGCCTTGCTCGTGAAGGTGGGGTAGGTGGCCTTGCTTGCGAAGGTGGGGCTGGTGGCGTTGCTCGTGAAGGTGGGGCTGGTGGCGTTGCTCGTGAAGGTGGGGGAGGTGGCGTTGCTCGTGAAGGTGGGGGAGGTGGCGTTGCTCGTGAAGGTGGGGCTGGTGGCGTTGCTCGTGAAGGTGGGGCTGGTGGCGTTGCTCGTGAAGGTGGGGGAGGTGGCGTTGCTCGTGAAGGTGGGGGAGG
>NZ_JBEZYU010000085.1:0-15762 GCF_040638875.1 Nocardia sp. NPDC024068 | reverse complement strand
GCGACCGACCGGCGGGAGTGAAGAACCGGGTTAATAGGGCCCCACCCTCGAGCGGCGGAGCCGCTCCAAAATCACAGCCCGACCCTTCACGGAGGCGTCGATGCGAACCCCTCTTCGCGGTGGGGTCGCTTCAACCCACGTCCCCAACCCTTGACGGAGGGGTCGATCCGAACCTTCCTTGGCGGTGGGGCCGCTTCAACCCACCTCCCCCACCCTTCCGCGAAGGGGCGGAGCCGCTCCAAAATTACAGCTCGGGGTCGATGACGTCGGGGTCGACGCCCAGGTAGGTCGCGATCTGCTGGACGAGAACCTCGCGGAGCAGTTCTACCAGGTCGTCGGGGTCGCCGGCGCGGAGTTCGAGGGGTTTGCGGAACAGGACCACCCGGGCCCGGATGGGGGTGCCGTGCCGGTCGACGCCCGCGGGGATGAGGCGGGACAGTGGTACCGGTCCGTCGGCTACTACTTCGTCCGGCCAGGTCACCGTGTCGGGGTGGAGGGGGCGGATTTTCGGGACATCGTCGACGGCGATATCCAGTTTGGTGAGGCGGTCGTGCCAGCGGGTGTCCAGTGGTGCGAACGCTTCGAGTACGAGGCGGTCGAATTTCTGGCCGCGGGTGCGCCAGGCGGGGACGGTCGGGGGCAGCATCGGCCCGCGCACGCCGCGGCCGCGACGGCTGACCGACCGGGCGGTCGGGGGTCTGCGGTTGCGGGATCGTGCCATGACTGCCAACGTTAGTCAGTGATCGCCGACCGCGACGGCCCGCCCCGGCCACGTGCTCCGGGGCGCACCGACGCGAGCGGTGTCGTCAGCCGATACCGCGCTTGAGGCGCCGGCGCTCCCGCTCCGACAGGCCGCCCCAGATACCGAATCGCTCATCATGTGCGAGCGCGTATTCCAGGCACTCGTCGCGGACCTCGCAGCCCATGCAGATTCGCTTGGCTTCGCGCGTGGATCCGCCTTTTTCCGGAAAGAAGGCTTCCGGGTCGGTCTCCGCGCACAGTGCGCGTTCCTGCCACTGTTCTTCGATGGAGTCGAACATCTCGTCGAAACCGGTCACGATCAAGCTGAGCCGGGGCGTCGATTCTCGCTCACTCCGATCGCGATCGGTCCAGCCGTTGTCGGCAGCGGCGCTTCGTGCTGCGCCTGCCGTGGAATCGGTTCGCGATACACCCACCGGAATGCCGGCCGGGGCCAGTTCTTCGGCCATCGCTCCGCCTCCTCACTGTGTGTTAGCGCAGAATGATTTCTTTCCGTCGATCCACACGCATACCGACGGCCAAACTCCGCGACGTTGTCTCGCGGACTTCCCCGAGCCGCCATTCCCATTCGAACACTCGTTCGAATTTCCGTGCGCGCCATGTACTTCCCGCGCGATCCGGAATGACATGTCTGTGATTAGACACGCCGCCGGTGCCGATGGTCAAGCCACCGTCACTATTCCGTTACTATCCCGCGCGGCATTCCGAGTCGATCTTGTGACCCGAATAGCAAATGAGCGGCAAATATAGCCGAACGCGCACTATTTTCCGGGCGGCATAGTGTGTACAGATGTGACTTCACAACAAGCGGACATCGGACCCGCCAATGGTCCCCGGATCGCCGTCCTGGTCGGCGGAGTCGGTGGCGCGCGGTTCCTGCTGGGCGTCCGGGAGCTGCTGCCCGAAGCGAAGGTTTCCGCCATCGTCAATGTGGGCGATGACGTCTGGATGCACGGGCTGAGAATCTGTCCCGACCTCGATACCTGCATGTATACGCTCGGCGGTGGAATTGATCCGGAGCGCGGCTGGGGCCGGCTGGGAGAAACCTGGCACGCGAAGGAGGAGTTGGCGAAATATCACGCCCAGCCGGACTGGTTCGGACTGGGGGATCGGGATATCGCCACGCATCTCGTTCGTACCGAAATGTTGCGCGCCGGGTATCCGCTCTCGGCAGTTACCGAAGCGCTCTGCAATCGATGGCAACCGGGTGTGGAACTCATCCCGGCAACCGACGATCGCTGCGAAACGCATGTAGTTATCAGTGATCCGGACAACCCCAGCGAACGCCGCGCGATCCATTTCCAGGAGTGGTGGGTTCGGTACCGCGCGGACGTTCGAACTCACGGATTCGCCACAATCGGGGCGGATGACGCCAAACCGGCCCCTAATGTGACTGAACTCATAAGCAATGCAGATGCGGTATTACTCGCCCCCTCGAACCCCGTCGTCAGCGTGGGTTCCATCCTCGCGGTGCCCGGAATCCGGGGCGCTCTGCGCACCACGAAGGCGCCGGTGATCGGGATTTCCCCGGTGATCGACGGCAAGCCGTTGCGCGGTATGGCCGACGAATGCCTCTCGGTGATCGGTGTCGAGACCACGGCCGAAGCGATTGGCCGGCACTACGGATCCCGTTCGGCCACAGGCATTCTCGATGGATGGCTGATCCACACCACCGATGCCGCCGAGGTGCCGGGCGTGGAGGTACGCAGCGTGCCGCTGCTGATGACCGACCCGCCGACCACTGCCGAAATGGTGCGCGCGGCACTCGAACTGGCGGGAGTGAAACCGTGACCGAGTCTTACGCGCAACCACTGATCGCCGATCACGCCGCGACGGAATTGCGCATTCTGCCGATAACGGGGCTGCCGGAATTCCGCCCCGGCGACGATGTCGCGGACCGGATCGCCGCCGCGGCCCCCTGGCTGGCCGACGGCGATATCCTCGTGGTCACCAGCAAGATCGTCGCCAAGGCCGAGGGCCGGATAGTGCCCGCGCCCACCGATCCGGAGCAGCGCGACACCGCGCGGCGGCGGCTGGTGGAACAGGAATCGGTACGGGTGGTGGCGCGTCGGGGACGCACGCTGATCACCGAGAACCGGCTGGGCATCGTCCAGGCCGCGTCCGGGGTGGACGGGTCCAATGTGGAGCGCGACGAACTCGTCCTGCTCCCCTCCGATCCGGATGGAAGCGCGAAAGGGCTGCGTTCCGCGCTCGCCACCCGGCTCGGGGTGAATGTGGCGGTCGTGATCACCGACACCATGGGCCGCGCCTGGCGTAACGGGCAGACCGATGTCGCGATCGGATCCGCGGGACTGCGTGTGCTGCACGACTATTCGGGCACCGTGGACGGGCAGGGCAACGAACTCCAGGTGACCCAGGTCGCCCTCGCCGACGAGCTCGCCGCGGCCGCGGATCTGGTGAAGGGCAAATTGGGCGGGGTCCCGGTCGCGGTGGTGCGCGGGCTCGCGCTCACCGACGATGGATCGACCGCGGCCGATCTGGTGCGCGCGGGTACCGATGATCTGTTCTGGCTCGGCACCGCCGAGGCATTGCAACGCGGACGGTCCGAGGCCGTGCTGATGCGGCGTTCGGTGCGCGCCTTCGCGGACGGCCCGGTCGATCCCGAGCGGATCCGCGCGGCGACGGCGGTGGCGCTGACCGCGCCCGCACCGCATCACACCCGTCCGGTGCGCTTCGTCTGGCTGCGCGACCGAGCCCTGCGTGACCGGCTGCTCGCCGCGATGGCCGAGGCCTGGCGGGCCGACCTCACGCGAGACGGGCTGGATCCGGAGCGGGTGCGCCGCCGGGTGGACCGGGGCCGCATCCTTTTCGACGCCCCCGAGGTGATCATCCCGTTCTGTGTGCCCGACGGCGCCCACGACTATCCCGACGAGCGGCGCCGCGCCGCGGAGCGGACCATGTTCACCGTCGCGGTGGGCGCCGCGGTTCAGGGGCTGCTGGTCGCGCTCGCGGCCGAGGGACTGGGCAGTTGCTGGATCGGCTCGACGATCTTCGCCCCGGAGGTCACCCGGGAGGTGCTCGGCCTGGACGGTGACTGGGCTCCACTGGGGGCCGTCGCCGTCGGGCATCCGCTCGAGGAGTTGACCCCCCGCGACCCCCGCGACCCCGCATCGGGTCTGGTGGAGCTGTGAGCGCCCGGTCCCTGCACGATTCGGCGACCGAACTGCTCACCGGCTGGAAACCCGAATCCGGGCCCGAGTCCTCGCTGCGGGAGGCGATGCTGGCATTCCTCGGTTCGGCTCCGCGCGGCTGCCTGCGTGAGCACGCGCCCGGGCATATCACCGCCTCGGCGGTGGTGTTCTCCGCCGACGGGCGTGACGTGTTGTTGACCTTGCATCCGCGGGTCGGCCGCTGGATCCAGCTCGGCGGACACTGCGAGGAGGCCGACGAGACGGTCGCCGATGCCGCCCTGCGGGAGGCCACCGAGGAGTCCGGTATTCCCGGCCTGCGCGCGGAAGCGGGGCTCTACGCGGCTCAGGCGCACCCGATCACCTGTTCGCTGGGAGTCCCGACCCGGCATCTGGACCTGCTGTTCCGGTTCACCGCGCCGCCGGGCGCGGTGCCGGTGCGCAGCGCCGAATCCACCGATCTGCGGTGGTGGCCGGTGGACGCGCTACCGCCGGATTCCGATGTGCTGATCCGCTGACGCGGTCGCTGCTCGCCTGTGCACGGGCGAGCAGCGACCCGGACCGATCGCCGATTGACCTCGGTTCAGGTCACGCCCAGGTCAAAAACATGCGTCAACGCTGATCCGAACTCTTTCAAAGCCATAAACCTCGCCACTCCAGGGCCTTACCGCGCCTACCGTCGATAGCGACACCGCGGCGTGCGCAAGTGAGACGGCAGCCGAGCCTGCCAGCCCTACTAGAAGCGAGACAGTGATGTCTGTCCAGCCCACCGAGACTGCTCCACCACGGCCATGGCGGGATCCCAAGCGCTACCTGTGGCTGTGGGGTCTGTTCGCGCCCACGGGCCTGTTCACCGTCGGGGTGCCCTTGATCTGCGTGGCCGGCCTTTCCGGCTGGGACGAGCTGGTGCGCGTCGCCTTCTGGCTCGGCCCGCTCCTGGTGTACCTGCTGATCCCGCTCGCCGATCTGGCCTTCGGCTCGGATAGCTCCAACCCGCCCGACGAGGTCCTGGAGGCGCTGGAGAACGACCGGTACTACCGCTACCTCACCTATCTGTATCTGCCGTGCCAGTACGCCACCCTGGTCACCGCCTGCTATCTGATCACCGCCGACAATCTGCGGCTACCCGGTATCGACGGCGGACTGCTCATGGCCGACAAGATCGGTCTGGCGCTCACGGTCGGAGTGATCGGGGGTATCGGCATCAACACCGCCCACGAACTCGGGCACAAGAAGGTCGATATGGAACGCAAACTGTGCCGCATCGCGCTGGCCCAGACGGCGTACGGCCATTTCTACATCGAGCACAACCGCGGCCATCATGTTCGGGTGGCGACCCCCGAGGATCCGGCCAGCGCCCGGCTGGGCGAGAGTTTCTGGGCCTTCCTACCGCGATCGGTTCGCGGGGGCGTGCGCTCGGCCTGGGATCTGGAGCGCACCCGGCTGCGCCGGCTGGGCCGTGGTCCGTGGAGTCTGCACAACGACGTGCTGACGGCCTGGTTACTGACCGCCGGCCTGTTCGCCGCGCTCGCGGCGGTTTTCGGACCCGGCCTGCTGCCGTATCTGGTGCTCCAGGCGGTGATGGGTTTCGGGCTGCTGGAGGCGGTGAACTATCTCGAGCACTACGGTCTCGCCCGTGCCCGCACCGGCTCCGGCCGTTACGAGCGGCCCGGTCCGGCGCACAGCTGGAACAGTGACCATCTGATCACCAATATCTTCCTCTACCACCTACAGCGGCACAGCGATCACCATACGCATCCCACCCGCCGCTACCAGACCCTGCGCAGCCGGGAGGAGGCCCCGGCGCTGCCCGCGGGTTACGCCGGCATGATCCTGCTCGCCTATATCCCGCCGCTGTGGCGGCGGGTGATGGACAAACGCGTCCTCGCGCACTACGACGGCGATATCTCCCGGGCCAATATCCATCCCCGGGCGCGGGAACGGGTTCTGACCCGGTACCACGCCGAACCGGCGGAGGCGGCGTGATGAGGGCGTATCGCTGTCCGGGCTGCGACTACGTCTACGACGAAGCGGCCGGTGCGCCGCGCGAGGGATTCCCGCCCGGTACGCCCTGGTCGGCGGTTCCCGACGAATGGTGCTGCCCGGATTGCGCGGTCCGGGAGAAGGTCGATTTCGAGCCGGTATGTGCCCCGGCCCCCGAGGTGGGGCGGCGCGTGTCGAACGAAAGGCCGGGTCTCGCATGAACGACTTCAAGCTGTACCGATGTGCGCAGTGCGGGTTCGAGTACGACGAGGCCGAGGGCTGGCCCGAGGACGGGATCGCGCCGGGAACGCGCTGGAGCGAGATCCCGGATGACTGGAGCTGTCCGGACTGCGGGGCGGCCAAGGCGGATTTCTTCATGGTGGAAATCGAACGAACTTGAAACTTTGACTGAAACGGCCCGGCCGTGCCAGGGTCGCAGCCATGCCGAGCACCGGATCCCGGAATGCCGCACAGGGGTTTGCGCGTGAGTTACTGCGCACCTCGATCCTCGACGCGATGCGGGAGCTGCTGCTGCTACGTGACTGGTCGAAGATCACCCTCACCGACGTCGCGACCGGCGCGGGGGTGAGCCGCCAGACCCTGTACAACGAATTCGGTTCACGCGGCGGCCTGGCCGAGTCCTACGCAATCCGCCTGGCCGACGATCTCGTCGACCATGTGGAGACCGCGCTGGCGGCCAATATCGGTGACGCTGCCGCCTCCATCCGCGAGGGCCTGGCCGGCTATTTCCAGGACGCGGCCCGGGACCCGCTGGTGCAATCGCTGTTGACGGGCGAGGTGAAACTCGACCTGCTGCGCCTGATCACTCTCGACGCCGGACCACTGATCGCGCACGCCACCGGCCGCCTCTCCGGTGTCATCCAGCGCAGCTGGATCGCCGCGACCGCCGAACAGGCCGATACCTTCGCCCACGCGCTGGTACGGCTGGCAATCAGTTTCATACCGACCCCGCCCGGACCGGATTACGACGCCCCCACCGAATTGGGCCGGGTTTTCAGTCCGTATGTGGCGGCGATCCTGGCCGCCCGGTCGCACTGAGATCGCTGTGGAATCCCGTCGCCGCCCGGGTGCGTCCTGGGCTGCCCGTCTGCCGGTTGCGGGTGGTGCGCCGGAGGCGAGCGCTTGCCACGTACCGGGCCGTCGGTTCGGTCCCGTCGTGTAACGGTTACCACGTTTGGGGCGAACAATGACGCAATGAAGACGCGGGTTCTGCAAATATGTAGGCCGCTGTAAGTTCGGTATTCAATAGCGGGGCAAACGTGCAACTGGTTGGCAAGTCGGCCGGATCGGCCGATCCCAAACGCCATCTGTGGGTGTTGGGCCTGATCGCCCCTGCCTGCGCGTTGCTGCCCTCGCAGCTGGTGTTGCACACGGGCCTCGAGGTGTTCTGGTGGATCGGGCCACTGGTGATCCTGATACTCATCCCACTGCTCGACATCCTGGTCGGCGACGACGGCACCAATCCCCGCGAAGAGGACTACGAAACCCTCTCCAACGACCGCTATTACCGCTGGTGCACCTACCTCTTCCTGCCCATCCAGCTGGTCGGGTTGACGCTCGCCGGATATCTGTGGGCAGGCAGCGAGCTGAGCGTCCTCGACAAGATCGGGCTCGCGACCACCCTCGGGCTGGTATCCGGAATCGGGATCAACGCCGCCCACGAACTCGGCCACCGGGTCGAACGCCTGGAACGCTGGCTGGCCAAGGTCGCGCTGGCGCAATCCGGTTACGGGCATTTCTTCGTCGAGCACAACCGCGGCCACCATGTCCGGGTCGCGACCCCCGAGGATCCGGCCAGCGGCCGGTTCGGTGAGAGTCTGTGGGAATTCCTGCCGCGCAGTGTGCTCGGCGGCTTCCGTTCCGCGATCACCCTCGAGCGGGAACGGCTGCGGCGTACCGGCAGCGGCTGGTGGTCGCCTCGCAACAACATCCTGCAGGCCTGGTCGATGACCGTGGTGCTGTTCGGTGCGCTGATGCTGGTATTCGGCTGGGAAATCCTGCCCTACCTGCTGCTGCAGGCCGCGATCGGCGCCGGGCTCCTGGAAACGGTCAACTACATCGAGCACTACGGGCTGCTGCGGGAACGCCGCCCGGACGGGCGTTACCGACGCTGCACCCCGCGCGACAGCTGGAACAGCGACCGCCTCGTCACCAATATCTTCCTCTTCCACCTCCAGCGGCACAGCGACCACCACGCCAACCCCGGCCGCCGCTATCAGACGCTGCGCAGCTCCGACGAGGCGCCGCAGCTGCCGGCGGGCTACGCGGCGATGGTGGTGCTGGCGGCGATCCCGCCGCTGTGGCACCGGGTGATGGACAAACGGGTCCTCGCGCACTACGACGGCGATCTCGGCCGGGTCAACATCGCACCGCGGCTGCGGCGGCGGGCGGCCCAGGCCGGGACCCGGCGGGTCGCGGCATAGTCCTCCCACGTCCGGTGCGGCCGCGCCGACACCGGCCCGACACCCGACCGGCGCGGCCGAACCCCGGTGGTCCGGTACCGGCTAGCCTTGCCATCGAGACCGTGTTTACCGGGCATGGCCGAGGTCTGGCCGTTCGGTCCGCCTCCTGACGCGGAGGCCGGAGCGAATGCGGAGGTATCGCACTACCGCCTCCGGGCCCGACTAGCCCATGCCGATATCGAGAGAAGGCTGATCCACGCTGATGACGACCTCCGAACTGCCTCGAACCTCGTTGAGTCCCGACACCCGCAACGGCATCGACTACAAGGTGGCGGATCTGTCGCTGGCCGAATTCGGCCGCAAGGAGATCCGGCTGGCCGAGCACGAGATGCCCGGACTGATGGCCCTGCGCCACGAGTACGGCGATGTCGCGCCGCTGAAGGGCGCCCGCATCTCCGGTTCGCTGCATATGACCGTCCAGACCGCGGTGCTGATCGAAACCCTCACCGAGCTGGGCGCGCAGGTGCGTTGGGCCTCCTGCAATATCTTCTCGACCCAGGATCACGCCGCCGCGGCCGTGGTGGTGGGCCCGCACGGCACCGTCGATGAACCGAAGGGCATCCCGGTGTTCGCCTGGAAGGGCGAAACGCTGGAGGAGTACTGGTGGGCCGCCGAGCAGATGCTCACCTGGCCGGGTGAACCGGCCAATATGATCCTCGACGACGGCGGCGACGCCACCATGCTGGTGCTGCGCGGTGCCCAGTTCGAGAAGGCCGGCGTGGTACCCCCGGCCGACAAGGACCATTCCGCCGAGTACACGGTCTTCCTCAACCTGCTGCGGGAGCGGTTCGAGACCGATAAGGGCAAATGGTCCGCGATCGCCCAGAGTGTCAAGGGTGTCACCGAGGAGACCACCACCGGCGTACTGCGGCTGTACCAGTTCGCCGCCGCGGGCGAACTGACCTTCCCCGCCATCAATGTCAACGATTCGGTGACCAAATCGAAGTTCGACAACAAATACGGCACCCGGCATTCGCTGATCGACGGCATCAACCGTGGCACCGATGTGCTCATCGGCGGCAAGAAGATCCTGATCTGCGGATACGGCGATGTCGGTAAGGGGTGCGCGGAATCGCTGGCCGGGCAGGGCGCCCGCGTCCAGGTCACCGAGATCGACCCCATCAACGCCCTCCAGGCGCTGATGGACGGCTACGACGTCGTCACGGTCGAGCAGGCCATCGGCGCGGCCGATATCGTGATCACCTCGACCGGCAACAAGGACATCATCACGCTCGACCATATGCGGGCGATGAAGGACCAGGCCATTCTCGGCAATATCGGCCATTTCGACAACGAAATCGATATGGCGGCCCTGGAGCGGTCCGGCGCCACGAGGTTGAATATCAAACCTCAGGTCGATCTGTGGACGTTCGGTGATTCCGGCAAGGCCATCATCGTGCTGTCGGAGGGGCGTCTGCTCAATCTCGGCAACGCCACCGGCCACCCCTCGTTCGTGATGAGCAACAGCTTCTCCAACCAGGTGATCGCCCAGATCGAACTGTGGACCAAGCCCGAGGAATACGACAACGAGGTCTACCGGCTGCCCAAGGTGCTGGACGAGAAGGTCGCCCGCATCCATGTGGAGGCGCTGGGTGGCACCCTGACCAAGCTCACCAAGGACCAGGCCGAGTACATCAACGTCGATGTCGAAGGCCCGTTCAAGCCGGAGCATTACCGGTACTGATCCGGCCCGTTTTCCGGTCTCCAACGCGCCCGCCTGCCTCCGCAGGCGGGCGCGTTCGTCCCGAGTACGCTGCACCTCATGGGTGTGCTGGTCTCGGTGGAAGGCCTCGACGGAGCGGGTAAACGCACGCTGATCACGGGTCTGGTCACGGCGTTGGAGGCGCGCGGGTTGCGCGTGGACTCGCTCGCGTTCCCGCGGTACGGACGGTCGGTGCACGCGGATCTGGCCGCCGAGGCGCTGCGCGGCGCGCACGGCGATCTGGCCGGATCGGTGAACGCCATGGCGGTCCTTTTCGCACTCGACCGGGCCGGCGCCGCCGACGAACTCGCGAAATCACTCGCCGATCACGATGTGGTCCTGCTGGACCGGTATGTGGCGTCCAATGCGGCGTACAACGCCGCGCGGCTGGGGCAATCGGCCGACGGGGAAATGGTGCGCTGGGTGGGTGAATTGGAATTCGGCCGGTTCGAGCTCCCGGTGCCCCGGGTGCAGCTGCTCCTGGACGTTCCGGTGGAGGTCGCGTCGGTGCGCGCCCGGCGGCGCGCCGAACTCGACAGCACCCGGGAACTCGATGCCTACGAACGCGACAGCGGATTACAGGAACGTACCGCCGCCGTGTACCGTGATCTTGCTCGGCGCGATTGGTACGGAACCTGGTGGGTTTTCCGGTTCACCGGCGAGGGATCCGGCCGTATCACCGAGGAAATGAACGAATTGGCCGCGCGGCTCGCCGCACTGGTCGCGAATTAGTGTTGGATATCCGGCGGGAACGCGCCCGAGTGTGGCGTGGCGACCCGTTACGAGCGCGGGAGATGACAACATAGTAACTATGAAGCCGAAGATTCTGGTCGTCGACGACGATATGGCGCTCGCGGAGATGCTCACCATCGTCCTGCGGGGCGAGGGGTTCGACCCGCACGTGGTCGGCGACGGCACCCAGGCCCTGTCGGCGGTTCGTGAGATCCGGCCCGATCTGGTGCTGCTGGATCTCATGCTGCCGGGCATGAACGGTATCGACGTATGCCGGGTGCTGCGCGCCGATTCCGGTGTGCCGATCGTGATGCTCACCGCGAAAACCGATACCGTCGATGTGGTACTCGGCCTCGAATCCGGGGCCGACGACTACATCGTCAAACCGTTCAAACCCAAGGAACTGGTGGCCCGGGTGCGCGCGCGGCTGCGCCGCACCGAGGAGGAGCCGGCCGAGCTGCTGACCATCGCCGATATCGTCATCGACGTGCCGGCGCACAAGGTCACCCGCGAGGGGGCGCAGATCTCGCTGACGCCGCTGGAATTCGATCTGCTCGTGGCGCTGGCGCGCAAACCCCGGCAGGTGTTCACCCGCGAGGTTCTGCTCGAACAGGTCTGGGGTTACCGGCACGCGGCCGATACCCGGCTGGTCAACGTGCATGTGCAGCGACTGCGGGCCAAGGTCGAGAAGGATCCGGAGAACCCGGAGATCGTCCTGACCGTCCGCGGTGTGGGGTACAAGGCCGGACCGCCGTGATCCGGTCCGAGTTGTCGCGGGCCCGGAGGCGGTAACTTGCGTGACCACGAAGGGTCCCGCACGGCTCCGGACTCGGGGCAGGTCGGGCGCCTTGCCGAAATACGCAAGGCGATGGTGCCGGTCGAGCGGTGGTTCCAGCACGCCGGTAAATCACTGGGTCTGCTGTGGCGGCGTTCGCTGCAGCTCCGGGTCATCGTTTCGACCCTGACGCTGTCGCTGATCGTCATCACGGTGCTGGGCGTCGTGCTGACCAGCCAGATCACCGACCGCCTCCTCGACGCGAAGATCAACGCCGGGGTCGAGGAGATGGACCGCGTCCGCAACACCGTGGAGGGACAGCTCGCCGGTATCAGCGATCCCACCAGCCAGCAGCAGCGGCTCGCCGACGCCCGCGATTCGCTGTCGAACCGGCGCGATTCCAGCCGCTCCAGTGATGCCGCGGGCAGTTTCGACGCGGCCCTGGTGATGATCGGCGGGGCACCGCAGCAGGTGATGGCCGCGGGGCCGATTCAGGAGGTTCCCGACTCATTGCGCCGCTTCGTGCAGCGCAACCAGGTGAGCTACCAGTTCGCCACCGTCGCCGATCCGGACGGCTATCACGGCCGGGCGCTGATCATCGGCAGTCCCAGCTCCGAAGTGCCCACCCTGGAGATCTATCTGATCTTCCCGCTGGGCAACGAGGAACGCAGTCTGGCGCTGATGCGCGGGACCATGCTGGTCGGCGGGGTGGTGCTGCTGATCCTGCTGGCCGCCATCACCGCCCTGGTGACCCGGCAGGTGGTGCTTCCCATCCGCTCCGCCGCGCGCATCGCCGGGCGGTTCGCCGACGGCCGGCTCAAAGAACGCATGCTGGTGCGCGGCGACGACGATATCGCGCGGCTGGCCAAAGCCTTCAACGAGATGGCCGAGAGCCTGTCCAACCAGATCAACCAGCTCGAAGAGTTCGGTAATCTGCAGCGCCGGTTCACCTCCGATGTCAGTCACGAACTGCGGACTCCGCTGACCACGGTGCGGATGGCCGCCGATCTGATCCACGGCAGCAGTGACGATCTGGACCCCGCCCTGGCTCGCAGCGCGGAACTGCTGGTGACCGAGCTGGACCGGTTCGAGGGACTGCTCAACGATCTGCTCGAGATCTCCCGCCACGACGCCGGAGTCGCCGAACTCCAGGTGGAATCGCTGGATGTGCGGATGTGTGTGCGGGCGGCGATCTCCACCGTCCGGCATCTCGCGCGTGACGCGGCGGTCGAGGTCGTGATCGATCTGCCCGAGGAACCGGTGGTCGCCGAGGTCGACCCGCGCCGGGTGGAGCGGGTGCTGCGTAACCTGCTCGCCAACGCCATCGACCACAGCGAGGGCAAACCGGTGCTCATCCGGATGCGCGGCGATACCGAGGCCAACGCACTCGCCGTGGTGGTGCGGGATCAGGGCGTGGGCCTGCGCCCCGGCGAGGAGAAGCTGGTCTTCAGCCGATTCTGGCGATCGGATCCCTCGCGGATGCGCCGATCCGGCGGCACCGGTCTCGGATTGTCCATCAGCGTGGAGGACGCGAACCTGCACGATGGGAAACTCGAGGCGTGGGGGCGGCCCGGGGTCGGCGCCAGCTTCCGGCTGACGCTGCCGCTGGTCCGCGGACAGAAACTCGGTAAGAGCCCGCTCCCGCTGGAGCCGGGTATGCGGCGGGTGCCTCGCCGGCCGCATACCGACGAGCACAGCACCGCGGAACTGGGTCCGCCTGTCAGCGAAACCGAACCGTGGGCCCCCCAGCGGACCGACCGCGCGGAATCGGCGTCGGCCACCGAACCAGACCCGGAGGCAGTGGCGGACGGCGCCACCACCGTCCCGGTCGAGACGCCCGCGCCGGATACCGCCACCCCCGACCCCACCCCGGCCGCCGTGGAACCGGGTCCCGGGCCGGATACCGGCCCCCGCGACACGAGCGATTCCGAGGCCCCCACCGAAGGGCGGAAATCCACCGACAGCGGAGACCAGAAATCATGACCGTGCGCTCCGGATATCCCCGATGGTTACGGCTGTTCACCGTGCTCGCCGCCATCGCGGCGCTGGTGGCCGCGGGCGGGTGCGCGAACCTGCCCGATTCCTCGCAGCCCCAGGCGCTCGGCACCATCCAGCAGGAACCCACGGCCGAAGGCCCGCCACTACCCACCGAGGGCCGCGATCCCGACCTGCTGCTGGGCGATTTCCTGAAGGCCACCGCCGACCCGACCGACGGCCATCTCGCCGCCCGCCAGTACATGACCCCCGCGGCATCCACCCAGTGGAACGACGCCGACTCGAACGTCATCGTGGAACGGGCGGATACGCTGCGCGAATCACGGACCGAGAACGAGGCGACCTACGTGTTGCGCGCCCGGAAGGTCGGCGAACTCGCCCCGGACGGCTCCTACCACGCGGCCGACGGGATCATCGAGCACAAGATCGAGATGAACCGGGTCGACGGGGAATGGCGTATCGACGAACTCCCCGACGGCGTGGTGATGGAGTACAGCGCGTTCACCCAGTCCTACCGGCGCCAGGCGCTGTATTTCGTGACCGCCGACGGCCAGCACGTGGCACCGGACCTGCGCTGGATATCGGTACGCCCCGACGAAGTGGCAGCGCACCTGGTCGGCATGCTGATCGCCGGGCCGCAGCCCTTCATCGCCCCGGCGGTGCGCAACTACCTGGCGCCGCCCGTCGCCGTGCGCGGCGCCGTCACCAAGGCCAACGGCGATCCGGTCGGCGTGGGCGTGGGACTCGGCGGCGTGCGGATCGACTTCTCCGGTGTCGGTGACCTCGGCGCCCGCGACCGCGAACTGTTCGCCGCCCAGGTGATCCTGACCCTGGCCTCCGCCGAGGTACTCGGGCCCTACATGCTGCTCGCGGACGGCCGCCCGCTGGACGAGCGCTTCGCCGGCAGTGGCTGGTCGGTCGACGATCTCGGCTCGATCGCCGATTCCATCCAGCCCCAGGCCCAGGTGGGTCTGCACGCACTGCGCAACGGCGCCCTCGTCGAAGTCGGCAACAACAGCTCGCTCACACCCACCCCCGGGTATTTCGGTTCGGTGCAGAACCTGCAATCGGTAGGGCTCTCGCCCGACGGGAAGCTCATCGCGGCCGTCGCGGACGCGGGCCGGGCGCCACCGCAACCGCAACGCACCCTGATGGTGGGCAGCTACGGTGGCAACGCGTTCCCGGTCGCCGAGGGCGGCGCGATCACCCGCCCGTCCTGGACCGCCGACGGCAGCGCCGCCTGGGCGGTCATCAACGGTGACCGGGTCATCCGGGCGGTCACGAATCGCGATACCGGCAACGTATCGGTGCAGGAAGTCGATACCACCCAGTTGTTCGCCGACGATTCCGGGTCCGCCATCGAAGCACCCATCACCGAATTGCGGATATCCCGCAACGGAGTCAGCGCGGCGCTGATCGCCGACGGCGAGGTGTACACCGCGATGGTGCTGCGCCGGCCCGACGGCGGTTTCGCGCTCACCTCACCACAACAGATCGCGATCGAACTCAGCGCGCCCGCGACCTCACTGGACTGGTTCAGCGACGATACGATCATCCTCGCCGGCAGCGGCACGGTCGACCCGGTGCGCACGGTCAAGATCGACGGCTCGGGTATGTCCTCGCTGGGCGGGCGCAACCTCACTCCGCCGGTCCGGCTGGTCACCGGCTCCGTCGCACGCCAGTACGTCGCGGATTCGCGGGCGGTGCTGGAACTGACCCGGACACCGGAGAGTGGGGACCCGTATTGGCGTGAGGTGCCGGGGTTGGGTGCGGACGCGGTGCCGGTACTGCCGGGTTGACATATCCGGCTTGGATCGGTGCGGGGCGGTGGGCCGTCTCCTGTTCGGGTACCAGGGGCGCGAAGGTGTTTGAGCGGGCTTGTTTGTGAAGGTGGGGGGTGGCGTTGCTCGCGAGGGTGGGGGGTGGCGTTGCTCGCGAGGGTGGGGGGTGGCGTTGCTCGCGAGGGTGGGGGGTGGCGTTGCTCGCGAGGGTGGGGGGTGACGTTGCTCGCGAGGGTGGGGAGGTGATCTTGCTCGCGAAGGTGGGGAGGTGACCTTGCCTGCCAGGGTGGGGAGGTGACCTTGCTCGCGAAGGTGCTGTGTTTATTGGCGCGCTGGCGCGCGCGGGGTTCGGCCCCCGAAGCGTCTGCTGTCAGCCCTCGAGACTCGCGGCTGCGCCGCCTCG
>NZ_JBEZYU010000084.1:0-15800 GCF_040638875.1 Nocardia sp. NPDC024068 | reverse complement strand
GTCGGCTGTCAGTGCTCGAAGCGCATGTGGCGAAGCCACGAGTCTCGAGCGCTGACAGCCGACGCTCAGGAGGGCCGAACCTCGAGCGGCGGAGCCGCTCCAATATCACAGCTTGCGTAGCCGGAGGCGGTTGATGGCGTGGTCGGAGTCCTTGCGGAGTACCAGGGTCGCGCGGGGGCGGGTGGGCAGGATGTTGTCCACCAGGTTGGGGCGGTTGGTGGAGTTCCAGATGTCCTTCGCCGCCGCCGTCGCTTCGGTATCGGAGAACTTCGCGTAGTGATGGAAGTGGGCTTTCGGATCCGCGAAGCCCGTTTCGCGCAGACTCAGAAACCGGCGCACATACCAGCTCTCGATATCCTCGATCCGCGCGTCGACGTAGATGGAGAAATCGAACAGGTCCGACACCATGAGCCGCGGGCCCGTCTGCAGGACGTTCAGTCCCTCGACGATCAGGATGTCGGGCTGGCGCACACAGTGGAACTCGCCGGGCACGATGTCGTAGGAGATATGTGAATAGACGGGCGCGCACACTTCTTCGGCGCCCGATTTCACCTCGGTGACGAAGCGCAGTAGTTTGCGCCGGTCGTAGCTCTCCGGGAACCCTTTGCGGTGCATGATGCCGCGGCGGGTGAGTTCGGCGGTGGGGTAGAGGAATCCGTCGGTGGTCACCAGGTCGACCCGCGGATGGTGATCCCAGCGCGCCAGCAGTGCCTGCAGAACCCGGGCGGTGGTGGATTTACCCACCGCCACACTGCCCGCGACCCCGATCACGAACGGCACCTGCTTATCCGGATGGGATTCACCGAGGAAGGTCGCGGTCGCCGCGAAAAGTCGCTGTCTCGCCGCCACCTGCAGGTGGATCAGCCGGGCGAGCGGCAGGTAGACCTCTGCGACCTCTTCCAGGTCGATCTGTTCGCCCAGGCCCCGCAGGCCGATCAGTTCTTCTTCGGTGAGCACCAGCGGAGTCGATTTACGCAGTTCGCGCCACCGTTTCCGGTCGAACTCCACATAGGGGCTGGGCTCGCTCGCCTTGGCCATCTATTCAGCGCTCCACTCTGCCGGACACTCGTGCTCGCGGTGCCGACCCTGTGATATGCCGTGATCACGGCCGGCGCGACTCCGGCCGGTCCGGCGCTCTGGCTGTGCCCTCATGGCTGAATTCTGCCCCCCGCGCGGGCGCGGAACGCAGAGGGGGTCCGGGCACTGTGCGCAAGGCTATGGTCGAAACCATGCAAGCCCATCCTCTGGTGACCGAATACCTGCGGCTCGGTCTGTCATTCGACCGGCTCGAATCGGGTTTCGTCGACGCCTACACCGCCGAACCGCAATTGCGGCGCGATGTCGAGAACGCGCCGCGCCCCGAACCCCGGGAACTGGCTGTCACCGCTACGCGGTTACGCGCCGAACTCCTGGCCGCCGGGCTGGGTCCGCAGCGAACCGCGTTCCTCGATGCGCACCTGCGGGCACTGGAGTGTTCCGCGCGCAAATTCGCGGGCGATGAGATCGGCTTCGTGGACGAGGTCAGCAGGTACTTCGACGTGGATATCGCGCCCGGTGACCCCGCCGCCTACCGTGCGGCCCACCAGAAGATCGACGAGGTGCTGGGCGGCACCGGTCCGCTCGCCGAGCGGATGGCCGCCCACCGGAAAGCCGACGAAATCCCGCCGGAGCGCCTGGAGGCCTGCGTCGAGGCGTTCTCCGGCGCGCTCCGCGAACTGGTGCGTGCGCGGTACCCGCTGCCCGACCACGAACACGTCACCTACGAGATAGTGGGAGATAAGCCGTGGTCCGGGTTCAACTACTACCTGGGCAACTACCGGTCGACGGTCGCGATCAACTCCGATCTGCGCCAGCACATGGCGATGCTGCCCCGGCTGATCGCACACGAGTCCTACCCGGGGCACCACACCGAACACTGCCGGAAGGAAGCCAATCTGGTCGCCGCCGGGCACGGTGAACAGACCATCTTCCTGGTGAACACGCCGCAGTGCCTGATGGCCGAAGGGCTGGCCGACCTGGCGCTGCGATCGATCATCGGACCCGGCTGGGGAAAGTGGGCGCAGGAGATCTACGCCGACCTGGGTCTGCGGTTCGACGGCGAGCGCGCGGAACGGTTGTCCGAGGCCTCGGCGCAATTGCTCGGCGTCCGCCAGGATGCCGCGCTCATGCTGCACGATCAGGGCAAGGACGCCGACGAGGTGGCCGGCTTCCTGGAACGCTGGTCGCTGACCACGCCCGATCGTGCCCGTCAGTCGCTGCGATTCCTGTCGTCTCCGCTGTGGCGGGCCTACGTCAGTACCTACGTGGAGGGGTACAAGTTGCTCGGTGGCTGGCTGGACCGGGCGACGGACGCCGACGACCGCGCCGACCGTTTCCGCCGGCTGCTGGACGAGCCGCTCACCCCGGCTGCCCTTCGCAAGTTGTGACCTCGGCGCCCGGCCCGAGGAGGCGCGGCCCGGTTCCGGATGAAGTGTCAGCGACTCATACACTGGGCGGGTGACGCAGACGACCGCCTCTGTCAATAACCAGTCCCTCGGTGAACTCGATCCGGAACTCGCGGCCGCGATGGCAGGTGAGCTCGCCCGTGAACGCGACACCCTGGAGATGATCGCGTCGGAGAACTTCGTGCCGCGCGCGGTGTTGCAGGCGCAGGGCAGTGTGCTCACCAACAAGTACGCCGAGGGTTATCCCGGCCGCCGCTACTACGGCGGCTGCGAACACGTCGACGTCGTGGAGAATCTGGCCCGCGAACGCGCCAAGGCCCTTTTCGGCGCCGATTTCGCGAATGTGCAGCCGCATTCCGGCGCCCAGGCCAACGCGGCGGTGCTGATGTCGCTGATGGATCCCGGCGACCGGCTGCTCGGCCTGGACCTGGCGCATGGCGGTCACCTCACCCACGGGATGCGGCTGAACTTCTCCGGCAAGCTGTACGAGGTGCATTCCTACGGGGTCTCCAAAGAGGACCACCGTGTGGATATGGAAAACGTGCGGGCCATCGCCCGCGATTCCAAGCCGAAGGTGATCGTGGCCGGTTGGTCGGCCTACCCGCGGCACCAGGATTTCGCGGCGTTCCGGGAGATCGCCGACGAGGTCGGCGCTTACCTGTGGGTCGATATGGCGCATTTCGCCGGGCTGGTCGCGGCCGGTCTGCACCCCTCGCCGGTGCCGTACGCCGATGTGGTGTCCTCCACCGTGCACAAGACTCTCGGTGGTCCGCGGTCGGGGCTGATCCTGGCCAAACAGGACTACGCGAAGAAGCTCAACAGCTCGGTGTTCCCGGGCCAGCAGGGCGGGCCGCTCATGCACGTCATCGCGGCCAAAGCGGTGGCCTTCAAGATCGCGGGGACCCCCGAGTTCGCCGAGCGTCAGCAGCGCACCGTCTCCGGCGCCAAGATCCTGGCCGAACGCCTGACCGGGGCCGATGTGGCCGGTAAGGGCATCAGCGTGCTCACCGGCGGCACCGATGTGCACCTGGTGCTGGTGGATCTGCGCAACTCCGACCTCGACGGCCAGCAGGGCGAGGATCTGCTGCATGAGGTCGGCATCACCGTCAACCGCAACGCGGTCCCGTTCGACCCGCGCCCGCCGATGGTCACCTCCGGTCTGCGGATCGGCACGGCGGCCCTGGCCACCCGCGGTTTCGGCGATACCGAGTTCACCGAGGTCGCCGATATCATCGCGACCGCGCTGGCGGGCGACGCCGATCTGGACGCCCTGCGCGGCCGGGTGAAGAAACTCGCCCAGGACTTCCCCCTGTACCAGGACCTCGAAGACTGGAACCTGCTCGGCTGAAGGGGGTAGGCGGCGGCGTCCGATATCCCTAGGCTCGAGGGTATGGAGAGCGAGCTGACGCAGGACGCCGTCACCACGGTCCGGGAATTCTTCACCGCCATGGAGGTGGGTGCGCTCGACGAGGCGCTCGAGCTGGTACATCCGGATATCGTCTGGAAGAACTCGACGCTGCCGGATGTGCGCGGGGCGCGCCGAGTCGGCAAATTGCTGCGCGGTCTGGACGGGGATCAGTTCGGATTCTCGGCGACGATGCACCATATCGCCGCCGACGGCGATATCGTCCTCACCGACCGCACCGATTTCCTGCGGTTCGGCCCGGTGACCATCGAATTCTGGGTGATGGGCACCTTCGAACTCCGCGACGGCCGGATCATCCTGTGGGACGACCACTTCAGCTGGGAGAACTTCCTCCGCGGCACCGCCGTCGGCATCGTCAAGGCGATTTTCGGAAAGTAACCGCAAGGGACCACCGATTCCGGCGCGAGTTCAGCGAGCCCCCTGAAAGGGTTCGGCCCGCGTCGGCTCTCAGTCCTCGAAGCGCATGTGGCGAAGCCACGAGTCTCGAGGGCTGAGAGCCGACGCCTCAGGGGCCGAACCCCGCGCCGACGGAGTCGGCGCCATAGACACGTCAGGCGTTGGGGCCGTACTCCTCGAGCATCTCGGTCACCAGCGCCGCGATGGGCGAACGCTCACTGCGGGTGAGGGTGATATGGGCGAACAGGGGATGGCCCTTGAGTTTCTCGATCACCGCCGCGACACCGTCGTGCCGGCCGACCCGCAGATTGTCGCGCTGTGCCACATCGTGGGTGAGCACCACTCGGGAACCACTGCCGAGCCGGCTCAGCACGGTCAGCAGAACGTTGCGTTCCAGCGACTGGGCTTCGTCGACGATCACGAACGAGTCGTGCAGCGATCGGCCTCGAATATGGGTCAGTGGCAGGACTTCGAGCATATCCCGGCTCAGGACCTCTTCCATGACCTCCCGGCTGGCCAGCCCGTCCAGGGTGTCGAAAACGGCCTGCGCCCAGGGACCCATCTTCTCGTTCTCGGTACCGGGCAGGTAGCCGAGTTCCTGCCCGCCCACCGCGTACAGCGGGCGGAACACCACGACCTTGCGCTGAGACCGCTTCTCCAGCACGGCTTCCAGGCCGGCGGTGAGCGCCAGTGCGGATTTACCGGTACCGGCGCGACCGCCGAGCGAGACGATCCCGATGCTCTCGTCGAGCAACAGATCGAGCGCCACCCGCTGTTCCGCGGAGCGGCCGTGCAGTCCGAAGGCCTCCCGCTCGCGTACCAGTTGCACCCGCTTGTCCGCGGTCACCCGGCCCAGGGCACTGGAACTGTTGCCCAGCAACCGGATACCGGTATGGCACGGCAGTTCCCGTGCCTCGTCGAGATCGACCACCGATTCGCTGTAGAGGCGGTCGACGACCTCGGATGCGGTGTCGATCTCGACCATGCCCGACCAGCCGGAGGTCACCACATCCTGCGCGTGGTATCCCTCCGCTCGCAGACCTACCGCGCTGGCCTTCACGCGCATCGGGATGTCTTTGGATACGAGCACCACCTGGCATCCCTCGGCCGCGAAGTTCAGCGCGCAGGCCAGGATGCGGGAATCGTTGCTCTCGGTGCGGAAACCGACCGGCAGCACCGTGGGATCGGTGTGGTTCAGTTCGACCTGGATCGTGCCGCCTTCGGTGCCGATCGGTAACGGTTCGTCCAGGCGTCCGTGGGCCAGGCGCAGATCGTCGAGCATGCGCAGGGCTTCACGGGCGAACCAGCCGAGTTCGTGGTGGTGCCGTTTACCTTCGAGTTCGCTGATCACGACCAGCGGTAAGACCACCTGATGTTCGCCGAACCGGGTCACCGCCCAGGGATCGGACAGCAGCACCGAGGTGTCGACAACGAAGGTTTTCAAACCTTTCTGAATGGAGCGAGAATTCGCCGATGGGGCGGATACGGAGCGATTATCAGTCACGGTAGGCTCCTATGGTCTGCGCGGCACCCACACAGACAGTCTCGCTGGGCCGGTAGGTCCGGATGACGGCTGGCGGAGTGCGTCAGCGGCCACGAGGACCGGGTGCCGGCCCCCTCGTACTGAGTTGCTCAGTCACGGTCAGGACCTCCCGAGCGAGCCGCAACGCGCGACCCGCCACTCCGAAGCTACCTCGTACCATGCCCTGTGCGCTCGGAGAAATGCGGGTGGGTTTGATGAATTCGCTGTGAACATGCTCCTGGTTAAGAGTATTTACGCAGGTGAAAGGCAGTATTTGTTACGCCGGGGTAATTCCGGAAAGGTTTCGGCTCAGGGTGGGTGCGGACGCCCCCGCAGTGCGGTTTCGCCGCGCGTTCGCTTCGTTCGCCTCGGATTTGCCCGGCGACGGTGCCGGGGCGGGTCGCGTGGCACAGGCATGCCGACGACGGCGACCGGACCGAAAACGAGGCGGCCGGTGCCCGTGCCGCTACTGCCCCAGGAACTCCAGCACTACCGGCAGGTGGCTGTGCTCCGGGTCCTTGACCGCGGTGACAAGAGTCACCGGCGGCCGGGTCCGGGCCAGTCCACGCAGCCGGACCATCACCTCGTGCGCCGTCCGGTCCGACAGCTCCTCGCGGAAACGTGCCACGAACTCGTCGCGACGACCCGGCGGGTTCTCGTGATACCAGCGACGCAGATCGCTCGACGGTGTCAGATCTTTGGCCCATTCGTCGATACGCGCCGCGCTCTCGGCCACCCCGCGCGGCCACAGCCGGTCCACCAGAACGCGGTAGCCGTCGTCCGGATCCGGCGCCTCGTATACCCGTTTGATCCGGAACCCGGGTGGCGCGGCCAGGGGTTCGTCGCTCATCTCTCCATCGCATCACGCCCGCGCCCGGCAGGTGCGGGCGCCACGCGGTGAATTCCGCCGCGGCCGGAAACCGGCCCGGCGGGCACGAGCGGGATTAGAGTCGGCGGTATGAGCACGAACGCGGAGTTGGACGGTCTCTCGTCGAAGGAACTGCACGATCGCGCCGTGAAACACGCCGTGCGTCGTGGCGATATCCGCTTCCTCTGGGAACTCCTCACCCGGATCCCCGCCGCGGAAGCCTCGGTAGGGCGGGTCGGTGAAAGCGAAGCCGATATCAAATGGGTGGTACCGATGCTGGACGACTACGTCCACGCGGGTGAAGGCGACCTGGCCGAGGCCCTGCGTGGCTTCTACCTGGAGTATCTGCGCGAACATCCGTGAGTGGCCGGGCGCGGCGGGGGCCTCGGCCGGCCCCGGCGGGTCCGCCGCCGCGGGCGGTATGTCCGGCCGGGCTTTCGCGGCTTCGGCGTCAATCCACGAGGTCGGCGCCCGTCGGCGGTGGGGGCAGGTTCTCGAGCCGGAGGAATTCGTCATCGGTGAGCAGCCGCGAGCGGATCAGGAAGCGGACACCCTCGGGTGCCTCGAGCGAGAACCCGCTCCCGCGGCCGGGTACCACGTCCACCGTCAGATGGGTGTGCTTCCAGTACTCGTACTGATCCGCGCTCATCCAGAACGGGGTGTCCGCATCCACCTCACCGAGCAGCACATCCTGCCCACCCACCCGGAACTCGCCGCGCGGGTAACACATCGGTGCGCTGCCGTCGCAACACCCACCGGACTGGTGGAACATCACCGGCCCGTGCCGTTCGACCAGCTCGTGCAGCAGATCCGACGCGGCGTCGGTGAGTTCCACCCGGTTCGGGTCCGGCATCAGAAGAACCCGAGCTTCTGCGCCGAATAGCTCACCAGCAGATTCTTCGTCTGCTGGTAGTGGTCCAGCATCTTCGAGTGGTTCTCCCGGCCGATCCCCGACTTCTTGTAGCCGCCGAACGCCGCGTGCGCCGGGTAGGCGTGGTAGCAGTTCGTCCACACCCGGCCGGCCTTGATACCGCGACCCAGGCGGTAGGCGGTGTTGCCGTCGCGGGTCCACACCCCGGCACCGAGACCGTAGAGGGTGTCGTTGGCGATCTTCAGAGCCTCCTCGGTGGAATCGAAGGTGGCCACCGATACCACCGGACCGAAGATCTCCTCCTGGAAGATGCGCATATCGTTGCTGCCCTTGAAGATGGTCGGCTCCACGTAGAAGCCGTTCGGGTAGCCGTCGACCGAACGTGAACCGCCGCCGGTGAGGACCTCGGCGCCTTCCTTCCTGCCGATATCGATGTACGACATGATCTTCTCGTACTGATCGTTACTGGCCTGCGCTCCGATCATGGTGGCGTCGTCGAGCGGATCACCGCTCACGATGGCCTTGGTGCGCTCCACACAGCGCGCCATGAACTCGTCGTAGATCGACGAATGGATGAGCGCCCGGGACGGGCAGGTGCAGACCTCGCCCTGGTTGAGCGCGAACATCACGAAACCCTCGACCGCCTTGTCCAGGAAGTCGTCGTCTGCGTCCATGACATCGGGCAGGAAGATATTCGGGCTCTTACCGCCCAGCTCCAGCGTCACCGGGATGATGTTCTCGCTGGCGTACTGCATGATGAGCCGGCCCGTGGTGGTTTCACCGGTGAACGCCACCTTGGCCACCCGCGGACTCGAGGCCAGCGGTTTACCGGTCTCCACACCGAACCCGTTCACCACGTTCAGCACGCCCGGCGGCAGCAGATCGGCGATCAGTTCGACCACTTTCAGGATCGACGCCGGCGTCTGCTCGGCCGGTTTCAGCACCACCGCGTTCCCGGCGGCCAGTGCGGGCGCCAGTTTCCAGGTGGCCATCAGGATCGGGAAGTTCCACGGGATGATCTGCCCGACCACGCCCAGCGGCTCATGGAAGTGATAGGCGATCGTATCGGCGTCGATCTCGCTGATCCCACCCTCCTGGGCGCGGATCGCCCCGGCGAAATAGCGGAAATGATCGACCGCCAGCGGCAGGTCCGCCGCTTTGGTCTCGCGGACCGGCTTCCCGTTCTCCCAGGTCTCGGCGACCGCCAGCGCCTCGAGATTCTCCTCGATCCGATCGGCGATCTTGTTCAGGATATTGGCCCGCTCGGTGGCCGATGTCGCACCCCAGCCGTCGCTCGCGGCATGCGCGGCATCCAGCGCCAGCTCCACATCCGGCGCGGTGGAGCGGGCCACCTCGCAGAAGGTTTCGCCGTCGATCGGCGACGGGTTGTCGAAATATTTGCCCTCGACCGGCGCTGTCCACTCACCACCGATGAAATTGTCGTAGCGGCGGGCGTAGCTGACGATACTGCCGTCGGCACCGGGCTTGGCGTAGGTCATGACGAGCTCCTCGTTCGACGCGTGCACTGATAGTCACCCTATTTATCCAGTGACCTACCTCACTATGCCGTGTGGAAGCGAACGGCACGTCGTGTTCACCCGGAAAGTCCCCCCGAGCCGGCCCGGCCCGAGTAGGTGCGCAGGTGTCCGCGGTCCGTCCATGTAGTGGGGGCTTGCAAGGGAACCGCGGCCGAATACCGCCCGTCGGGCGGGCGGATGGAACCGATGCGGGGCGAGTCGCGTCCAGTATCTTGAGTGAAATTCACGGAAGGGTGGGCCGAGCGGTATGGAAGTGGGGCAGGGGACCGCGACCGCGCTGTATCAGCAGGCCGTGTCCGGGACGTTCCGGATGGAGCGGGGGGCCGCGGAGCGGTGTGCGGCGGTGTACACGCGGTTGGTCGATACGTGCTTGGACGAGCAGATCAGGCGTACCGAGCGGTTGCATGAAGTCGATGGATTCGGAGGATTCGCCTCGGCCGGGGAGCTTCGGGCCGGGTTCATGAACAAGGGAAACTCCACGGGTGACGCGCTGGTTGGTCTGAAAGAAGCGGCGCTTCGAATGGCCGCAGCCTTTCTGCAGGCCGGTGGTGCCTTTGAGGAAGCGGATGCTATGAACAGGCGCGCTATCGCAGCCGCCAGTGAGGGGCTGGAGTGAATTTGCGGCACTGGATTGTGGCGGCAGGCGGCGTACTCGTGGTCATGATGGCCGGGTGCTCCGAGAGTGGTGAGGCCATCGACGCCGGGGCGACAGCTGCGGTTACCCCATCCGAAGGAGCCTCGCAGTCCGCTCCGTCGCGGCCGACGCTCACCGAATCGAGGTTGCAGCCCCCACCGCAGCAGAATGAGTACACGACCGAGGGTCGTCCCGAGGTCGTTTTCGATCCTTGCACTTGGATTTCCGATGAAGCGGTCGGCGCAGTCGGTCTCGATCCCACGACTCGTCGGCGCGGTGACGATATGGTTGCGGAATACACCTTTCTGACATGCGATTTCAAGGGCCCGCTCCGCGATCTGCAGATCAATTCCGGCAATGTGACCTGGGATGAAGACCTGCAGAAGAACGGCGCGCACAGCGAGCCGTTGACCGTGAACGGTAGGGAAGCCTTGCTGGTGCAGGACCCGGCGTTGAAGAGGGTGTGTAGCGTCCACGTGCGAACCAAGGTCGGCCTTGTCATGTTCAGTTCCGCTCGCACTTTCGAGGGAAGCGAAGCTGGACTGCAGCGCTGTGACGGTGTCGTCGAGATCGCTGAGGGTCTCGAGCCCGAAATCGGTTCGGAGAACTGAGATGGCCGGAGACCAGCCTTCCGCGCCACTCGGAATCTTCGGTCCGGTGCTCGGGATCGCACCGGAAGCGGTGCAGCGACGACTCGACGGGCAGAAGAGCCAAAGTGGAGCAGAACAATTTGGTTCGCAAGTATCTCACGGCGGCCGGGACCCCTCGTATATCACCGCGATGGAGCAATTCGAGGGATTCTCACACCAGGAAATCCACGAGAAGGTGGAGACGATGGCACCGGGGCGGATGCATATCGCCGCCGATACATACGATTCCGTCGCAAATTCGTTGGGTGGCGCGCTCTTCGGCGCGTACCTTGCGGTGCAACGTGAACTCTCCGATGGAATGGACGGCCAGTTCGCCGATGCTGCAGGCCAGGCTGCGCGCAAATTCTATGACCAGGCTACCGATGTTCAGGAAGTCATCCGTTCGGTCAGTTTGCGAATACACGCTGCTGCCTACGCCGCCGAAGTAGTGAAGAAATCCGTTCCCCCACCGCCCACCGCCGTACCCGCCACCAACCCTGCCGTGTCGACTTCAGCCGTCGATCCTGCGCAGATCGCGCAAACAGTGGTGGGCGCCGTGGATCCCGCGTCCGCCGCCGCTCTGGATCGCTACAAAGAAGACCAGCGGCTGGCCGCCATCGAAGTGATGAATATGGCCTACAAACCCACCTACCAACCCGCCGGTGACGGCGTGCCCGCCTTCGTTCCGGTACAGGCGCCCGGCGACGACGACCCGTCCGGTACCAACCCGGCCGGTACCTCGCCGGGAAACCCCAACGGCACCAGTACCTCTTCCGCTCCGGGCGGCGAGACGCCGGGTGGTGAAACCCCGGGGGAGAAGGAGAACGAGGGGGAGACACCGGAAACTCCCGGTACGGAGGAGGAGTCGCAGACCACGACCGCCGGTACCGACGAGAACCCGACCACCCAGCAGCCGGCCGGTACCACCACCGGAACGCCGACCGGGGATCCGCAGCGCACCACTGCGTCGACCACCACCACGGGCTCGCCCGCGGTGCCGTCGGGAAGCCCGTCAGGGTCGCCGAGCGGTCCTGGCGGTACACCGCAGTCGCAGATCCCCGGCAAGACGGTGACGAGTAATCCGGGCACGACGAGTACTCCCGGCACCCAGAATGTTTCGTCGGGTGGCCCGGCGTCGGCGGCGGCCGGGACGAACCGGGCGATGTCGGGGATGCCGGGGATGATGTCACCCGGCGCGGCGGGGCGACGTGGGGAGGACGACGCGGAGCATACGACTCCCGACTATCTGATCCGCGACCGTGCGGAGGAACTGTTCGGTGCGCCGATCGACGCGCTGAGCGGAGTGCTGGGGGCCGACGCTCCGGCCGCGCAACCCGCCGACGACCGTGATGAGCGCGGCGGGCGTCGGTGAAGTGGGAGTTCACCCCGGACGAATTCATGCACGTCTGGAAGGAAACCGGCCGGGACCGCTATCCCTACCCGCTGGAAATGCGGTCGTCGGTGCGCTGGGAAGACGAGTTCCGGCTGTTGGCGGCCCGGATCGAGACGGCCTACCCGCGGGGCGCCGATCCGGAACTCGCGGCCGCCCTGGGCGTGGCCGCGGATCCCGAATCCACGCTCACGCTGTCGGGGAGCCGCCGAAATCGGATCCGGGCGTTCGGCGGGTTCGCGGGCACCGCGGGAGTGACGGTGGTCCAGTTCCCCGGTGTCGCTACCGATTTCGACGGGAGGATCGTGGTCGAGATCGGGCCGGTGACGCTCGTGCCGAGGGTTTTTCTGCAGATCCTGGGTGAGATGCCGAAGGGAACCCGCCCGCCGCTGGTGGAAAGCGTCGATCGGCTGCGTGATACCCATGGGGTCTGGAATGGCGGCAAGCCGCAGCCGGCCGACCGGATGCGCCGACTGCTGAAGGCTCCGCGTGCGGGATCGGGATTTCTGGAGGCGCGGCACGGCCTGCGCGAGCCGCTACCACCACCCCCGCGCTACCTGAGCTGGTTCGATGTGGTCGACGACGGCCGCTACGTGTACGGGCACCGCTATCAGGATTTCCATATCGCACCGGTCTCGCATACCGATCTGCGCCGCGAGCTCGCGCGGATGCTCACCGCGGCTCCGGTCTGACCCGGCGCGTCGCGGTCACGTGACCGCCCGGAACCGGTGACCCAGACCTCACGCGTGGCACGCCAACATCGCCGGGGCGCGGCATAGGGTCGGGACTATGAGCGAGGAGAAGCAGTACCGCATCGAGCACGACACGATGGGCGAGGTCCGCGTACCCGTGGACGCGCTGTGGCGGGCTCAGACGCAGCGGGCGGTGGAGAACTTCCCGATCAGCGGACGTGGTCTGGAGCGGGCGCAGATCCGGGCGCTCGGGCTGCTGAAAGGCGCCTGCGCGGTGGTGAACCGGGACCTCGGACTGCTCGACGCCGAACAGGCGGCGGCGATCGTGGAGGCGGCCGAAGAGATCGCCGCCGGACGTCACGACGACCAGTTCCCGATCGATGTGTTCCAGACCGGCTCGGGCACCAGCTCGAATATGAACGCCAACGAAGTGATCGCCTCCATCGCGGCGAACAACGGGGTCACGGTCCACCCCAACGACCACGTGAACATGTCGCAGTCCTCCAACGACACCTTCCCGACCGCCACCCACCTGGCCGCCACTGAGGCGGTGATCAAGGATCTGCTGCCGGCGCTGGAGCATCTGCGGCTCGCGCTGCTGGACAAATCAAGCGAATGGCGCACCGTGGTGAAATCCGGCCGCACCCACCTCATGGACGCGGTGCCGGTGACGCTGGGCCAGGAATTCGGCGGCTATACGCGCCAGGTCGCGGCCGGAATGGAACGGCTGCTCGCGACGCTGCCGCGGCTCGGTGAGCTGCCGATCGGAGGTACGGCGGTGGGCACCGGGCTCAACGCGCCGGCCGGGTTCGGCACCAAAGTGGTCGCGGAATTGGTGCGCTCCACCGGGATCGACGCGCTCACCGAAGCCGAAGATCATTTCGAGGCGCAGGCGGCGCGCGACGGGCTGGTGGAGGTCTCCGGTGCGCTGCGCACGGTCGCGGTGAGCCTCACCAAGATCGCCAACGATATTCGCTGGATGGGTTCGGGTCCGCTCACCGGGCTGGGTGAACTGCAACTGCCGGACCTGCAGCCGGGCAGTTCGATCATGCCGGGCAAGGTGAACCCGGTCCTGCCGGAGGCGGTCACGCAGGTCGCGGCACAGGTGGTCGGCAATGACGCGGCGGTCGCGTTCGCGGGCGCGGGCGGGCATTTCGAGCTGAACGTGTATATCCCGGTGATGGCGCGCAACGTCCTCGAATCCATTCGCCTGCTGGCGGCGGTCTCGCGGCTGTTCGCGGACCGCTGCATCCACGGGCTGACGGCCAATATCGACCGGCTGCGCACCCTCGCGGAATCCTCGCCGTCCATCGTGACCCCGCTGAACTCGGCGATCGGCTATGAGGAAGCGGCGGCGGTGGCCAAACAGGCGCTGCGGGAACAGCAGACGATCCGGCAGACGGTGATCGACCGCGGCCTGATCGGGGAGGCGCTCACCGAGGAAGAGCTCGATCGCCGTCTCGACGTGTTGTCCATGACCAACACCGACCGCGACTGAGCACGCCGCCGACCGGTGCGGGGCCCGGCGCGGCGAACCGGAGTTCGCCGCGCCGGAAACGGTTTCAGGGCCGGAAGCGGGCGAGTTCCTCGCGTGCCGCGATCCCGGACTCTCCGAGATCGGTGCGGCCGAACACATCCCAGCGGCGCAGTAGCGGCGCGAACACCAGTTCGTCCTGCTTCGCCGGATCGTAGATACCGGCCGCGGCCAGGACCTCGTCGCTGCTGCGACCGCCGGGCAGGGTGACCGAGGGCACCCGGAAGGCGGCGACCTGATCCGCGACCGCGCGCATGGCCTGGTCGGGGGCCTCCGCGAAACCGGCGGCGAGCAGCTCGGCGAACACCTCCGACTGCATCTCGTCGTCCTTGGCGATCCGCTCACTGATCGCGGTCACCAGCGGGTTCTCCCCGAACGCCGCGGTGTTGCGGTGCCGGACCGCGGAGGCGGCCTCCTCGAACGCGCATGCGGCCAGCACATCGAGCAGATGCATCGGCTCGCGGCTGAAACCGTCGGTCATATGACCCATACGCAGCCGTTCGAGCTCCACCGGATCGCAGGAGCGGGTGACCATCAGATAGTTGCGGATCAGGACCGAATGCCGAGCCTCTTCGGCCGTCCAGCGCCCCACCCAGCGCCACCAGGCGCCGGTCCGCAGATACTTGCCGAGCTCGCGGTGATACGCGGGTAGGTTGTCGGCGATCAGGACGCTCACGGTGAGCGCCAGCCGCGCCGTCTCGCTCAGTTCGGCCTGGGCGGGATCCCAGTCCTCACCGCCGAGGAAGGCGAAGTTGCGGCCGTCGTCCCACGGGACGAAGTCGTGCGGCTGCCATTCGTCGGCGATCTCGGTATGGCGCCGCACGGTCAGTTCCACCTCGACCGCGAGGGATTCCAGCAGGTCGCGGTCGGTCAACAGATTCTGCACGCACACACGGTAGCGGGTCGGACCGCGAAACGGGGCGTCCGCCGCTGCGGACGCCCCGATCGGCGTGAATCAGTTCTCGGTGACCGTGGTGGAGCGGTCCGACGAATTCCAGGTGATGGTGCCGCCCTGGAACTCGCTCATCTTGCCCTCGGGGGTGTCCTCCTCGTCGGACACCGGGAACCCGAGCTGCCCCTCGGCGCCACCGTTGGCCTCCCAGGCCTCACGGATATCACCCCATACGACATGGGCGCCGGTCTCTTCGCTGAAGAAGATGGTGCCACCGGTGAAGTCCTGGTAGCGGCCGCCGTCGGCGACCACCTGCTCCTCACCCTCGGGCATCCCGAGCGTGCCCGTGGGGCCACCGGCCTCGGTGTACTTCTGGTAGATGGAGCCCTTTACGGTGACCTCGGTCCCGTCGGGGGTCTGCACGGTGGTCTCACCGGCATCGGCATTGGGGTCCTCGTCCGGTGTCGCCGACCCCTCGGCGCCGCTGGTTTCGGTTGGCGACCCCTCCGCCTCGGGAGACGGACTGCCACTGGCGCCTCCACCCGGCATAACCGCCGAGGTCACAGAGCCGACGGTATCCGACACCGAGGTGTCGTCGTCACCGCATCCGGCGATGAGCAGGCCCGCGGCGGCGAGCGCAACGGTGAATCCGGCCGAACGTCGAGCGAAGTGGTGCATGTCCATCCTCTCGCGACAGGCCGGTGTGATGCACAGCCAGAACTGCGGAAAACCCATCACTCCGGCTCATTCATACGGCAACGTGACGGCTACCGGGCGCGAGATCCCGCAACGCTGCCGGTTCGGTGGTCACGCGGAATATTACCCGCAAAGAGGCGCGGCAGACCATATGCTGAAAAGTAGCTGTATCTTTGGCGCGCTGGCGCGCGCGGGGTTCGGCCCCTTTAGCGTCTGCTGTCAGCCCTCGAGACTCGTGGCTTCGCCACATGCGCTTCGAGGGCTGACA
>NZ_JBEZYU010000083.1:220-15862 GCF_040638875.1 Nocardia sp. NPDC024068 | reverse complement strand
GGCGAAGCCACGAGTCTCGAGGGCTGACAGCAGACGCTCAGAGGGCCGAACCCCGCGCGCGCCAGCGCGCCAATAAACACAGCACCTTCACGAGCAACGCCACCTGCCCCACCTTCGCGAGCAAGACCACCTGCCCCACCTTCGCGAGCAACGTCACCTGCCCCACCTTCGCGAGCAAGACCACCTGCCCCACCCTCACGAGCAACGCCACCTACCCCACCCTCACGAGCAACGCCACCCACCCCAACCTTCACAGGCAAGCGCCTCGCCAACTTTCACGAGCAAGGTCACCCGGGCCAACATCACAAGCAAGCTCACCTCCCAACCATCAAAACCACCACCCCACCCCCACAAAACCAGCCCCCGAACCTCGGCCACCGACCTCCCCGACCCGTACCGATAACCCCGATCAAGCCCCCCTGACCAGGCAATCACCCCCTACCTGCTCGTTCTCCGGCCGGATTGGGTAGACTGCCCGTTGTGCAAAACCACCATGAGCTGATGCTCACCCGTCGCCGCACAGTCGACCTGTGCCGCCTCGGTGGTTGTTGCTGCCTGTGCCGCTGAGCGGTCGGGTCTTTTCCTGACGCCGACCACGGTTCGTCCGCGCGAGCGATTTCATCCCCCGGCGAACCGGCCGAATCCGCCGATAAGTTCGAGCGCAGGAGCTTCCTCCATGCCCATCACTTCCACCGACACCGCTATCCAGCCGAGTGTGGTCGACGTTCGCGGCCCTCGATTCGTGGCCTGGGTCACCACAGCGGTTCTCGTCGTCGTGCTGCTGCTCGCCGCGATCGCGCCGGCCGCCGCGGCGGTACTGATCGCCGTCCAGGCACTGGTCTTCGGGCTGGGTGCCGCCCTGGATCCGCGGCGGCATCCGTACGGGTTGATCTATGCCCGCGTGGTCGCGCCCCGGCGGGGTCCGGTGACCGACACCGAACCCACGCCGCCGTTGCGGTTCGCCCAGTTGTTGGGCCTGGTCTTCGCCGTCCTGAGCCTGCTCGGGTTCCTGGCCGGCTCGTCCGTCGTCGGCGCGCTGTTCGCCGGCTTCGCGCTGTTCGCGGCGTTCCTGAACGCCGCCTTCGGCATCTGCCTCGGGTGCAAGATCTATCCGCTCGTCTCGCGGCTTTCCCCGTCCCCCATCACGCACTGAACCGAACCCGCAAGTCACCACCGAAAGGAAGAAAATGGCTCGCTCCGATGTCCTGGTCTCCGTCGACTGGGCCGAAGAGAATCTCAAGACCCCCGGCGTCGTCTTCGTCGAGGTCGACGAGGACACCACCGCCTACGAAGGCGGCCACATCGAGGGCGCCGTCCGGCTCGACTGGAAGAAGGACCTGCAGGATCAGGTTCGTCGCGATTTCGTGAGCCAGGAGCAGTTCTCCACGCTGCTCTCGGAGCGCGGTATCTCCAACGACGACGAGGTCATCCTCTACGGCGGCAACAACAACTGGTTCGCCGCCTACGCGTACTGGTACTTCAAGCTGTACGGTCACAACAACGTCAAACTGCTCGACGGCGGCCGCAAGAAGTGGGAGCTCGACGGGCGTCCCCTCTCGCGCGACGAGGTCTCCCGTCCGGCCACCCAGTACAAGGCCGCCGAACCGGATAACACCATCCGCGCCTTCCGCGACGAGGTCATCGCCGCCATCGGCACCAAGAACCTGGTGGACGTCCGCTCCCCCGACGAGTTCTCCGGCAAGATCCTGGCTCCCGCGCATCTGCCGCAGGAGCAGAGCCAGCGTCCCGGTCACATCCCCGGCGCGATCAACGTGCCGTGGAGCAAGGCCGCCAACGAGGACGGCACCTTCCGTTCCGACGACGATCTCACCAAGATCTACGGTGAGGCCGGACTCGACGGCAACAAGGAGACCATCGCCTACTGCCGGATCGGTGAGCGTTCCTCGCACACCTGGTTCGTGCTGCAGGAGCTGCTCGGGCACCAGAACGTCAAGAATTACGATGGCAGCTGGACCGAATACGGTTCGCTGGTCGGCGCACCTATCGAGTTGGGAGAGTAATCGCCATGTGTGCAGCACCTACCCAAGGCCAGGACATCCCGGCCGGCGTCGATGTGGAGAAGGAAACGGTGATCACCGGCCGCGTGCTCGGCACCGATTCCGAGCCGGTGGGCGGCGCCTTCGTCCGGCTGCTCGACGGCAACGGTGATTTCACCGCCGAAGTGGTCGCGTCGGGCACCGGCGACTTCCGCTTCTTCGCCGCACCGGGAAGCTGGACTCTGCGCGCGCTGTCCGCCTCGGGCAACGGCTCCACCGAGATCCGTCCCGACGGCCCCGGCATCCACAACGTGGACGTCACCGTCTCGAAGTAACCAAGACGGCCTGATGGCCCAGGACCGCCCACACAGGCCGGTCCTGGGCCATCGGCGTATCCGGCCACACCCTCGATCGCCGCAAGATCCGGACGCATCGGTCACCGAACGTGCCCAGCCTTGGTGCCGAGTTCAGCGAGGCCCTCGGAGGTTTTGGCCCGTCCCTGCTTTCCGCCCTCGAAGCGAGGCGCCGCAGGCGCGAGTCCCGAGGGCGGAAAGCAGGGACCAAGGGGGCCAAAACCCGCGCGCCGAAGGCGCGCATAAGATAACCCTGTGGTCCTCTTCTTCGAGATTCTGCTGATCGCCGTGTCGGTCCTCATCGGCTGGTTCGGCCTGTACGTGTTCTACCGGCTGTTCACCGAGTCATGAGCGGTCTCGCGAGCGAAGGTTCCGATCCGGCCGAGCGAGCGAGCGACAACACCGACCCGGCCGACGCCGCCGCCCAGAACGGGCGTGGCGGCGGGCAGCAGTCGCCCCTCAGCGGTGATCAGGCGGTCGCCGACGCGGCCGAACGCGCGAAGGAGACCGGCGGTCGCAATATTCCGGTGCTCCCGGATCTTCCGCTGCCCGAGGATACGGCCAACCTGCGGCTCGGCCCGGATCTGAATCCGGCCATGCTGGCACTGCTGCCGATGGTCGGTGTGTGGCGTGGTGCGGGCGAGGGCAACAACCCCGAACGCGGCGACTACCGCTTCGGCCAGCAGATCGTGGTCTCCCATGACGGCGGGGACTATCTGAGCTGGGATTCGCGCTCCTGGTTCGTCGAGTCCGATGGCAGCTACGGCGGCCCGGATCTGCGGGAACAGGGTTTCTGGCGGGTCGGGACCGATGACAACGACGAGGTCCTGGAGTTGCTGCTCACCCACAGCACCGGAATCGTCGAATTGTTCTACGGCAAGGCCCTGACCCAGTCCTCCTGGGAGCTGGCCACCGATGTGGTGATCCGTAGCCAGACCGGCGCGGTGGTGGGGGGCGCCAAACGCCTCTACGGCATCGTGGAGGGTGGCGATCTCGCGTATGTGGAGGAGCGGGTGGTGGCCGACGGGCCGCTGCAACCGCGGCTTTCCGCGCGCCTGCAGCGCTATATCGGCTGAGATCACCGGCCCCGAAACGGGAACGACCCCCGAGCCGTATCGGTGCGAGCCCACGGTGTGAGTACCGGAGGGTCTCGCCGCCGATCCCGATCGGACGGATCGGGGACTCGGGGGCCGGGTGGCTGCCTGGAATTCGCTCATCGCTGTCGGGTGAACGGAGTCCGTGCACAGCCGGCTACAGCGCTAGCTGACAGCCACCTCACGCATCCTGAGAATTTCCATTCTTGGGATCACCTCCTTCCTTGTGTACCGACGAATCTAGCCACCACAGGCGGGGCTCGGCAACGGAATTTCGTCGAGGGCGTAACGACCGGCCGGGCGATCCGGGAAAGCGGCCCGGACCTGCCCTGATTCATCCACCGTGATCACCAGCCCGGCGCGGTGTCCGATCGGCGGCTGATGTGTGACCACCACCACGTCCCGGTCCGGTTCCACCAAACCGCTGTCGCGGTCGAGCAGAGCGCACAGCAGTTCGGCGCCCGCGGTCGCGTCCAGGTGTTCGGTGGGTTCGTCCAGCAGCAGCGCCCGGGCCGGCGACACCAGGGCCCGCGCGAGCAGGATCCGGCGCCGCTGACCACCCGAGACCGCGGCCGCGCCGCCGGTCAGTTCGGTGTGGACGCCGTCGGCGAGTCCGTCGAGCCAGTCTCCGAGCCCGACGGTACGCAGTGCGCGGTCGGCCCCGGCGGCGTCGAGATCGCCGCGCGCCACCCGCAGGTTCTCCAGCACGCTGGTACCGAACAGGTGCGCGTCCTCGGCGAAGAACCGCACCCGTTCGTCCGGGGTGTCGAACAGGCCGGCCCAGGCCATCAGCAGGGTTGTTTTTCCTGCGCCGCTGGGTCCGACCACCACGACCCGTGACGCCTGCGGCCGCTCCGGTATCTGCCACTGACCGTCACCCACCCAGCCGATCACAACTCCGTCGGCGCGGCTGTCCGCGTACGGGAACGGGTGCGGGTCACCGCCGGTACCGAATCGTTTGCGGGTGCCGGCGGGCCGGGCGGCGGTGCGGGCAGGGTCGCCGGTGGTCATATCGTCGCCGGCCGGGCGGTGGTCGGGCGATACCGCGCGCAGCCGGTGCAGGGCGGCACGGGCGACGGTGAGCGCCCGGGCGGCGGCCGGTAGCGCGCCGGTGGCTTCGAAGGACGACAGCGGCAGCAGCACCAGGACGGCCAGCGCCATCGGCGTCATCGCACCGGAGGCTCCACCGTCCGGGCCGTACAGGGTGATCCCGATGAGCAGGGCGGCCAGCACCGTGACTCCCGTCGCGAGCGGGGTCGCGGCCGCCGCCCATGCCGTGCGCCCGGCCGCCGCGTCTTCGGCGGCGAGCACCCGGCGGTTGGCCGCGGTGGCCGCGTCGAGCGCGGTGTCCAGTTTCCCGGCGACCCGGAGCTCCGGTGCGTGGTCGAGCACGGTGAGCGCGTGCGCGGCGAACTCGGCGCGATCGGCGCGGGCCGCCCGTTCGGCATCGGCGGCGGCCCGGGCCGACAACCACGGCGCCACCAGACCGGAGAAGACCAGCGCCGCCGCCAGGATCGCCGCCGCGGCGACCGAGACGAACGCGAGCAGGCCGACCGCGGCCAGCGAGAGCACGAGCGCGACCGCGGCGGGTACGAAAGTTCGTACCACCACCGCGCCCAGGTCGTCGATATCGGTGCCCACCCGCACCAGCACATCGCCCCGGCGCAGCCGCCCGGGTAGGCCGGGCCCGCCCGGTGCGGTGGGTGCGGTTCGGCCCGCGCCGGTTCCGGCGACGCCGGGCAGGTCGCCGTCCGAGCGGCGGGTCAACCACAGCGGCGCCCGGGCCAGCGCCCGGTAGACCGAGGTGCGCGCGGCGGTCATCGACCGCAGCGCCACATCGTGGGTCGCCAGACGCTCCAGGTACCGGCAGACGCCCCGCGAGATGCCCAGGGCTCGCACCGCGACCACCGCGACGGTCAGATCGAGCACCGGAGGCATCTGCCAGGCCCGGGCGATGAGCCAGGCGGCGAGCGCCGCCAGACCCAGACCGCTGCCCAGAGCCAGTACCCCCCACGCGACCGCGACGGCCAGTCGGGAACGCGGGATCTCGAGCATGGCCCACATCTGCCGGATATCGCGGAGCAGCAGCCGGGTACGGACCCAGCGCCGGGTGGGGTGGACGGATGCGGGCCGGGCCGCGCGGGCACGGGCGGCGGAGCGGTGCGGGTTTCGTGGGTTCATGGCGATATTCGGTGGGAACGCATGGGTATCGTGACGATCTCGTCGGCGGCGGACAGCAGCGCGGGCCGGTGCGCGACCAGCACCACTGTGACGCCGGTTCGGGCGAGGGTGGTGAGCGCCGCCGCCACCGCGACTTCACTGTCGGGATCCAGATGGGCGGTCGGTTCGTCCAGGAGCACGATCGGGCGATCCGCGGCGAGCACGCGGGTGAGCGCGAGCCGCTGGCGTTGTCCCAGGGAGAGCCCGATCCCCCCGGACCCGACCACGGTATCCCATCGTGCGGGCAGCGCTTCGAGCACGGCGTCGAATCCGGTTACGGCGCAGGCGGCATCCAGTTCGCTGAGGACCCGGGCCGGGCCCCGGCGCGGCGAACCCGCAACGGTGGCACCGAGCAGTTCCAGGTTCTCGCGCAGGGTTCCCGGCACCAGCACCGGCCGCTGCGGCAGCCAGGCCATCCGGGACCACCACTGCTCCGGTGAAATCGATCGGATATCCGCGCCATCGGCGAACACGGCGCCGGCAGTGGGTTCGATCAGTCCGAGGATCGCCTGCAACACAGTGGATTTTCCGCTGCCGTTGGGTCCGGTGAGGGCGGTGACCCGGCCGGGTCGCAGGATGGCGGACAGTCCGTCCGGTGCGGCGCCGTCCCTCGATTCGATGGTCAGATCACGCAATTCGATCACGGCGGAACCGACCGGGCCGGTGCGATCCGCAGCGGATCCGGCGACGAGCGCACCGTGCCGGCGACCGGCCGGCTCTTCGGTACGGGCGGAACCGTTGCGGCCGTGAACACTCCGGGATATCACCGCGGGGTCGTCCGCCGCCGGGTCCGGCGCATGCGCGGCCGGAAGCATCGGATCGTTCACCCGCGCCCCGTCGCCGCCCGTGGCGGCAGTCGGGCTCCGCCGGTCGAGGATCGCGAAGGCCCTGTCGGCGGCGGCTGTTCCGTCCTGCGCGGCGTGGAAGCGCTCACCGAGTGTCCGCAACGGCAGGTACACCTCCGGAGCGAGGACGAGCGCGACGATCCCGTCGTAGAGACTCATATCGCCGTGGACCAGCCGCATCCCGATCGCCACCGCGACCAGCGCCACCGAGAGCGTCGCCAGCAGTTCCAGCACCATCGAGGACAGGAACGCGAGACGCAATGCCGCCATCGTGCGCCGATGCAGCGATTCGCCCAGTTCCCGGACCCGCCCGCTCATACTCCGGCCGGGGATATCCGGCCCGTCCACGCCTTCCCGCCCGAGCGCGCGCAACGTGGGCATTCCGGCGAAGAGGTCCAGCAGCCGGTCCGACAGCCGGGTGGTGGCGTCCAGGGTGGCCCGGGCGCGTCCCTCGGTGAGCAGGCCGATGAGCACCATGAAAACCGGGATGAGCGGCAGCGTGACGACCACGATGAGCGCGGAGGTGAGGTCGTGCGCCGCGATCACCGCCAGCACCACCGGCGGCACCAGAACCGCGAGCAGCAGGGCCGGTAGGTAACCGGTGAGGTACGCGCGCAGCCCGCTGAGCCCGCTGCCCACGACCACGGCGATCTCGGTGCGGCGCGCATCCAGTTCGCGCGGCGGGAGCCCGGCGCCCGCGCCGAGTACCGACTCCTCCAGTTCCGCGACCACCCGCACACCTGCCCGGTGCGCGATCCGCGACTGCCACCACGCCGCCAGCCCGCGACCGGCCAGTGCCAGGGCGAGCACCACCAGTTCCGCGGTCCACGAATCGAGCGTGCGTTGTCCGGGGTCGGTGATGACACCGGCCAGCACCCGGCCCAGCAGGACGGCACTCAGCACGATCGTCACTGTGGTCGCCAGCGAGAGACCGACGGAGAGCGCCAGATAACTCCTGGCGGAGCGGGCGTAACGCCACAGGCGTGGGTCCACGGGCGGGCGGGCCATTCGGTGTCACTCCTCGGTGGCGACGCGGGGGGAAAGTCCGATTCCGGGTGGGATGTGTTCGACCCTAATGCGTTTGCGGAACACCCAGTACGTCCAGGCCTGGTATCCGATGACCACCGGGGTGACCAGCACCGCGGCCCAGCTCATCACCTTCAGCGTGTAGGGGGTGGAGGAGGCGTTGTCGACGGTCAGGCCGTATGCCGGATCGATGGTGGACGGCAGCACATCGGGGAAGAGCGCGCCGAAAAGCAGTGCCGAGGCGGCCAGCACGGTCAGCGCGGTACCGGCGAAGGACCAGCCGTCCCGTCCGGCGAACAGTGCCGCGGCTCCGGCGGCGAGCCCGAACACGGCCAGCGCCACCAGGATCCAGGTCCAGCCACTGCCGTAGGCGAGCTGGGTCCACAGGCCGAAGCCGGCCACCACCACCGCGGTGGGGGCCAGCAGCAGCCGGGCGGTCCGCACCGCGTCGTCGCGGACCTCTCCCCCGGTCTTCAGTGTCAGGAACACGGCGCCGTGCAGGGCGAAGAGCAGCCCGGTAGTGAGCCCGCCCAGCAGCGCGTACGGCGAGAAGAGCGCACCGAATGCTCCGGTGAACTGCTTATCGGCGTCCAACGGCACCCCGCGCACGATATTGGCGAACACCCAGCCCCACGCCAGGGCCGGCACCCAGGAGCCGATACCGATTCCGATATCGCAGCGGGCCCGCCACCGCGGGTCGTCGATCTTGCCGCGGTATTCGATCGCGCAGATCCGCAGGATCAACGCCACCAGCAACAGCAGCAGGGCGAAGTAGAACCCGGAGAACATGCTCGCGTACCACTCCGGGAACGCGGCGAACAGCGCACCGCCGGCGGTGATCAACCAGACCTCGTTGCCGTCCCACACCGGGCCGATGGTGTTCAACACGGCCCGGCGCCGGATATCGGACCCTTTTCCGAGGATCGGCATGAGCATGCCGACCCCGAAATCGAAACCCTCCAGCACGAAGTACCCGGTGAACAGCACACCGATCAGCAAAAACCAGAATTCCTGCAGTTCCATCCCGGCTCCTAGTAGGCGAACGAAAGCTGTTCTTCGGCAGGTTTTTCCGTGGTGCCGTCCGCGGCGGCGGTCTCGTCGCGGGGTCGTTCCGGACCCTCGCGCACATAGCGGCGCATCAGGTAGAACCACACGACGGCGAGCAGCCCGTAAACCACCGTGAAGGTGATCAGCGAGATCCAGACGGTCACGGTCGCGTGATCGGAGACCCCCTGCTGCACCATGAGGCGCAACTCCTGGTCGCCGGTCGGGTTGGGCACCACGACCCAGGGCTGACGCCCCATCTCGGTGAACACCCAGCCGGCCGAATTCGCCAGGAACGGAGTCGGTATGGCCAGCAGGCTCAGCCAGGAGAACCAGCGCTTGTCCGGAACCCGGCCGCGCCTGGTCATCCAGAATCCGGCGAACACCAGTAGCGCCGACCCGGCCGCCAGACCGATCATGGCGCGGAAGGACCAGTAGGTCACGAACAGATTCGGCCGGTAGTCGCCCGGCCCGAACTTCTCGTTGTAGGCCTGCTGGAGGTCCACGACGCCCTGTAGTTCAACCCCGGTGAACGTGCCCTCGGCCAGCCAGGGCAGCACGTAGGGCACTTCGAGCACATGGGTCACGCTGTCGCAGTTGTTGTGCGTACCCACGGTGAGGATCGAGAAATCCGGGTCCACCTGGGTGTGGCACAGCGATTCCGCCGAGGCCATCTTCATCGGCTGCTGATCGAACATCAGCTTGCCCTGCACATCGCCCGTGTACACCAGCGCCACCCCGGAGATCACCGCGATCAGCAGCGAGACCCGGGCCGCCGGGCGCCACATGGCACGCGCTTCCTCGAGTTTGCCCGGATCGCCGCTGCGCGCGTGCCGGACCATCCACCAGCCGGCGATCCCGGCGACGAAGGTCGCCGCGGTCAGGAAGGATCCGGCTACCACGTGCGGGAACGCCGCCAGCGCGGTGTTGTTGGTGAGAAGTTCGACGATGCTGGTGAGTTCGGCCCGCCCGGTCTCCGGGTTGTACCGAGCACCGACCGGATGCTGCATGAACGAGTTGGCCGCGATGATGAAGTACGCGGAGGCGTTGACGCCGATCGCGACCATCCAGATGGTGCCCAGATGCACGAGTTTCGGCAGCCGTTGCCAGCCGAAGATCCACAGCCCGATGAATGTGGACTCCATGAAGAAGGCCACCAGCCCCTCCAGCGCGAGGGGTGCGCCGAAAACGTCGCCGACGAAACGGGAATATTCGCTCCAGTTCATCCCGAACTGGAATTCCTGCACGATTCCGGTGGCGACACCGAGCGCGAAATTGATCAGGAAGAGCTTCCCGAAGAATTTGGTCAGCCGATACCAGTGTTCCTTGCCCGTGATCACCCAGGCGGTCTGCATCCCGGCGACCAGAGGCGCCAGGCCGATCGTCAAGGGGACGAACAAGAAGTGGTAGACGGTCGTGATGCCGAACTGCCACCGCGAGACATCCAGGGCGTCCACACCGAGCCTCCTGTTACTACGACGTGTCGTAGTTTAAGAGTACGCACGGGGGCCACCGGATCAATGTGTTGCCGGACACGACTTACCGATCGATGTTCCTACGATCCCGCAACAAATCCCTATCGGCACATCACGGTCGGGGCCCGACCGGTTCTGGATCGGCGTGCTCGCACCGACGATGGGCTGCGGGCGTTCACGAAGGCGTCGATCCAAACCCCCTTCACGGTGGGGCCGCTTCAACCCACCTCCCCAACCCCTCACGAAGCGCCCGCTCCAAAAACACCTCTACCAGTCCGCGATGGTCCCGGTGCGTTCGATGCCGCGATCGACCATCCCGGCGATCTCGGCGGCCGACTCCGACGCCGACATCCGCACCCCGTCCAGGGAATTCACCCGTGCGGCGAGCGTCACGCTGCTGAGCATCCAGATGCTGTCGCAGTCGAAGAGATCCGCGGTGAACAAGGGTTCGTACCGGCATTCGTATCCGTGGCGTTCCGCCTCGGCGTACAGCGCGCGCTGGGTGACCCCCGGCAGCACACCGTGCTTGTGCGGCGGGGTGATCAGCTGTTTGCCCCGCGCGATCACCACCGTCGACCGCGGACCCTCCAGCACCCGGTGTTCGGTGCTGGTGAAGATCACATCGTCGGCGCCCATCCTGGTGGCGAACCGCAGCGCGGCCATATTGGTGGCGTAGGACAGGGTTTTCGCGCCCAGCAGCTGCCAGGGCGCGGCCTGCGCGAGATCGATCGAGATACCGCGGGTCAGTGTCACCACCGCGACGCCTTCGGTCCGGGCCTTGGCGACCCGCTCCCCCGGCGCGGTCACCAGGACGTAGGTCGTGGGCACCGGGACCGCCTCGGACAGTTCGCCGGAGCGCACCGCCGCCGCGGGATCGCCCAGCGCGCTCTCCCGGCCCCGGGTCAGGACCAGACGCATCACGCCCTCGGAATCGGCGCCCCATTCCTTGGCGGCCGTCTCCATCGCACCGCGCCAGCGGGCCAGATCGGGTTCGGGTAGATCGAGTGCCTGCGCGGAACGGCGTAGCCGGGCGAGATGGAAGTCGAGCGCGCATACCGTGCCACCGCGGACCAGCACCGTCTCGAAGATCCCGTCGCCGCGCAGAACGCCGATATCGTCGGCATACAACAACGGCTGATCCGCGTCGCGGACCTCACCGTCGAGTGTTACAAGAACTCGATCCACCATGGCCACGAGCGTAGGCCAACACCGCCCGCGATGACGGCCGGAATGCCAGGCAGCCCGGACAAATGTCGGGGCGGGCAGCTGCCGTGGGCCAGGTGGGGCCGGCCCCGCCGATCGGTACGGCCGGGCTGGTTCCGGTGTGCCGCTGCTGGTTAGAGTCGGGCGGTGGCACGACGAACGGACAACGATCCGGCCGCGGCGCGGGCGGCGGTGACGGCGATCCGCGCGTGGCTGCTCGATGAAACCCGGCCGGCTCCGGCCCGGTCCGAACTCGCGGCCGCGGTGCGCGCCACCGCGCGCGTTCTGGCGGCGGTGGCGCCGGGCCATTCGGTGGAGGTACGGGTACCTCCTTTCGTCGCAGTCCAATGTGTCGAAGGCCCTCGGCACACCCGCGGGACACCGCCGAATGTCGTCGAGACCGATCCGCGGACCTGGCTGCTGCTGGCGACCGGCCTGCGAGATTTCGCCGCCGCGGTGACGGCCGGGACCGTGGACGCCTCCGGGAATCGGGCCGCCGAGATCACCCGCTGGCTGCCGCTGGTGTCCCTCCACCCCGGCGAGAGCTGACCCAGCGAAACCGAAACCGCAGGTCGGGACCCCGCTGATGCGCGCCGCCCCGATCGGCTCCTAGAGTGGAGACCGTGTCCGTGGTCGCCGCACCCAGCCCTGTCCTCGCAGTACCGGGAGCCGTCGCCGCCGCGCCGGGCTCACCGGACGCCCTCGTGCCCTGGCATTACGGCGATCCACTCGGCGAGCAGCGCGCGGCCGTGCAGCGCGTCGCCGTGGTCGATCGCTCGCATCGGTTCGTGTTCACCATCACCGGCGCGGAGCGGCTGAGCTGGTTGCACACGGTCACCAGCCAGCACATCACCGGACTCGGCGACGGCCGCTCCGCGGAGAATCTGGACCTGGACCTCAACGGCCGGGTGCTGCATCATTTCGTCCTCACCGAGCTGAACGGCACAGTGTGGATCGATACCGAAGCCGACCGCGGTCCCGCCCTGCTGGACTTCCTCACCAAAATGGTCTTCTGGGCCGACGCGCAACCGCGGGAAGCGCCCGATCACGCCGTGCTGAGCCTGCTGGGCCCGGAAGCCGCCACGCTGCTCCCGGTCCTGGGTCTCGACCGGCTGCCCGATACCTACGAGGCCCTCCCGCTGCCGGGCGGCGGTTTTCTGCGCCGGATGCCCTGGCCCACCGCCGACTCCTTCGACCTGATTCTCCCCCGGGATCAGTTGCTCACCCGGTGGCACGAACTCGTCGAGGCCGGGGCGCGACCCGCGGGATCCTGGACCTACGAGGCGCTGCGGGTGGCGGCGCTACGGCCCCGGATCGGGGTCGACACCGACGAGCGCACAATCCCGCACGAGGTGAACTGGATCGGCGGGCCCGAGGAGTACGGCGCGGTACACCTGGAAAAGGGGTGCTACCGAGGTCAGGAAACCGTGGCGCGGGTGCACAACCTCGGCAAGCCGCCGCGGCGGCTGGTCCTGCTCCATCTGGACGGCTCCGCCGACGAGCGGCCGGTTCCGGGCGACGCCGTCACCGCGGGCGGACGTTCGGTCGGCGTCCTGGGCACCGTGATCGACCACTACGAGTTCGGACCTATCGCACTGGCCCTGATCAAACGCGCAGTCCCACCCGATACCCAGCTCACCGTCGGCGCCACCGCAGCCGCGATCGACCCCGATTCGGTGCTCGCCGACGACAGCCCGCAGGCCGGCCGGCAGGCCATCGAACGGCTCCGCGGCCGCTGACCCGAGCACCACGAGCCGAGAGGAACGAGCGCCGATGCGGGTTGGGGACACCGGACGGATCCTGGCCGTCTGTGCCGTGCACGCCGAGGTGCCGGTGCCGGGGCGGGTCGGCCGTACCGCCATCGACAAACGGCCGGTCGCCGGACGGGTCCGGGCCGGCCGGCTCGGCCTCGACGGCGACCACGTATGCAACACCGAACACCACGGCGGGGTCCATCAGGCCGTCTACGGCTACGCCGAGGAGGATGCCCGGACCTGGGGCGCCGAACTCGGCCGGGAGCTGCCGGCGGGCTGGTTCGGGGAGAACCTCCGCATCACCGGTCTACCGCTCAGCGACGCGGTCGTCGGCGCACGCTGCGCGGTGGGCGAGGCGCTGTTCGAGGTGAGCGCGCCCCGCGTCCCGTGTGCCACCTTCGGGCACTGGACCAGCGAACCGCAGTGGGTGCGCAGATTCACCCTGCGCGGCGATACCGGCTGCTATTTCCGGGTCCTGGCCGAGGGCACCGTGGCCGCGGGTGACCGGGTCGAATTCGTCCACGTACCAGAGCACGGAGTAACCGTCCGAGATGTGTTCACCGGCTCGGACCCCGACCGTCTCGCACTGCTGCGCACCGCCGAGCCCACCCTCTCCGACGATATCCACGCCCAGATCGCCCGCCACACGAAGCGGCGCGGCGCGGCCAGGGGCGGCGCGGCCGCCGAACCGGAGCCGATCGGATGAGCGTCGACCTGGTCGAAATGGTCCGCTCCGGATTCCGGGAATGCGTCCACCGGGGGTCGGTGGTGATCATCGGACCGGATGGCGACCCCACTTACGAGGCCGGATCGGTGCATGTACCGATCTACCCGCGTTCCACCAACAAACCGATGCAGGCGCTCACCCTGCTCAAACACGGTTTCGAACCACTCGACGACGCCGAGCTGGCCATCGCCACCGCCTCGCATACCGGCGAGCCGGAACATATCGAGCTGATCGAACGCCTGCTGCGGCGTTTCGGATTCGACGAGAACGATCTGGCCTGCCCGCCCGATCTACCCATGGACGAGCGCGCCCGAGCCGGGGTGCTGTACCGGGGCGAGAAACCCGCCAAGCGGTATATGAACTGTTCCGGCAAACACGCGGCCATGCTCGCCACCTGCGCGGTGAACGGCTGGCCGATCGACGGCTATCCGGATATCGCCCACCCGCTCCAGCAGGCTGTCCTCGCACAGGTGATCGAGCTGACCGGGGAACCCGAGACCGATCTGGGAATCGACGGTTGCGGACTGCCCATCGTCCCGGTCTCCCTGGTGAATCTGGCGCGCGCCTTCGCCGCGTTGGCCACCGCGGCCCAGGGTTCGCCCGAACGCCGGATCGCCGATGCGCTGCGCGCGCATCCCCGGGTGATTTCGGGCACCAACGGAGCCGATCTGCAAACCATGAGCGCGGTCCCGGGACTGCTCTGCAAGATCGGCGCGGACGGTGTGCACGCCGGTGCGCTGCCCGACGGCAGCGCTTTCGCGTACAAGATCGACGACGGAGCGGACCGGGCCCGGATCCCGCTGACCATGGCGGTCTTGCAGCGTATGGGGGTCGCGTGGTCGGACGAGCTGGCCGCTTTGGCCGCTCCCGCGGTGCTCGGCGGCGGCGCCAGAGTCGGTGTGATCCGGGCCATACCCGGAGTGGTCGCGCCGGGCAGCTGAGGGCGAAATATCGGCAAACCGGTCGGTCGATCCGGCGGATAGCCGACTCGTGGAAGCGCGACGGCCGGACACGCGCTAAAGTGTCTGTCAGGAAGATATTAATTCGAACGGGGCCGCCACCAATCCCCAGGCCGCCCCGCTGTGACGCGAGGGGGTCAGCCATGGGCCGTGGCCGGGCTAAGGCAAAGCAGACCAAGGTTGCGCGCGAGCTGAAGTACAGCTCGCCGTCGACCGACTTGGCGAGCCTTCAGCGCGAGCTTTCCGGTAGCGACAACACCCCACGTGGTGGCGTCCTGTCGGATGAGCACGACGCGGACGACTCCTTGTCCAAATGGGACGAGGAGGACAACTACGACGACTGGCGCCGCTGACCGAGCGCGCACGCGCGGGGGAGGCCGACTGCCTCCCCTTTGGCCGTTTACGCCGGTTCGCGCCGTTTCCCGCCCGGCAGCCCGGCGGTGAACGACGTGAACCGGCGAATCGGCCCGATCAGCACGATTCGGCTCCAGGACGGATGACCGGCGGCCTTCGACCACCGGTTCTTCGTAGTCTCCGGGGTCAGGCCTGAAGCTCGCTCACGATCTCCCTCCGGCGAGCATGCGCCGTTGATAGGTGCCGTCTATGAGTACCGACCTGGTCAGCCGAAGTATCTCGGTATTCGCGTGGCAAGTTGCGGCGTGCTGTTGCCGGCTAGTGGGTGGTCTTCGAGCGCTTACATGGTCACGGAGCGCCGGGGGGACGGCGCATGGGCGACCTCGCTCGCAGAGGTGGGGAGATGACCCTGATCGCGACGGTGAGGAGATGACCTTACTCGGAGGCGGGGATGACCCTGATCGCGAAGGTGGGGACGTGACCTCACTCGCGAACGTGGGGACGTGACCTCACTCGCGAACGTGGGGACGTGACCTCACTCGCGAACGTGGGGACGTGACCTCACTCGCGAACGTGGGGACGTGACCTCAC
>NZ_JBEZYU010000083.1:0-123 GCF_040638875.1 Nocardia sp. NPDC024068 | reverse complement strand
CACTCGCGAAGGTGGGGACGTGACCTCACTCGCGAAGGTGCTGTGTTTATTGGCGCGCTGGCGCGCGCGGGGTTCGGCCCCTTTAGCGTCTGCTGTCAGCCCTCGAGACTCGTGGCTTCGCCA
>NZ_JBEZYU010000082.1:0-15915 GCF_040638875.1 Nocardia sp. NPDC024068 | reverse complement strand
CCCAGCGGGATGAACATCGGCAGATCGCCGAACGGCGTGCCGAGATGGCTGGCACCTTCCACACACGACGTGCTCAGGCACGGTGAGTAGAAGGGCACCGGCTCCGGGTCTCGCTGCCGAGCACACGAATGTCGGCCCGGCTCACCCTTTTATGGCCTCGCTGAACTCGGCACCGTGCCCAGCTTTCGTTCGCCTACTGGGAGCCGGGACGTTCGCGTACCGCAGGCCGCTCGAACGAGTGTGTGTGGCGCGATAGTTCCCGGCGAGGGCCCGGACCGCGACCCGGGTGGTGTCCGAACGTGGACGCGCCCCAGGCCATCCAGCCCCCGCAGGAACGATCCGATCCTGCCCCTCGACGCCCGGCGCGACGACATCATCGCTGCCATGAACGGCCTGGCATGCCGACGCCAAGGACAAGAACCTATCCGGTGGCCCGGCCGAAGCTTTCCGGGCTGCCGCTACCAAGGGTCGGTCAATCGGCGGTTGTACAGATACACCACCTCTTACCGCAGATCCGATCCCCCGGCCGAAACTGATGTCACTCGGGCCGGCGGTGGGGCATCCGCCGACCGTGCCTCGGCGGGTGGCCCGGCGGATGGTTCAGGTGCGGCGCTGCCTGGCGGTTTCGGCCAGGACTACGCCCGCTGCGACGGAGGCGTTGAGCGATTCCACGGGGCCTGCCATGGGGATGCTGAGGATGGCGTCGCAGTTCTCGCGTACGAGCCGTGAGAGGCCTTTGCCTTCGGACCCCACCACGATCACTGTGGGCGTGGTGCCGTCGAAATCGTCGAGGGAGGTGTCCCCACCGGCGTCGAGGCCGATCACCTGCACGCCGCGCGACGCCCAATCCTTCAGTGTGCGAGTGAGGTTCGTGGCCCGGGCGATCGGCAGCCGGGCTGCCGCGCCGGCACTGGTCCGCCAGGCGACCGCGGTGACGCTGGCGCTGCGCCGTTGCGGGATCACCACACCGTGACCGCCGAACGCCGCGACCGAGCGCACCACCGCACCCAGGTTGCGCGGGTCCGAGATGTTGTCGAGTGCGACCAGCAGCGCGGGTTCCGGCGATTCCAGGGCCCGGGTGAGCAGGTCGTCCGGATGCGCGTAGCGATAGGGCGGAACCTGTAGCGCCATCCCCTGATGCAGGCCGTTGGCGCTCATGCGGTCCAGATCGGTACGCGGCACCTCCAGGATGGAGATCCCGGTATCGGCGGCGATTCGCACACTCTCGGTGAGGCGTTCGTCGTTCTCGGTGCCGACCGCCACATAGAGCGCCGTCGCGGGCACCCCCGCGCGCAGGCATTCCACCACCGGGTTGCGGCCCAGCACCAGCTCGGGGCCGTCGTCGCCGTGCCGGCCCGCTGTGCGCCCGCCGCGAGGAGCCGGTTTGTTCTGCGCCGCTTTGGCTTTCGCCGCCGAACGCCGGGCCGCCGGATGTTTGGTGCGCGCCTCGGCGGGTGGGGTCGGACCGCGGCCTTCCAGCCCGCGCCGGCGCTGCCCGCCGGATCCGACCACCTGCCCCTTCTTGGTGCCGCCTTTGCGGATAGCACCCCGACGTTGTGAGTTGCCGGCCATCAGCCCGCCTTTCCAGGGGTAGGTGCGCCCAGCGACCATTCCGCGCCGTTGGGAGTGTCGGTGACTTCGATACCGGCCGCCTGCAACCGATCACGGACAGCGTCGGCACTGGCCCAGTCCTTCGCGGCCCGGGCCTGCTGGCGTCGCTCCAGTTCCGCGGCTACGAGCACGTCGAGGGCGGCGTCGGCGGCGGAATGGTCGGCGCCCGCGTGCCAGTGCGGGTCCAGCGGATCCACACCCAGCACATCGAGCATCGCGCGGACCTGACCGGCATGCTCACGGGCGGTGTCGATGACCCCGGCGTCCAGCGCGCGGTTGCCCTCGTGCACGCCGTGGTGGATTTCGGCGAGCGCCTTCGGTACACCGAGATCGTCGTCGAGGGCGGCGGCGAAACCGTCGGTCCATTTCCCCATCGGGATATCGCCGCCGCGTTCGGCCACCCGGTTCACGAACGCCTCGATCCGCTGATACGACTGGGCGGCGTCGGTGAGTGCCTTATCGGAATACTCCAGCATCGACCGGTAGTGCGCGCTTCCCAGATAGAAACGCAATTCCACGGCGCGCACCGATTTCAGCACATTCGGAATGGACAGCACATTGCCGAGCGATTTCGACATCTTCTCGCCGCCCATGGTGACCCAGCCGTTGTGCAACCAGTACTGCGCGAAACCGTGCCCGGCCGCTTTGGACTGAGCGATTTCGTTCTCGTGGTGCGGAAAGACCAGATCCATTCCACCGCAGTGGATATCGAATTCGGAGCCGAGGTAGAACTCGGCCATCGCCGAGCATTCCAGATGCCAGCCCGGCCGCCCCGGACCCCAGGGTGATGGCCAGGTGGGCTCACCCGGTTTCGCCGCCTTCCACAGGGTGAAATCCCGGGGGTCGCGTTTACCGACCCCGGCACTCTCGCCCTGATGCACATCGTCGAGCCGATGGCCGGACAGCTGCCCGTATTCCGGATAACTGCGGACATCGAAATAGACATTGCCCTCGGAGGCGTAGGCATGACCCCGGTCGATCAACCGCCGCATCAATTCGACCATCTGGGTGATGTGCCCGGTGGCCCGCGGTTCCGCCGAGGGCGGCAGTACGCCGAGTTGCCGATATGCCCGGTCGAAGGCCCGCTCATGGGTGGCGGCCCACTCCCACCACGGCCGGCCGGCCGCGGCCGCCTTGGTGAGGATCTTGTCCTCGATATCGGTGACATTGCGGATGAACGCCACGTCGAAACCGTTCACGGTGAGCCAGCGACGGAGAATATCGAATGCCACGCCGCTGCGGACATGACCGATATGCGGCTGACCCTGCACGGTCGCGCCACACAGGTACACCGAGGCATGGCCGGGTACCAGCGGCGTGAAATCACGCAGGGTCCGTTTCTCGGTGTCGAACAGGCGCAGCGTCACGGCAGTCGATCCTAGTTTCGTGTATGGATTGCACTCGGATGTTGTGCAGGGGGATATGGGCAGGGTAGCGGGGCGGGCCGGTGTTCCGGCATTCGGCCGGGCCGGGGCTCGCCGATCACCTCGATCACCGGGAGCCCGATTCACCCCGATTACGCGGCCTCGCCGTATCCGGTGCCGTACCGGTCAGATCTCGCTACCGGCCCCGGGCATGCTCGGCCGCTCCGGACAGTGCAGCAGCGCGGTGGCCATGGCGGCGATACCCTCCCCGCGGCCGGTGAGCCCCAGGCCGTCGCTGGTGGTGCCGGACACCGATACCGGCGCGTCCAGCAGATCGCCCAGTACCTGCTGCGCCTCGGCCCGGCGCGGGCCGATACGCGGACGGTTACCGATGACCTGAACCGCGGCGTTGACCACCGCGTATCCGGCCTCTTCGAGCAACCGCCGGACCTCTTTCAGCATGGCGGCCCCGGAAACTCCCGCCCATTCCGGGCGGCCGGTGCCGAATACGGAACCGACATCGCCCAGAGCGGCCGCCGACAGCAGGGCATCACATAGTGCGTGCGCGGCAACATCGCCGTCGGAATGGCCGGCGCAGCCGTCTTCGCCGTCGAACAGCAGACCGGCCATCCAGCAGGGCCGCCCCGGTTCGATCGGGTGGACATCGGTGCCGATGCCGACACGTACGTTCAGCACGAGCTCACCACCGGCCTTCCGTCCAGCACAGCATCGGCCAGCCGCAGATCCAGCGGGGTGGTGATCTTGAAAGCCAACGGGTCGCCGGGGATGGTGCGCACGGCGACCCCGAGCCGTTCGACCAGACCGGCATCGTCGGTCGCGGCCTCGGGATGGGAATACGCGCGATGCAGCACCTCGGCGGCGAAACCTTGCGGGGTCTGTACGGCGCGGAGCGCGGAGCGGTCCGGCGTTCCCGTGACGACTCCGGCCGGATCGACGGATTTCACGGTGTCGACCACGGGAAGCGCGGGTATGACGGCCGGATGCCCGGCCCGCAGTTCGGCCACCACCCGCGCGATCAGATCGGGCGGGGTGAGTGCCCGCGCGGCGTCGTGGACCAGGAAGAACCCGGTGGCGGCAGCGGCGGCCGACAGACCGGCGCGGACGGAATCGGTGCGTTCGGCACCACCGACCACGATCCGTACGGGGGCATCGGGCGGTAGCAGGGCCGCGGCGCGGTCTACGAGAGTGGCGGGCACCATCACAATGATCTCGTCGACGACCTCGGCAGCCATCAGGCCTTTCACAGCCAGCCCGAGCATGGGTGTGCCGCCGACCGCGACGAACGCTTTGGGTTCATTCGCACCCAAACGTTCGCCACGGCCGGCGGCAGGAACCAACGCGGTGACGGGACCGGCGGTACGGCCGGCACCGTCCGATTCACGCACGGTCAGGACGCCGCGGCGAGAACCTCGTCGAGCAGTGTCTCGGCCTTGCCGTCATCGGTCCCCTCGGCGAGCGCGAGCTCGCCGACGAGGATCTGCCGAGCCTTGGCCAGCATCCGCTTCTCGCCCGCGGACAGGCCACGATCCTGTTCCCGGCGCCACAGGTCACGTACGACCTCGGCCACCTTGTTCACATCGCCGGAGGCGAGCTTCTCCAAGTTGGCCTTGTAACGGCGGGACCAGTTGGTGGGTTCCTCGGTATGTGGCGCACGCAGAACCTGAAAGACCCGATCGAGGCCTTCCTGGCCCACGACATCGCGGACGCCGACATATTCCGCGTTTTCCGCGGGAACCCGAACAGTGAGGTCACCCTGTGCGACCTTCAGGACCAGATACTCTTTCTGCTCACCCTTGATGGTGCGGGTCTCGATAGCTTCGATCAAAGCCGCCCCATGATGGGGATAAACGACGGTATCTCCGACCTTAAAAATCATGTGTCCCGTGCCCCTTTCGATGTTCACAGTTTAACACGCGACTCGATAACGGCGCGATCAACTGCGCAGGTCAGGGCCACAACGACCAGGTACTGGCACTTGACAGGACCTGATAGGTGTGCATTACGTTGTGCCCGAACGGGTGTCGGAACACCCTCCGGGCGACACCCCCGGAACCCCGGTCCGAGCGGGTCGGAAATACGGCCGCGGAGGCCGAATCGTTACCGGTCAACGGGTCCCCCGCCCCGGCCTCCCGCACCCCCGGACGACAGGCCCCGGACGTGGCCGATCGGCCGATACCCCGCGGCGCACCCCGAGATATACCCACACCCGTCATGACGTGCGACAAATCACACAGGCGACCCGGCGTAATCCCCCCTGACGCCGCCCGGTGCACCCGGCATCCCGAACCGACTACTACAGTGCCTAGTTGGAGTGCGCCCACTCGGACATGGAGGACAACCCGTGACTGCACTGAATGCCGCGACTGCCGCGACTGCCGCGAGCCCGGTCTCCCCGACCCGGCGCCGCCGCCTGGTGACGGTCGCCGCGCTCGCCGCCGGTGCGGCGCTCATCCTGTCCGGCTGCAGCGCCGGCCAGATCTCGCAGACCGCCGACCAGGTCGCCGCGATCAACGGCAACACCGCCGATATCGGTGCCATCGCACTGCGCAACGTCCACCTCGTGTACCCCGGGAACGGCTCCCCGGCCAACACCACGGGCGGCCAGGCGGCACTGTCGCTGTCGATCGTGAACACCGGAGAAACCGTCACCGACGAACTGACCAGTGTCACCACCGACCTCGGCACCGTGAAGATCACCCCCGCCCAGGGCGACAGGCTCGAGATCTCACCGTCGGAAACCGTCGTGGTCTCGACCCCCGCGGCCGGTGCGGAAACCCACACCACCGGTGAAACCGTCGACACCGAAGCCGGTGCCACCGAACACGCGCGTATCGAGGTCACCGGCCTGACCAAGAACATCGTTCCCGGCCTCACCTACGACTTCTCGTTCAACTTCAAGGAGAACGGCACGGTCCTCGTCCAGGTACCGGTCGACGCCGGACTCGACGCCGCCCGCGTCGAATCGGAAATCTCCAAGAGCACCACCGGCTCCGCGGGCGGGCACTGAATCTTCTGCCCCGCCTCCTCCGCGTTCCGACAAACCGTCGACCCCCACAGCCCGCGGACGAAAACCCACACCCGCCGCGGTAGAACACCCTGTCGGCATCTCTGCGTAGGGTCCCCCTGTGGCAGTGACCAAGAACAAACCCGTCTACCGGTGTTCGGAGTGCGCGCACGAAGTCGCCAAATGGGTCGGGAAATGCCCGGCGTGCGGGGCGTGGGGAACCGTCGACGAAGCCCTGCCGGTGGCCGCCGCGGCGAGCGGCGTGCGAAAGGCGATGCTGCCGACCACCGCGGCGGCGCCCCTCTCCCGGATCGATTCGCAGACGACGACCGCCCGGCCCACCGGAGTCGCCGAGCTCGACCGGGTGCTGGGCGGGGGGATCGTCGCGGGATCGGTGGTTTTGCTCTCGGGTGAACCGGGGGTCGGCAAATCGACGCTGCTGCTCGAGGTCGCGCATCGCTGGGCCCGAGGGCGCGACGAACGGGCGCTGTATGTGACCGCGGAGGAATCCGCGGGGCAGGTACGCCTGCGGGCGGACCGGACGGGCGCCGTGCACGACCGCGTCTACCTCGCCGCGGAATCGGACCTCTCCGTGGTACTCGGGCACGTCGATCAGGTGAAACCGACTCTGCTGGTGGTGGATTCGGTGCAGACGATGCTGGCTCCGGACACCGACGGCGTCATCGGGGGCGTCACCCAGGTCCGTGCCGTTACCGCCGCACTGACCTCTCTCGCCAAGGCGAGCGGAATCGCCGTCCTGCTCGTCGGGCACGTCACCAAGGACGGTGCCGTGGCCGGCCCGCGGACTCTCGAGCATCTGGTCGATGTGGTGTTGCAATTCGAAGGCGACAAGAACACGGCGCTGCGGATGGTGCGCGGGATCAAGAACCGCTTCGGCAGCGCCGACGAGGTGGGTTGCTTCGAACTCCACGACGACGGAATCGCCTGTGTGACCGATCCTTCCGGCCTCTTCCTGCACCATCGCGCGGATTCGGTGCCGGGGACCGCGGTCACCGTGGCCATGGACGGGAAACGTCCCCTGGTCGGCGAGGTCCAGGGGCTCACCGTGGAAACCCAGGTGCCGGCGCCGCGCCGCGCCGTCAGCGGACTGGACTACAACCGGGTCGCGATGGTGCTGGCCGTCCTGCAGAGCCGCTGCGGACTGTACGTGGGCAAACAGGACGTCTACGCGGCGACCGTGGGCGGGATGCGACTGACCGAACCGGCGGCGGATCTCGCGATCGCCCTGGCCATCGCGAGCGCGGCCCGCGATACCGCCCTGCCGCCCGGCTGGGTGATCCTCGGTGAGGTGGGGCTGGCCGGCGAGGTCCGCCGGATCACCTCCACCACCCGCCGCCTCGCCGAGGCCGAACGACTCGGCTTCACCAACGCGGTGGTACCGCCCGGCGTGGACGGTAAGGACACGCCGATGAAGCTGCATGAGGCGTCCAGCCTGCGCGGCGCTCTCCGGCTGGCCGGCCTTTCCCGGAAATAGTCGGTCAGGCGATATTGAACGGTTCGGGTGCGCTGCGCACCGACCCCAATTGCGCCACCACGTTGTAGGCGCCGGTCGGTACCGGCACGCGCTCGCCCGCGCATTCCGGCTGTGAAGTGGCGCCCGTCCAGGTGACCGTGAACGCGGCCTGCTCACCCCGATCCAGGGTCCGCATATCGGGGTCACCGTCCGGGTAGCAGTCGGTACTGGCCCACAGCCGCCGGCCACCGTCCAGACTGTGTACCGACACCTGCTGCAGGCCCGAGCCCATATCCCGGGAGCACGGTTCGCCCGAGATATTGGTGATCACGATGCCGAAGACCGGCTCCTCCCCCACCTGGTAGGTGGGTTGCTGGACCGATACCTTGATCGCCAGCGATTGGTCGGCACACTGCCCGGAAGCCACCGGCGCCGAACCGGAACTCTGTCCGGCCGAGGTGGTTTCCCGGGCCGCGCTCGTGGTGGATGACGGCACCTGCGTCGAACTCGTCACGGGTCCGGAGACCTCGGTGGTCTCGGCGGACGATGCCGCCGCGGCCGCGCCGGGTGAATCGCCGCCCCGGGAGACGGTGATGACCAGCCAGATCACCACCGCGAGCGCGACGATCAGCGCCCCGATGGCAAATACTCGACGCCGCCAGTAGATCTCCGGCGGAAGTGGTCCTGTCGGTTCCAACACGTGTCAACGGTAAGCGCATCGAGCGGCCGCGACGGTCAACGGCACACCGGAAGTGACCGGCCGCGCCGGTCCCGGATGCCGGACGGGCCGGTGCAGCGGGTTGTCCCGGCCCGCGGCCCGCGGGCCGTCAGGCGATCTCACCGATATCGCCGACAACGCGCCGGAGCCGCACCCGGCCCTCGCCCAGGCTGTAGGTGGCGCCGGCGATCGCGCATTCTCCCGCGCGCACCCGCTGAGCCACTACCGCAGACTGTTCCATCAGCCGGCTGCTCGTCTCGACCACGTGGCGGGCCGTGAACTCGTCCGCCTCGGTCAGCCCTTCTCGCCGGCCGGCGAGGATCGAGGGGGTGACTTTTTCGACGATGCTCCGGATGAACCCGTCGGGCACTTCGCCACCGTCCAGCGTGTCCAGCGTCGCCTTGACCGCGCCGCAGCTCTCGTGGCCGAGCACCACGATCAGCGGGATGTTCAGTACGGCCACTCCGTACTCGACGGACCCGAGCACCGAGGCGTCGATCGCATGGCCCGCGGTCCGTACGACGAACATATCGCCGAGCCCTTGGTCGAAGATCAACTCCGCGGCGACGCGGGAATCGCTGCAGCCGAACAGCAGCGCGGTCGGGCTCTGGCCCGCCACGAGCTTGGCTCGGTCGGCGGCCCCCTGGCTAGGATGCTGCGAGGTGCCTTTCACGAAACGCTCGTTTCCTTCGCGCAGCGTTTTCCAGGCACTTACCGGGTTGGACTGAGGCATGGTGTCCATTCTGCACGATTCGGTGTGGTCCTCTGCTTCGGTCCGGTTACGGCACGGCTTCCTTCCGCGCCGCCCCGGTGGCACTGCACTGTGAGGACGAACGGAGCGAATCGGGTGAGCAGCGGGATCGTCGGTATACCGGATACCGGGGCGCGCTCCGCGACCGCGTCCACCGCCCCCGACCCCACCGCGATCGACGCCGGCGCGCTCCTCGGGTGGTATGCCCGTACCGCCCGCGACCTGCCCTGGCGGCGCCCCGGCGTCACCGCCTGGCAGATCCTGATGAGCGAGATCATGCTGCAGCAGACCCCGGTGGTGCGGGTGGACCCCATCTGGCGGGTATGGGTGCAGCGCTGGCCGGTGCCCTCGGCGATGGCGGCGGCGAGCCCGGGTGAGGTCCTGCGGGCCTGGGGCAAGCTCGGATACCCCCGCCGGGCGCTGCGCTTGCACGAATGCGCGCAGGTGCTGGCCGCCGAGCACGGCGACGAGGTACCCGACGATGTCGAGGTGCTGCTGGGTTTGCCGGGTATCGGCGCCTATACCGCGCGCGCGGTCGCCTGCTTCGCCTACGGCCGCCGGGTCCCGGTGGTGGACACCAATGTCCGCCGGGTGGTGGCCCGCGCTGTGCACGGGCGCGGTGAGGCCGGTAATCCGGCCACCCGGGATCTGCGCGAAACCGAAGCGCTGCTGCCGATCCGGGTCGACCGCGCGGCCCGGTTCTCGGCCGCGCTCATGGAACTCGGGGCCACCGTCTGCACAGCCCGCACTCCCGATTGCGAGCGCTGCCCCCTCCCGCGCTGCGCGTGGGTGACGGCGGGCCGGCCACGCATCGAATCCACCCGGCGCACCCAGAAGTACGAGGGCACCGACCGGCAGGCCCGCGGCCGGCTCCTCGACGTGCTGCGCGCGGCCCACGGGCCGGTGGAACGCGTCCGGCTCGACCTGGCCTGGACCCGCGATCCCGGCCAGCGCGACCGCGCATTGGATTCGCTGCTGGTGGACGGCCTGATCGAACAGACCGGGGACGGGCGGTTCGCGCTGGCCGGGGAAGGCTGAACCCGCCGCTCAGGCCTCCGCGGCCCGCTCCAGCGGCGCGCGCAGCACGCGGTCGAGGAACCGCTGGACTTCGGCCCGGTACAGCTCCGGCTGATCGTCGTGCACCAGATGCCCGGCGCCCGCGATCAGCACATGCTCGGCGGCGGGATGCGATTCGGTCATCCGCCGCATCTGCCCCGGCGGGGTGATGGTGTATTCGCCTTCGATCAGCAGGGTGGGGACGCGCAGCCGCCCCCATTCCGGCCAGAACGCCCGGACTCCCCATTCCTCGGAGATATCGCGAAAAGTAGCGATATCCCCGTGCAGGCGGTAGCCCTGAGGGGTCCGCTCGAACGAATTCGCGAAATAGCGGCCCGCCACCGGCCCGAAGTATTCGACGAGCGCGTCACTGTCGCGGAAGGGCTGCGGCCACGCCTCGACCATCGCCGCCCAGTGCTCGGCCGTGCGACCGGTGAAATCGGCCGCCATATCCTCCACCACCAGCGCCCGCACCCGCTCCGGGCATGTGGCGGCGAAAACCCACCCGTGCAGGCCGCCCATCGAATGACCGATGACCACCATCGGCTCGGTGATCCCGGCGGTCGCGGCGGCCAGATCGGCCACGAAGGCATCGGTGCCCGGTTCGGCGGGCGCGGGACGGCCGTGCCCGGCGGCGTCGAAGGTGTACACCCGGCCGTAGCCGCGCAGCCATTCGACCTGGTCAACCCAGGTTCGGGCACTACCCATCAGACCGTGCAGGAGCAGTATGGGGGTGCCGGCCCCGCCCTCGTCGTGCAGCATCGGCCGAGTCTAATTCGGATTGCCGCGTTCACGAGCGGGCCCACCCGGGTCGGCGGCGACCGAGCGGAGGAGCGAGTGCCCGAGGTCGGCAGGGCCCCGTCCCCGTCCCGCCGGAGGCGGGGCACTATGGACCCATGGCTGTTGTGAAGATCAATGCGATCGAGATCCCCGAGGGCGCGGGCCCCGAGCTGGAGAAGCGGTTCGCCCACCGCGCGCACGCTGTCGAGAACTCGCCCGGGTTCCTCGGCTTCCAGCTGCTGCGGCCGACCGCCGGGGAGAACCGGTATTTCGTGGTCACCCAGTGGGATTCCGAGGAGTCGTTCGCCGCGTGGCGGGACGGGCCGGCCAAGGAAGCCCACGCCGGGCAGCAGAACAAGCCGGTGGCCACCGGCGCTTCCCTGCTCGAGTTCGAGGTGGTTCTGGACGTGGCGGGTAAGCCCGCTTCCTGATTTCGCATGGCGAATACACCGGTCACGGCACCCGCGGGTGCCGTGACCGGTGCTGTTTCGCCGACGGGATATTGACGACCAGGCCCGATGGTGTCAAAGTTCCGAGGGTAAGCGAAGGTGAGGCGGTAATCCGGTGGGAACCCGGAGCGGTCGCGCCACTGTAAGCCCATTCCCCTGCGGGGTGGGCGGAGCCAGACACCGGCATCTTCGCGAAACCCGCGACCGGACGCGAGCATCCGGATGAGGAGGAACCATTATGGCCATCGCCCACGCCCCGTCCCGGGGCGCCGACACACTGGCGACCGTACTCGTCACCGTCGGTGTCGTTCTGCTGGCATTGCTCACGCTGTACCTGGTCGGTTTCGATCAGGGCGCCATCTCGCGCAGCGGGATGTTCATGCATGAGCTGATGCACGACGGACGACATCTGCTCGGTGTGCCGTGCCACTGACCGGATCATTCGGCACCCTGCTGATCCGTGGGCTTCTCGCCGGTCTGATCGCCGGTCTGCTGGCCGGGATCGTCGGTAATTTCATCGGCGAACCCAAGGTGGACGCGGCGATCGCCATCGAAGAGGCGGCGGCCGCACCGGCGGAGGAGTCCCACGGAGCCGAGGCCGGGCACAGCCACGGCGAAGCGGCCGGAGGCGGGCACAGCCACGGCGAGGACGAGGCCGTGGTCAGCAGGCCGTGGCAGAAGTTCGGGCAGTTCCTGGCGAACGCGCTGGCCGGAATGGCCTTCGGTGCGATCGTCGCGACCGCGGCGCACTACGCCCGCCGATTCACCTCGATTCCGGGGCCGCGACTGGTTCTCGGGCTCGGCGTGGCCGGTTGGCTCGCGGTGGTGATAGTGCCGTTCTTCAAGTACCCGGCCAATCCGCCGGCGGTGGGCGACCCCGAAACGATCAACGACCGCACGCTGCTCTGGGTGGCTGCGGTGGTCCTGGGTCTCGTAGCCGTCGCGGCGGCGGTTTTCGTCTGGAACCTGCTGCGTGCGCAGCTCGGTTCACTCCGGCTCGTCGTCGGCGTCGCGGCGTTCGTGCTGGTGGTGACGCTGGGATACATCCTGTTGCCCGGAGTGAACGAAGTGGGGACGGATTTCCCGGCGAGCCTGCTGTGGGAGTTCCGCACCGCGTCGCTGGCGGTGTCCACCACCCTCTGGCTGAGTATCGGACTCGTTTTCGCGGTCATCACCGAATGGCTGGAACGGAGTAGTACCCGGGTACCCGAACCGGTCGCTACGGCGGGGTGATTCCGGCACCGGTTCGCCGAGGGCAGTGTCGGCGGTATGGATTCCACCGATACCCGCCCGGCGGTCCGGAGCCGCGTTCAGCAGGCCCGTAGGCTCCCCCAGCACCGTCCTGCAGCCGTGACCACAGCCTTTGTGGCGTTACTGGCCGCGGTGGGGTTCGGCGTGGCGGAGACGGCGATACGGAGCGCGGAGGTACTACTCGGCGAATCCGATGTCACCGTGGCCTCGATGACCACCGTATGGCTGCTGCGCGCAGCCATATACGGGCTGGTGACCGTGGCCGCGTGGCGAATGTTGCGTGGCGGCCGGTGGGCGCGTCTCGCGCTCACCGGCGGTATCGGGGTGATCGGACTCGTCTCGCTGGTCATCGAACCGCTCTCCGCGCTCGCCGCCGACGGCATCGACCTGTCGGCGGTCACCTGGGCCGCCGTGCTGGTGGCGATCATCCGTATCGGGCATATCCTCGCGGTATTGATCGCTGTCCCCGCGATGTATACGCCCGCGGCGCGGGCCTGGTTCGGCTCCGCGGCGTGAAGGGCGGCCTGCCCGGGCTCCACACACGACGCGGGAGCCCGGGATCCGCTCAGGATTCCAGCGCGGCGTCGAGCGTTATATCGCCCACACCGGTCAGCGCCTTGCTCACCGGGCAACCGGCTTTGGCGGCCGCGGCGGCCGTCGCGAAACCGGCTTCGTCGAGCCCGGACACCCGGCCGCGGACGGTGAGCGCGATCCGGCTGATCCGGAAACCACCGGCCGGATCCGGGCCGAGGGTGACCGCCGCGGAGACGTCGAGACTCTGCGGGGTGCCCCCGGCGTTGGCGATCTCATTCGACAGCGCCATCGCGTAGCAGGACGAATGCGCCGCCGCGATGAGTTCCTCCGGGCTGGTCGTGCCGTCGGCGTCCTCGGCCGACCGTTTGGGGAAAGACACCTCGTACTTGCCGACTCCGGAGCTGACCAGGTCGACCTGGCCGGAGCCGTCCTGCAGGCCGCCGGTCCAGGCGGTGCGCGCGGTACGTGTGGGCATCACGATCCTTTCGAAGACTATTGATTTCGCGTCCGTTCCGAACCTACTCGCACCTGTCACACCGTGGCGGTTGTTCGTTCGTCGAGCCGGGCCAGCACCGCCGGCCAGGCGTCGTGGTGCCGGTTCCGGGCCGCTTCGCCGGCAAACCCGCTGTGCCGCAACCGCAACCTGATACCCCGCGGCTGCTTGACGAACTCGACCCGGACCACGGTTTCCGCGCCCTCGGTTCCGCCTTCGCCGGTCACCCAGGTCATTTCGACCAGCCGACCCGGTTCCAGATGTAGGAAGCGACCGTAGTGGGGGCGAATGGTCCCCTCGTGGCGGGTTTCGAAATAGAACGGCTCGTTCACCTCCGCCCGCATCCGCACCGACGACGGCTCCGCGAACCAGATATCGAATCCCTGTGTCCAGGCCAGGTACAGAAGTTCCGGTGCAGCGGTCATCACCCGCTCCACCGTGAGCTCGTACGGCCGTGCTGACAGGTCCGGTACACGCACTTGCTGGTCGACCATCTCCAGAACCATACCCGCGCGTCCCCGGGTACGGCCGCTGACGCGTTGATCGTCGTGCCGCCACCGGGCGGACCACCGTGAACAGGCGCGGTGATCACCGGGAATACCATTGCGGCACCGGGAATCCGGGTGTGCGCCGACGGCCCGCGCGATGGGCGAATAGGGTGATGCGGGTGGAGAGTTCGCGATGACGAGCTGGCAGATGGTCGGGCTACTGGGTTGGCTTGCGCTGGCCGGGGCGCTGATCGAACTCGTGCGGCAGCGCCGCGCGCTGGTCACGCTGCGCCGGGAACTGGGTGCCGCCGGCCGGACGGTCGCGCGGCAGCGACAGGAATCGGAGGTGGATACCGAACGTCTGCTGATCGCGCGCGAATTGCACGATGTGGTGGCGCACAACCTTTCGCTGATCAATGTGCAGTCCGGGATGGCGCTGCAGCAGGTCGAGAACAAATCGGCGAAGGCCGCCGGCACCGTGGCCGAGATCAAGACCACCAGCCGCAACGCACTCGAGGATGTACAGGCCCTCCGGCACGCCATCCAGGCCGTCGAAGCCGCCGCACCGGAACCCACCACCGAGTCGTCCACCGCGCCGCCTCGTCCCGCGGACCGGCGGACGCGCGAGAAGCGCTCCCGGCGGGGCGGTTTCGGCCGCCGGGAGCGGCCCGGCACCATGAGCCGGCCGGCCGCCGCCGCGGCCGATGATCGCCCGGTGCCCGCCGCACCGCCTCCCCCGCCCCGGGAACCCGACCCCACTCTGGCCGATCTCGACGAACTGCTGCGCAAGCCCCGGGCGACCGGGTTGACGGTGCAGACCCGGGTGCTGGGTACGCCCGCCACCCTGCCGGGGGCCATCGACGACGCCGCGACCCAGATCGTGCGCGAATCCCTGGCCAACGTGATCTTGCACGCGCCCGGGTCGGAGGCGACGGTGACCGTGCGCTACAGCGGCGATTCGGTCGATCTCACGGTCGACAACACCCGCCCCACCGGAAAACCCGAGCACACAGGACCCACACGTGGGATGGGCATCATCGCGATGCGCGAACAGACCCACGCCCTGGGCGGCGCGTTGACGGCCGGCCCCAAGCCCAGCGGTGGATACCGGGTCGCGGCCAGACTGCCGAGCCGGCCGCTGCGGGTCGCGGCCGATCCGGACGCACCGCTGCGGTCGCGGGCGGAGTCGAACAAGCGGATTCCGGCCCCGGACGCCGACCGCTCCGCCGGGCGCGAGAACCCCTCCGAGCGAGTCGAAACCGGTCCCACCACAGTGGAATAGCGGGCACCGGCCGTACCGGTGGAAACCGTCGGTACGTACCGCTAACGTCCACCCCGCTGTCGAAATCCGACCATCGGGGTGAACTATGGGAATCGTTGTTTCGTTCGATCGCGTATCCGAGGCGCAGCTGGCACAGGTCCGCTCCGACCCGGACCAACACTGGGAAGTGATCGACGACGGCCGCGACCGCAGGACCGAGCCCGACGGTTATCTCGACAAGGCCTGGCAGGGCCTGTCCGATCTTCTCGAGAGCGCCGGAACCGGGATCGACCTGGTGCTGGACGGCGATCCGATCGACGATTCCGAGTTTCTGTTCGGCTGGTCGTCCGCGCTGGTCCGGCGGACCGCGGAAAAGCTGAGCGATACCCCTTTCACGACGCTCGCCGCGCACGCTGAAGCCGCGGCCGTCGATGAGGCCGAGCTCGGCTATCTGCGCCAGTACTACGACGTTCTGGTGAAATTCTTCGATTCGGCCGCTGTCGCGGGTTCTGCGGCAATCATGAGCATGAGCTGACAGAAGACCGGCGACAACGAAGAGGGCCTGCGCACCGGATCCGGTGCACCGGACCGTGGTCATGGCGACTCTGGTCGCCGCGGCCTGCAGTGGGGCGGTCGCGGTGCCGGTGGCGGCCGCCCCGG
>NZ_JBEZYU010000081.1:0-16378 GCF_040638875.1 Nocardia sp. NPDC024068 | reverse complement strand
GCGAGGCGGCGCAGCCGCGAGTCTCGAGGGCTGACAGCAGACGCTTCGGGGGCCGAACCCCGCGCGCGCCAGCGCGCCAATAAACACAGCACCTTCACGAGCAAGGTCACCTGCCCCACCTTGGCGGGTGAGGTCACCTGCCCCACCTTGGCGGGTGAGGTCGCCTCGCTACCTTGGCGGGTGAGGTCGCCTCCCTACCTTGGCGGGTGAGGTCACCTACCCCATTTTGGCGAGCAAGGCCACCTCCCTACCTTCACGAGCAAGCCTGCTCCGACACGAGGCCACCCACATCACCCACACCACGAACTACCTGAATAGGTGCCGCGGCCATACGAGAACTCGAAGGTCGCACTCCATGGTCCGATGCCGTGTCTGCCCCGAACGGCTCAGAACCAGTGCACACGCATCGATTCCAGGAATTCGGTCGTGACGGGGTACCCCGACCGATCGCCTATGACGCTGTCGATACCGCACCGGGGGCACAGCGCCGTCCGGCCCCGCCCGCCGGTATCCGTGTCGGCCCATTCTCGGATCTCCGAGGGCGGGAAGGCCGAGCAACAGTGGAAGCAACCACGATCGTGCTCTTTTCGACCTCGACGCGATGCAGCCTGGAATGCTCGTGTGCTGCCTGAACCTCATTCGGCGCGGTCGCATCTCGGTGGAGCGGATCGGGGCTGTCCATTGCCCGATCGTTTCACGCACTCACCACACCTCGCCGAACCCCGCGCGGCGAAGCCGCGCCGAAAAAGATACACAGGCTAACGTCGTCGGGCGGGGGTTACTGCTGCCCGCACTCGACCGTGGAAGGGGTATCGCATGGGGTTCACCCGCTGGCTCGTCGCCGGGGTGGTGGTGCTGTCGGGCCTATCGCTCGCACCGGCCGGAGCTCAGGCGCCGGGGGTGCTGGCGGGGTCGGATGGTTTGGGTGATCCCTATTTCCCGCAGGACGGGAACGGTGGGTACGACGCCCAGCATTACGAGGTGACCCTGGGCTATGACCCGGCGGATCATCAGCTCACCGGGTCGACTCGGATCGACGCGCTGGCAACGCAGCCGCTCACCTCGTTCAATCTGGATTTCAACGGTCCGCCGGTGCGTGCGGTACGGGTGAACAACCTGCCCGCGGGTTTCGAATCGCGCGCACCGCACGAGCTGGTCGTGCATCCTCCGCTGCCGCTGTTGCCCGGCCTGCCGTTCACCGTCACCGTCGATTACGCGGGTGTCGCGGCCGATACCGGTGGTGAGGGCTGGACCTACGCACCGACGGGTGGGGCTTTCGCTGCCGGTGAACCGCATTCGGCGGCCACCTGGTATCCGCTCAATGATTCTCCGCGGGACAAGGCGACCTTCACGCTGCACACCACGGTCCCGGCGGAATGGGAGGTGATGTCGGGCGGGGTCCGGGTGCGTGACGAGGTGCGCGACGGCTCCCGCACGGTCACGTGGGAGCAGCGCAAGCCGGTGATCGGGTATCTGACCACGGTGGCCGTGGACCATTTCGAGTATCTCGAGCAGCGCCGGGCGAACGGTACGCCGCTGCTGAGCGGATTCGCTCCGGGCGTGGAAGGTCTGCGTGAGCATGAGCAACGGTTGCCGGAAGTTCTCGATTTCATCGAAAATCTCTACGGCCCGTATCCGTTCGACGCCGCGGGCGGCATATTCCTGTCCGCACCGCTGCCGTTCTCGCTGGAGACCCAGACCCGGCCGACCTATGCGGACTGGGCGGATTTGAACACCGTGGTGCACGAGATGGCCCATCAGTGGTGGGGCGATTCGGTTTCGGTGTACAGCTGGTCCGATATCTGCCTCAACGAATGTCTGGCCAGCTATACCGCCGACTATCTGTGGCCGGAGCGGGTGGAGGGCAAGGATGTGGACGCCGAATACCGGGACACGATCCGCCGGGCGCTGTCGAAACCGAAGTTCTGGGAAGTGGCACTGCAGAATCCGGGTCCGGAGAAGATGTTCACCTCGGTCTACTATCGCGGACCGCTGTTTCTGCACGCGTTGCGCAAACAGCTGGGTGACACGGTGTTCTTCGGCGCGCTGCGGGAATTCGCGTCCGCACATGCCTACGGGCATTCGTCGATGCCGGAATTCCGGGCGTTCATCCAGTCGAAATCGCCGACCGATCTCACCGGGTTCTTCGACGCCTGGTTGTTGGGTACCACCCCGCCACCGGACCAGTATCTGTACCCGGGCGATCTGCGTGGCTGACCGTCGGCGCTATTCGAGCAGCGCGACCGATGAGATCCGGTGCAGTGTGAACTGGCGCAGGGTTCCGGTGACGGGGTCGAGGGCCTCGAGCTGACCGTTGCCGACCCGCACCGGTTCGACCACGCGCTGGATCGCGGTGCCTTTGGCGTCGACGTAGCCGATATGTACTTGCCGGCGGACACGCGCGGCCAGTTGCAGCAGGGCCAGCGCCGCGGCGGTGCTGGTGCGGCTGCCGTCGCTGCGTACCGACTGCCCGGGGGCGGCGGTGGCCGCCCGGTCGCCGGCGCGCAGTTCGGTGACCAGTATCTCCAGCTGTTCGGTGCTGGGTGGGGACGGCCGGTACGGGTGCCGGGCCAACGGCCGCACATTGATCCGCGCGCCCCGCCGGCGTAGATCCACGATCGCACCGGAGGCATCTTCACCCGCGGGACTGAATCCGGCGGTTCGCAATTCCTCGAACAGCTCGCCGAGCGGGGCCTGGGATATCGCCACGGTCGGCGCGATCCCGCGTAGCGCCAGCACCTCCGCGACCGGAGAGGCGAGCACCTGGGCGAGCAGTGCCGGATCTTCGCTGCGCACGAACGATTGCGCCATTCCCGCCCGCAACTGCCCGTGGCGGCGCGCCACGTCGTCGATCAGGTAGGTGAGGGTCTGCGGGACGGGGGTCCGGGAATGGCGGTCGAACAGACTGTGGAGTTCGGCCGCGGTGAACCCGGCGTCGAGTGCCCGCCGCAGCGACGCTTCACTCAGCCGGTAGACGGTGGCGGCACCCGCGGATTCCACATCGGCGACCAGTTCGATCCGCCGGTTCAGCTCCGCGGTGAGCGGGCCGGGAGCCACTACCGTCAGATCGGCCTGGACCAGTACGTGATCGACCGGATCAGGGAGAGCCGTCTCCAGTTCCGCTTCGGCCCGTGTGGCCGATCCCTCCAGTAGTGCCCGCGCGGCCGCGGTGAGCGCGCCGCGGCCGACGAGGCCGAGCGTCGCGGCTTCGCGCAGGGTGTTGTCCACGGCTCCGCCTCGATAGAGCCGACGGCGCCGGGGCAGCCGCCAGGCCAGCAGCCGGGCGATATCGGCGGCCGGTACGGCCGTGCCGGAAGGTTGCTCGGCGACCGCGTCGAGAATCGTGCGGCGGTCGCGCACCGCGTAGGGGAGCCGGAGTTCGTGGGCGAGCGCCGCCAGCGGTTTATCCGCGGTATCGCGGGCTCCGATCATCCAGGGGTAGCGGTCCATCTCCAGCCACGCGAGGGCGAGCGGAACCCAGCGGCGGGCGGGCGGCGCCTCCAGCCAGGAATCGGTGGCCGGGGTCGGCGCCCAGAAATCCTCGGCGTCGCCCTCGGGCGCCGGGTCGGGAAATCCCTTCTCGATCAGTTTCGCGGCGGCCAGCAACTCCACCAGCAGCCCGGCCCGGGTCTCGTCGACTCCGGCCGCTTTGGCGACGCGGCGCAATTCCCGTACTCCGAGTCCACCCGCGCGGAGCGCCGGTGCCGGCGCCTGGCCCAGTACTTCGAGTATCGCCGTGCAATGTCGCAGCAGTTCGCCGACTTCACCGGCTCCGACAGCGTTCACCTCGGCCATCGGATGGACTGTCGCCGCGAGTTCGGGTGGTGCCAGATGGTACGGATCGACGACCGGCTCCGACCGCAGTAGCGCGGCGACCGACGCCGGTAGTTCCACGGTCTCGTCGTCGATGCGGCGCAGCAACTGCCGGGCCAGGAGCCGGGGGACCGGGCGGTCCGCGGGGGCATCGGGTGCGGCATCGCGGGTGCGTCCGCGCGGGCCGGTTTCGGCGAGTTTGTCGAGCAGTGCGCGTTCTGCGGCGGGCAGGGTGGGCAGCGCGTCGGCTATTTCCGCCTCGGTCAGCGCTTCGGCCCGGGTTCCGTTGCCCAGGGGCCACGGAAGGGCTTCCGCGGTCGCCGGGACCAGCCGCAGCCGGTCGCCGGCCGACCAGATCAGCGCCCGATCGCTCAGTTCGGCGAGCGCCGCGTCCACCGTCGCCGCCTTCGCCCGCCCACGCAGTGACCGTTTGAGCTCGGTGCGGGTCATCGGCTCGTGCCCGCCGGCGGTATGCATCGCCAGGGCTTCCACGATCCCGAAGGCCACCGTGTCCAGATCATCGGCGGCCCGCAATACCGAAGCGCGTTGTTCGGCGCGGGTGGCCAGTACGGACATGGAGGAGGGCAGCGGTACCGCGAGATCCGGCCGCCGTTCGAGCAGAGCCACGAGTTGGGCATCGGATCGCCCGCCGAGCCAGGCGGTATAGGAGTTGGACCCGGTCATCCGGTCCAGATTAGCCGTGACCGGTGCAGGTGGTGACGGCGTGGGTCGCTCGGGCCCGGTACGCGGTTCCGGCCGGCCCGTCCTCGCCCGCAAACCGGCCCGCCACGTGGTTGTCCTGCTGGGCGGCGGTGCGGGCATGCCAGAATGAGGACGTGGTGAACAAATCGAAGAAACCCTACATCGACAACGGCTGGCCCGAGGTGGCCGACGGTGAGCATGCCGTCACCGAACTGTCGTCGGCCCGTTCCGGTAATCTCTCGCCCTTCGGCGAGGACACCGAGTTCCCGGTGGCTGCCGAGCAGCTGCCGTATGTCCATCCGAACACGGTTATCAACCGCTGAGCGGACGAACGAAAGAACCCCGCATCCGATGATGGGATGCGGGGTTCTTTCGTAGCTGTGGGTGGCGCTGCTCAGGAAGGCAGCATGCCCTTGTGGGTCTCGTAGAGGCCGAGGACGCCCGGATCCAGCTGGGGGTTGTTCGCCTTGACGGCCTGGAACAGATCCAGCGCGGGCTGCGGAACCTGCACGCCCTGCGCCTGCACCGCGGCGAGTGCGCGATCCACGGCGGTGAAGACCTCCTGCGACTGCGTCTGGGCCTGCGGCTGAGCGGCCGGGACCTGCTGCTGCGGCGCGGCGGGGGTGCTCTGGGTGCTCGGGGTTTCCGTCTGCACGGCGGGGGTGTCGGCCGGGGTTTCACGCGGTGTGGAACCGCTGCTCAGGCCGAGCGAGGACGAGCAGGAGGGCCATGCGCCCCAGCCCTGCGAGGCCAGTACTTTCTCGGCGACGACGATCTGCTGTTCGCGAGAGGCCTGGTTCGCGGTCGGGGCATATTCGCCACCGCCGTTGGCCTTCCAGGTGCTCGGTGAGAACTGCAGGCCGCCGTGATAGCCGTTGCCGGTGTTGATGCCCCAGTTGCCGCCGGCTTCGCACTGCGCGAGTCGATCCCAGTCGGAGTCGGGTGCCGCGCTGGCGGTACCGGCGAGGGCTGCACCCGCACCACTAATCATGGCGCCGGTGACGGCGACCTTGGCAACAGTGCGACCGGTATTGGTGGGCTTGCGATGGCGTCCACTCATTCGGGTTCGTCTTCCTCTCGTACGCACCTGCGAGGGATTCGCTCGGGTCCAGGCTGAGAGGGTGCCCGTCCCGCCCTCGCCCCTCTGGTTTCCGTTGGGGTCCGGTACCCGCGGGGCGAGGTTCGGTGCGGCGGGCCGGTGGGCCGGGAGGCCCCGGCTGGGATAGACGGTACGACGTTCCCGCCGAAAAATCACTATTTGGTAACCGGCGTGTGCGGAGCGGTTGCGGAGCGGTCTCGAACCGAGGTCAGCGACTCTGCGCAGCTAGTGACGCCGCATCACGGAACGGCGAACCCGACACCCGCCTCGTTACCTTCTCGTTATGTGATTATGATCACATAACGCTTCGGTCGCTACCGGGCGGGGTACTGAACAGTTGTCACCTGGATCGGCGTCCCGATCGCAGCGCGAAGATCAGCGCCAGGATGAAACCGACCGGCGCCAGCATCGCGCCGAGGTACAACCAGAGCCCCGGTTTGCCGTCGGTGAGGATCGGGGTCAGGAAGATCGCCACGACGGCGAGCAGCCCGATGGTGAAAAGGCCCAGTGCGACCTGCAGCAGCCAGTTGCCGGATGGACGTCCGGGAGGCGGGGTGGAGGGGCCGGGATCGGCGGGGTTCGTCACTGTTCGACGGTAAAACCGATGTGCTGGTGCCATGCTCACCGGGGTAGACTCGGGAACGATCTCGCGTCCTGCATGCTTGCGGGGCGCGTTTTTCGAGTAATGGCAGGGCCCGCTACCGGCGGTCCCGGCAGACGTGTGTGCCCGGGCCCGCTGGGCCGGGGTGCCGAACAGACGAACGGGTGAGCGCAGTGCCGACCGGCAAGGTGAAATGGTACGACGTGGAAAAGGGCTTCGGCTTCCTTTCCCAGGACGAGGGGGAGGACGTCTACGTCCGCTCGTCCGCGCTGCCCCAGGGTGTGGAGTCGCTGAAGCCGGGTCAGCGGGTCGAGTTCGGGATGGCCGCGGGTCGCCGCGGCCCGCAGGCGCTGAGCCTGAAACTCGTCGAGGCGCCCCCGTCGGTCCGGCAGAACCAGGAGCGCAACTCCCGCAAGGAAGCGCCCGCCCGCAAACACAGCCCGGACGAGCTGCACGGCATGGTCGAGGACATGATCACGCTGCTGGAGGCGAAGGTGCAGCCGGATCTGCGCAAGGGCCGGTATCCGGACCGCAAGACCGCGCAGCGTATCTCCGAGGTGGTCCGCGCCGTGGCGCGCGAACTCGACAGCTGAGCGTCCGATAGCAGCGAAACACGGGCCGGCCCGGCTGATCGGGCCGGTCCGTGATCGTCTCAGGCGGTTTTGATCGACCAGACTGCGTGCGGGATCGGGAATTCGTTACCGGCCTCGTCGATGGCGATGATCATCACCTGCAACTCCACCCCGATCAGCTCCAGCCCGGGCTCGGGCCGAGAATCGACGGTCAGCGCGCGGACATCCTGCGGATGATCGCGGTAGGAACTCGGCTTTTCCACGACCTCGCCGTCGGCGCGCGCGTACAGCGGCAGCAGTTCCCATGGGGTGCCGACGATTTCGTCGGGCAGTGAGATCTGCAGCGGATCGCCCGCCGGGACCTCCAGGAACGCGGTTTCGCCCTGGCGGCAGTCCTGCATCCGGACGGTGCAGTAGCGGAACGGCGGCACGGTGACGGCGGTGCCGTGCGCGTAGGCGGTGAGTTCGGGCTCATGCGGTTCGGCGTCGCGGGCCAGCAGCCAGACGACACCGGCGGTCCCGGCCACCAGTACCAGCACCCCGGCCAGGGCCAGTGCGAGCATCGTGCGGACCTTGTTCGTACTCACCGGGCGGCGTCTCCTTGTGGTGGATGGTCGTGATGCGGGATCTCCTGCCCGGCGTGCAGCGGGCGGTGGCCGCCGAGGCCGGGGAGCAGGCTGTGCCCGCGGTAGCTCACCACAGTCTGGACGAGGCCCGCGGCCAGCACCGCACTGACCACCGCGAAACCCTTCCAATAGTCGGTCGGCAGCAGTACGCCGCCCGCGCCGCCGATCACCCAGCTCAGCTGCAGCACCGTCTCCGAACGCCCGAACCCGGAGGCGATCGACTCCGGTGGGAGGTCGTCCTGGATCGCGGCGTCCAGCGACACCTTGGCCAGGGCGCTGGCCCCGGCGGCGACCAGCGCGGCCAGCGCGGCGCCGAGCAGGTTGTCCAGTATCAGGGCGGCCACCGCCACGACCGTGCACCCCATTGTGCAGTTCACCACGATGAGCGACGGCCGGCCCAGCCGGAGCCGGGCGCCGGTGGCGTTGCCGGCGAAGTTGCCGATGGCGGCGGCCGCGCCGACCAGTCCCAGCATCGCCGCCTGCTGCACCGGGCGATGCTCGGTGGCCTTGGCGACGAACGCGACGTAGAAGGTGAGGAATCCGGTCAGCACCCGGATGCTGCCGTTACCCCAGAGCCCGGTGACCACCGCCCGGCCCAGGGGCTGACGCCGTTTGCGGGCCGGGATCGCGGCATCCTCGTCCTCCGGCGTCTCGTCCTCCGGGCGATGCCGGTGGTAGCCGAGTGTGGTGGGTACCTCACCCTCGGTGATCTCGACCCAGCGCGGAATCTTCCAGCTCAGATAGGCTCCGCCCACCGCGATCCCGGTCGCGAAGATCAGCGCTCCGGTGGAACCCGCGATCGCCGCGGCGACCCCCGCGAGCCCCCCGGCGCCCAGCGTCCCGCCGACCAGCCCGAAAACCGTGAGCCGGGAATTGGTGCGCACCAGGTCGATATCCGGTGGCAGTACCCGCGGTGTGACCGCGCTCTTGAGCACCGCGAACGATTTGCTGAGCACCATCATGCACAGCGCGAGCGGGTAGAGCACCCAGCTGCCCATGCTGAAGATCAGGACGACCGCCACTACCGCGCGCGCGGCGAACGAACTGGCCAGCGCGAGTCTGCGACCGCGCTGGAGCCGGTCCAGCGCGGGGCCGATGAGGGGCGCGATGATCGCGAACGGGGCAATGGTGATCAGCAGGTACAGCGCGACCTTGGATTTGCTCTCGGCGGTCGCGCTGGCGAAGAACAACGTGTTGGCCAGCGCGACAGCGATCGCCGCGTCCAGCGCGAAGTTCGCCATCGTGGCGTAGGTCAGCGCGGTGAGCCCCGATTTGTCCGCGCCGTCGGCTTCGGCCGCGCGCCGGAAGGTGGCGATACCTCTACCCGTGAGCTCGCGCCCGCGCATCGCCGCGACCCTGGTGACGGTGAGTTTGCGAGGGCCCCGGCGGTCGTCGTCGGCCTCCGGGCCGGGTTCGGCGGCGGGGTACTCCGCCGTCGGCGCCGGTTCCGTGGGCACAGGGCCGGCCGCGCGGTCGTACCGTCCACCGGGTGTGGCGGGGCCGTGATCGGGGGCTCGCTTCTCGTGCCGGCGGGGGTCGAGGGGAGGGCGGAACGCATCGCGTTCGGTGGGCCGCGGTTCGGCGCCGTTTTTGTCGTCTATCCGATAGGACGCGGTGATCGGGGCCGATTCGGTGAAAGGCTCGGCCGGTCGCTCCGGAGCGGAGGGGGCGCCGCGACCGGCCGGAGGTGCCGGCTCCGGGGTTCGTGCCCGGCCCCGGGAACCAAAGACGCGGGTGAACCGGCTGCTGCCCTGTTCCGGCGACCGTCGTCCCCCGGCCGGCGGTACCCGGTCATCGCCTCGTGAGACCGGACCACGGGGTTCGGGGCCGGCCTGCGGATCGTCCGAGTGGTAGGGCCGGGTCGGTGGCGGTGTGGGGCGGTTTGCGTCGGGTTCGCGGTTGCGGTGTGGCACGTTCGGCGGTGGGTAGCGGTCGAAACCTGGATGCCGCTGGGGTGGCGGAGACTCGCCGGCGGGCCACCGACCGCGATCGGAACCGGAGGGCTCGCGGGAAGTGGGCACTCCTCAATTCTGGCCCACGCCGCGACGGCTGAAACCCCGCCCTGCTCGGTGCGGGTGGAAAGTGAGATGTGTCGCTTCGGCCACGGGCGTGCTCAGGCCGGGACGAAACGCACTTCGAACATCGACGGCCAGTACTTTCCGGTGATCAGGAAGCGGTCGGTTCCGGGTATTGCGGCGATCCCGTTGAGGACGTCGGTGCCCGCACGCTGAGCGGGGGTCAGCAGGCCCGACGCGTCGATCACCGCCAGGACACGCCCGGAGTCCGGATCGATGCGCAGAATCTCGTCGGTCGGCCACGCGTTGGCGTAGACCGACCCGTCCGCCGCACAATCGAGTTCGTTCAGCCGGGCATCGGTGCGGTCGGTGAGTGTCACCGAACCGGTGGGGGCGAAGGTGACGGGGTCACGGAAGGTGAGGGTGGCCGAACCGTCGCTCATGACCAGCCGCCCGTTCCGGGCACACAGCCCCCAGCCCTCGCCGTCGTAGCGGACCCGGTGTTTCTCGGCCAGAGTCCGCGGGTCGCGGGCGAAGGCCACCCCTTCCTGCCAGGTGATCTGCCACACAGTGTCGCCGGCGCGGGTGACGCCCTCCCCGAAATAAGGGGGCGGTACCTCGGCCCGCGCGAGTTCGGCGCCATCGGTACGGGCGGTGGCGCGTACTCCGGACCGCCCGACCATCCCGGTGCCTTCGTAGAGCACATCGCCGTCGATTTCCAGGCCCTGAGTGAACGCGGCCGGGTCGTGCGGATGGGTGGCCAGCACCTCGGTTCTCAGGCCCGGCGGGGCCCCGTCGGCGTCACCGCAGGCGCTCGGAGCGAGCAGGCAGAGCAGCGCGGCACCGACCCAGGTACGCCGAGTGTGCTTCATACGGCAAAATGTAGACCGTGAGCGCAGTATCTGTTTCGGACACCGAGGTGCGGACGATCCTGGCAGGGGCCGTCGACCTGGCTCGTCGTGCGCTCCTGGACCTGGAACCGACCGGAGTCGGACCACATCTCGGAGTTCGCGCCGAGGACGAATGCGCGGCCACCCACCGCTTCGCGGCCACCCTGCCGGGTTACCACGGCTGGCAGTGGGCCGTCGTGGTCGCGGCCGCGCCGGACACCGACCGGGTGACGGTGAGCGAATCCGCGCTGCTACCCGGTCCCGACGCGTTGATCGCGCCGGATTTCGTGCCGTGGGAGCAGCGGGTGCGTCCCGGCGACCTGGCCCCCGGCGATCTGCTGGCGCCGCCCGCGGACGATCCGCGGTTGGTACCCGGCTACACCGCCACCGGCGACCCAGTGGTCGACGAGGTGGCGTGCCAGGTCGGTCTCGGGCGGAAACAGGTCCTGAGCCCGGAGGGCCGGGCCGACGCCGCCGAGCGTTGGTACGCCGAACACGGCCCCGACGCCGAGATGGCCAAGGCCGCCCCTGCCACCTGCGAGACCTGCGGTTTCTACGTCCCCCTGGCCGGTGCGCTGCGGGCCGCGTTCGGAGTCTGCGCCAATGTGATGGGTGCGGACGGCCGGGTGGTGCACACGGGCTACGGATGCGGCGCGCATTCGGACACCACGATGCCGACCGGTGCCGGTTCGCCGATCTACGAGGCGTACGACGATGCCTCGGTCGAGGTCGTCCCGGCGGAAGAGATCGGCTCGCGCCGGCCCGCAACCGCCACACCCGGCGACGCGCCGCCGGAGGTGTCGGCGAACCGGGCCGCCGGTGCGCGGGAGTCGGCAGAGGCCGCGGGCGCGCCGGATCCGGCGCGCGCCACCGACGGCGTCACGGACATCTCCGTACCGGCCGGGACGACGCATTCCGCCGATCTGCCCGACTCGGGCGCGGCACCCGCCGGGACACCGGAAACCGTCGCCGGAGTCCCCGCCGACGACTCCGGCGAGCCGGGACCGGCCGAACCGGTGTCCGCGCCCATCGCGCCGGAAGCGGTCGTCGCCGAACAACCGGTGTCCGCCCGGACCGAACCGCCCGCCACCGAATCCGCGCCGGACAACCGAGCCGCGGAGCCCGAAGCGACCGGGACCGCCCCGGGAGAGGCCGGGAATGCGGCCTCCGGCGAGCATGCGGCAGCAGCCGAGACGGGCGACACCGAGGACGGGTCGCCCGGGGAACCGGCCGCCGGGGCCTGATACCCGAGACCCGGCACGCTACCGGAACCAATCCGAAGGCGAACCGATCCGAAGGCATTGGGCCGCAGCGGGTTCGGTCGCTGACGAACCGGCCGTACCGACACCGAGTGCTGGTGGCCCGCACCGACGACGAGTTCGGCGAGTCCATCCCCGGCACGTAGGCTGTTTCGGTGAGTGAGACCGACGCGGCGGGCAATGGGTTCGGACCAGCGGAAACGTCCGTGGATCGGCGCCTCGGCGCCACCGACCCGTTCGAGACGTCGCGGTTACGCGACGCGGTGCTCACGGCGTGGCGCGATTCGCCGACCCGGCTGCGCGAGGACGCGGCGACCGAGGCCGATCTCGTCGCGGCCGGCTACCGCGACCGGTTGCTCACCGAATTGGCCCAGAATGCCGCGGACGCCGCACGCGCCGCCGGCGCGCCGGGACGGGTCGAGGTCCGGTGTACCGGCCGGACGCTGTCGATCGCCAACACCGGCGCGCCGTTGGACACGCCGGGAGTGCATGCGCTGACCGCATTGCGTTCGTCCGGGAAGACGGGCGGCGGGGCGGTCGGGCGGTTCGGGGTCGGGTTCACCGCGGTCCTGACCGTCAGCGACGAGATCGAGTTCCGTTCCACCAGCGGGTCAGTGCGTTTCTCCCGGGAAGACACCCGCAGCGCCCTGGAGGAGGCCGGGGTCACGGTACCGGCGCCCCCGGAAGGGTTCGTACCGCCGGCCCTGCGGCTGGTCTGGCCGGAGTCCGCGGTGCCCCGGGCGGGCGCCGATACCGAGATCGTGCTGTCGTTGCGCGCGGATGTGGATCCGGAGGCACTACTGGAATCCATGCGCGCCGAGGCCGTCGACCTGTTGCTGGAGTTGCCGGCGCTGCGCGAGATCCGGATCGGGGAGTACACCGCGCGCGCCGAGACCCGTGAACTCGGCCCCGGCGGCCTGAGTGAACTGCGGGTCACCACCGGCGAGGCCGAGCAGGTGTGGTGGCAGTACCGCACCGAGCGCGCCCGCTGGCTGGTCCCGGTCCGGGGCGGTGACCCGGTCGCCGCGAAACCCGATGTACTGCGGGCGCCCACCCGGTCCGACGAAGAGCTGTCGCTGCCGGCGTTGCTCATCGCCGAGGTCGCCATGCAGCCGGACCGCCGTAGGCTGTTGCCCGGCGCGCCGCTGTCCGGCCTCGCGGCCGGGTACGCGGATTTCGCGCGGGCGCTGCCGCCGAGCGCCCGCCTGGTGCTGGTGCCCACGCCGGGATTCGCCCGCAGCGAGGCCGACGGTCTGCTGCGCGAGGCGGTGCTGAGCGAACTGCGCGACAGCCCCTGGGTTCCGGTGGTGCCGGTGCCCGCCGAGGAGGCCGGTGCGCCCGCGGCCTCCGATGATCCCGCCGGTGGGCCGGAACGCGTCGCGGTACCCGCGCGGGCGAGCGTATTCCCCGGTCTGACCTCCGATCTCGCCGATCTCCTCGCCGGTGTGCTGGATCCGCTGGTGATCCCCGAGTGGTCGGGTTCCCGGCAGGCCGAGGCGCTGGCGGCCGTCGGCGTGCACCGATTGGGACTGGCGCGGCTGGCGGAGTTGTCGAGTGGGCTGGACCGGCCGCCGGCGTGGTGGTTCGCGTTCTACACCGCGCTCGAACCCTTCGCCACCGACCCGCTGTCGGTCGAGGAACTGGGAGCGTTGGCGGTGCCGCTGGCCGACGGCCGAACGGTGACCGGGCCTCGAACTGTCGTCCTCGACGACGAACTGTCCGCGCTGTCCGACCCGGTGCCGGTGCATTGGGCCCGGTTGGTGCATCCGGGGGCCGCGCATCCGCTGCTGGCCCGGCTGGGCGCCCTGCGGGCGCGGGTGGCGGATCTGCTGTCGGACCCGGCACTGCGGGCCGAACTGACCGACCACCCCGGCGATCCCGATACGGTCGACGCGGTGCTGCGACTGGCGGCCGCGGCCGACGCGGACGCGTTGCCACCCTGGCTGGGTCTGCTCGAACTGCCCGACGCCGCCGGTGATCCGCGGCCCGCCGACGAACTGTTGCTACCGGACGCTCCGCTGATCGAACTGCTGGTGCCGGATTCGCCCTTCGGTGTGGTCGCGCGCGAAGTGGTCGGCAAATACGGCGCGGAGGCGCTCCAGGCGATCGGCGTGGGCTGGGATTTCGGGATCGTGGCCGAAACCGATCCCACCGGCCCCGATCACCATCTCGACGATGAGGAGACCTGGTGGGCCGGGCTGTCCGACGATCCGCCGGAGATCGTGGCGGTACGCGATCTCGACCTGGTGGACGACGCGGCCTGGCCGGAAGCGCTGTGGCGGCTGCTGAGCACCGGGCACATCCGCCCGCTGCTGGCCGATCCGGACGGGTACACCGCGTGGTGGCTGCGCCGGTACGCGCGGATCGACGGGATCGCGCTGGGCGGTTACCGGCACCCGGCGGACGCCGAATTCGCCGGACTGCTACCGGAACTGCCGATCCCCGGCCTGTCCGGTACCGACCTGGATGCGCTCCGGGGCTGCCTTGCCGACCCGGACACCATCGATCTCCCGCTGGCCGAGACGCTGCTGGAAGCGCTGGCCGACAGTGCGAGAACCCCCGCGCCCGAAGTGGTTTCGCTGATCCACGCCCGGCTGGGCGCGGCGGTGGGCCGGCTCGATCTCACCACCATCGACCCACCGGACCAGGTGCGGGCGCTCACCGGCGCGGTGATCGACGCAGCCGACGCCCTGGTGCTGGATCAGGCCTGTTTCGGTCTCGCGGTGCCGCCCGACCGGCTGGTGGTCGCGGATCCGGCCACGGCGGCCGAACTGGCCGTTCTGCTCGACCTGCCGTTGGTCTCGGAGCAGGTGCACGCGGAGGTTCTGGGCCGGGGCCGGGAAACCGCGTGGGATCGGGAACCGCTGGGGGTGGTCCTGCGGCGGCTGTTCGGGCTCCCGCCGCAGCAGGGACCACTGGTGGTGCACGACGAACTACGGGTGCGGCTGTCGGGTGCGGTGGTGCGGACCGTCTCCGTGCCGTGGTGGCGGGACGGCGAAACAACCCACGTACTGCGACCGGTTCCGGCGCAGTGACCCGGGCGCGGCGGCGCCGCGCCGGGATTCACTCCGCGTGGCCGGCCAGTGCCCGGGCGAGGAGGTCCAGCTGGGTTCGGACGCTTTCACTGTCGTTGTCGACCAGCCAGCGCAGGACGATGCCGTCGATCACGCTGAGGGTGAACCGGGACAGTTGATGAACCGGCACCGACCAGGTGCTGCCGGTGGCGTCGCGGGCGTGATCGAGCACATCGGCCACGGTGGAATCGTTGAAGTTGTACTGCTCCCGGGCGATGGCCAGTTTCGCGGGAGTCTGCTCGCCCTCGCGCAACGCGTAGGTGGTGGTCTCGTAGGTGAGCAGCTGGCGTTCGGGGGTGGCCTCGATATTGAGCCACATGAGTTCCAGCCCGGCCCGCAGCAGATCGCGCAGCGCGTTCTTACCGGTACCGGCCTCCTGCCAGACCGATTCGTTGGCGTCCACCGAATCGCGCAGTTCCATCGATAGCGCCTTGACCAATTCGGTCATCAGCGCGTCCTTGTTCTCGAAGCAGTAGTGCACCACGCCCAGCGAGACCCCGGCCGCCTGGGCGACATCGCGGGTGGTGACACCCGCGACCCCCTTCTTCTCGGCAAGGCCGATCGCGGCCTCGATCAGATGGGCCCGTCGTTCTTCGACGCTCAATCGGGAGGACACCAGAGCGAGTTTGGCGCGATACACCCCAACAGTCAATTCCCGCAATGCGGGATGGCCGAGGTCGGCGGGGCCGCCGGTGCCGCCTTCCCGCGGCCCGCGTGGCCTGGAACGATTCGTTATCGCCGTCAGAGTCCGGTCTGGGCGCCCTTGTCTCCGCGCCGGGCGCCGCGGCGCTGCACGGCGAAGATCAGATAACCGAGCGCCCCGACCGCCAGACCCATCAGACAGACCGGACGCGCCGATTCCCAGCGTTCGCCGGAGAGCCAGACCACCACGGCGGCGACGGCGAACAACGCAGAGCCCAGCGCCAAGACCGGACGTGGGTCGGTCAGCCACGACGGAAACTGCGGGAGCTGCGGATTCATTCGTTCAGCGTAACCTCGGTACGCGCACCGATCGGAAGCGTGTCACGTATGGTTCACTTTGTGAATACCCACTCGGATGTGCGGGCGCTCGCCAGCGACCTCTCGCTGGCCGTGGTGCGCTTGACGCGGCATCTGCGCGGGCGGCGTGCGGAATCGCAGATATCGCTGACCCAGCTCTCTGTTCTGGCCACCCTCGGCAACGAGGGTTCGATGACGCCCGGTGCACTGGCGGCCAAGGAGCGCGTACAGCCGCCCTCCATGACCCGCGTGATCGCCTCCCTCACCGATCTCGGTCTGGTGGCACGTAATCCGCACCCCACCGACGGCCGCCAGATCATCGTCTCCCTCTCACCCGCCGGCCAAACCCTGCTCGCCGACGAACGCAGCGCCCGCGAGGCCTGGATGAGCGACCAACTCTCCGGCCTCGACCCCGACCAGCTCGAGGTCCTGGAACGCGCCGTAGCAATCATGAACCAGATAGTCGCCGCCTCGGAATAGTTCGCTGCCACTCGGAGTAGCCGGCGCCGACTCCGTCGGCGCGGGGTTCGGCCCCTGTGTCGCCTGTCCGCCCTCGAGACTCATGGCTTCTCCGGATGCGCCACTCACTTCACGAAAACAGCCCACTCGCCGGTGCCGAGTTCAGCGAGGCCCACAAAGGGGTTCGGCCCGCGTCTGCTGTCAGCCCTCGAAGCGAGGCGGCGCAGCCGCGAGTCTCGAGGGCTGACAGCAGACGCCAAAAGGGCCGA
>NZ_JBEZYU010000080.1:0-16778 GCF_040638875.1 Nocardia sp. NPDC024068 | reverse complement strand
GGGCGGCCGGGGGGGGGGTGGGTGGGGGGGGCGCGCGGTGCGAGGGTGCGGCGCCGCACCCGGGTGTTGGGCCCCCACCGTTTTCCGGGTGCGGCACCGCTGCAGCTGTTACCGAGGTTCGGCCGCCGGGGCGGCTATTCCTGTTCGAACCTTCGGCGGAAGCGGTCTTCCATACGTTCGGTGAACCCGCCGGAACGCCGTTGCCGGTTGCGGCCGGCACCTCGTTCCGTCGATCCCGTGCCCGCCGATTCATCCGGGGACTCGCCCCGGCCCGCCGAGCCGGACTTCGCTCCGCCGAGCAGGAGCAGAACTCCCGCGCCGAACATCACGATGAATCCGACCAGACTGATGATCGGGAAACCGCCGGGGCGCACCGGAAGGGCGATACCGGCGATCAGTAGAACCAGGCCGATGACGAACAGAGCCGCCGCCTGGAGTCTGCGGCGACTCGAGGTCGTACGGAAACGTCCACCGCGGACGGACGACGCGAACTTCGGATCCTCAGCATAGAGAGCGCTCTCGATCTGTTCGAGCATGCGCTGCTCGTGCTCGGAGAGTGGCACGGTACCTCCCCCGGCACTAGGACGTGGCTGTCGCCTCCGGGTAGGCGACAGATAACCCCTTGGCGGCTATCTGTCCCCAATGATACGAGTTCGCCCAGGGCCGTACCACCATATGGGTGCAGCGGAACCAACTTCGTCCCCGGATCGAGTCCGACCGGGCGGAAATACGCAGGCCCGGCCGGTCGGCGCGGCGAAGATCACGGCGTGCCGCTCTCGTCTCCCGCGGCGCGCAACCGGACCGCGGGCGCGCTCAGGTCTTCGACATCGTGCAGAAAAGCACCGACTCGCGAACAGAACTCGTCGGCCCAGGTCTCGTCGATGTCACGGGGCAGGCCCGCCTCGAGTGCCGCCCGGGTGGCGGAATGCCCACTGAAGTAGTCGGCCCACATCACGAATTCGGGCGCCGCGCGCTGCAACATCACCCAGGCGTTACGCGATCGTGCCCGGGGTGCGGCGTCGGCGCCCGTCAGCGCCAGCACGGCACCCGCGCCGCGCAGGGCGGCCAGATAGGCGACACGGAACCGTTCCCCCGGGTCGCTCTCACCGGCCGCCTCCATGAGCAGCCCGTCGGCGCGCCGCAGCAGCATCCCCGCCCGCCCCGCATGACCCGGGTGCACCCTTCGATCCGACATAGCCGTCCCTCCGTATCTCGCCCGTCGCAACCCGCGGTGGTCTACCGGTATGGCAGGCTGAGCGTGCACCGCTGGGGGGCCGAACAGGTTTTCGAACGTTTGGCTCGAGCTTGAATATAGAGACGACCACCGACATGTTTGCGGGCCCGAAAGCCGCAGCTCCGGCCCGCCGACAGGGAAAGAGCCCACCGATACCGAAATGACCGCCGTCAAGTCCAACCATCTCCCCGCCCCGGTCGTCGTCGACCTCTCGGTGGCCGCACTGCGCGCGCGGCTGCACGACGCGCTCGCCGTGTACGTCGCGGCCATGGACTACCCCCGCGGTACCGAGCACCATCGCGCCCCCATGTGGACCGAACACACTCATCGCACGGGATGGCAGGCCGTCGCGGCGGTCCTTCCCGAGGACAACGGCGAATTCGACCTGCGCCGCTCCCCCATCGTCGCGATCGCCTACGGCTACCGGGGCGGCCCCCATCAGTGGTGGCAGCAGCAGGTACACGCGGGGATGCGGCGCGCGGGCTGGGCCGAGCCCGCCACCCAGCGGCTGCTGGGAGATTATTTCGAGCTCACCGAACTGCATGTGCATCCCAGCGCCCAGGGCCGCGGAATCGGCGCGATACTGCTCCGGCAGCTGCTGCGCGACCGGCCCGAACATTCGGTGCTGCTGTCGACCCCTGAGGTCTACGCCGAGGACAACCGGGCCTGGCGGCTCTACCGGCGGATGGGCTTCCAGGATGTCCTGCGCGATTTCGCCTTCGCCGGCGACCACCGGCGCTTCGGCATCCTGGGCCGGTCGTTGCCGCTGTCATGAGCGTGGTGATCATCGGGTCGGGCCACAACGCCCTGGTCGCGGCCTGCTACCTCGCCCGCGAGGGGCGGCGGGTACGGGTACTGGAGAGCGATACCGTCCTCGGCGGCGCGGTCTCGACCGTGGAGCGGTTCCCGGGGCACCGGGTGGACCGGGGATCGTCGGCCCATCTCATGATCCGGCACACCGGGATCATCGAGGAGCTGGCCCTGGACCGATACGGCCTGCGCTACCTGGACTGTGATCCGTGGGCCTTCGTACCCGCCTGCCCCGACACCGGTGCGGCGCCGATCGTGTTCCACCGGGATCTCGCGCGGACCTGTGCCTCGATCGCCGCCGCCTGCGGCGAGCGCGACGCGGTGGCCTACCGGCGGTTCGCCGAGGTCTGGGAGCCCCGCGCACGGCGGGTGATGCGTTCCTTCGGCGGGGCGCCGGTCCCGGGCCGGTTGCTGCGATCGTTCTGGGGTCTGGACGCCGGAGACGGTGGCAGCGCGCTCTCCCGGGAGTTCCTGCAATCCGGGGACGCTCTGCTGGACACCTGGTTCGACGACGAACGGCTGAAAGCGGCCCTGGCGTGGTTCGGCGCCCAGTCGGGACCACCGATGTCGGAGCCGGGGACCGCACCCATGGTGGGGTTCGCCGCACTCATGCACACGCTGCCGCCGGGCCGGGCGGTGGGCGGCAGCGGAGCCCTCACCGAGGCGCTCGCCGCGCGCCTGCGCGCCGACGGCGGAGAGATCATCGCCGGCGACGCCGCCACCACCCTCACCCGCCGGCTCGACGGCTGGCGGGTGCGTACCCGGGCGGGGCGCGAATACGACGCGGAGACGGTGATCGTGGGAACCCATATCCTCACCACACTGGACCTGCTGCGCGCCGGTGGTTTCGATCCGGCTCCGCTCGACGACTGGCGGCGGCGGATCCGGGTGGGCCCCGGTATCGGCATGGTGGTGCGGGCGGCGACCGACGCCCTGCCGCACTACCCCGGCGCGACGCCGGAGCAATCCGCCACCGGGCTCCAGCTCTTGGTCGGCCACCGCGACCAGCTGCGGCTGGCGCACGGCCACGCGCTCGGCGGCCGGTTGCCGCCGCGACCGGTCGTGCTGGCCATGAGTTTCAGTGCGCTCGACCCGAGTATCGCCCCCACCGGGCAACATCAGCTCTCGCTGTGGTCGCAGTGGCATCCCTACCGGCTCGCCGACGGCAGCGGCTGGCCCGCCCACGCGGAGTCCGAGGCCGATCGCATCGTCGCCGAACTGGACCGCTACGCACCGGGTTCGGCGGCCTCGGTGCTGCGACGCCATGTGCAGACGCCGGCGGATCTGGAGTCGGAGATGGGGCTGCGCGGCGGCAACGTCATGCATATCGAGATGAGCCTGGATCAGATGATGCTGTGGCGGCCGCTACCGGAGCTGGCCGGTCACCGCGTGCCCGGGGCGCCGGGTCTGTACCTGACCGGCGCCTCCACCCATCCCGGCGGCGGGGTGTCGGGCGCGAGCGGCCGCACCGCGGCGCGCCTGGTGCTGCGTGACGGCCGGCGGATCCGGCGGTGGATACGCCGGTGAGCACGGCACCCCGCGACCGGCCGCCGGCGGCCCGCTACCGGCTGATTCCTGCCGGCTGCCTGGTGGCGCTGGTCGTGGCACAGATCGCCTATCCCCTCACCACGGCCGCGGCGCGGGACGCGGTGACCGTGGCCGTGGTCCTGTTGTCGGCGGGAACGGCGTTGCTGCACGCGGCGGTCACCAGGGGTGTGCGCTACGGGCTCGGATTCGCGGTGATCGTTTCCGGGACCGGATTGTTCGCCGAAGCCGTGGGCACCGCGACCGGAATACCCTTCGGCGCCTACGACTACGCGACCGGCCGGTTGGGTCCGGCGCTGTTCGGGGTCCCGCTGGTGGTACCGCTCGCATGGACCGGTGGGCTGTATCCGATCTGGGTGGTCGCGGGCATACTGTGCCGCCGTGCCGGACCGCGGATCCTGGCGACCGCCACCGGGGCCGTCGGCTGGGACCTGTTCCTGGACCCGCAGATGGTGGCCGATGGTCAGTGGCGCTGGCACCGCGCCGGCGCCGGACTACCGGGCCTCGAAGCGATTCCGTGGACCAACTATCTCGGCTGGTTCCTGGTGGCGGCCGTAATGGCGGCGGCGCTGACGCTCTGGGATCGCACCGCGCCGCCCGCCGGCCGGGTCGCCGTCCCGGTGCTGATGTTCCTGTGGACCTGGCTCGGTTCCGCGCTGGCGCACGCGGCCTTCCTCGGACTGCCGTATTCGGCCGGTTACGGCCTCGTCGCTCTCGGAATCCTCGGCGTTCCGCTGCTGGTGAAGCTGGTACGCACCGGCGCCGGGCGGATGCCGGGTCACGACCGTGGCGCGACCGGGCCCGTCGTATGGCGTGGGTGAGTTCGGGCCTGGCACCATGTCACCCGTGCCAACGAGTCCCGTCACCGCCGAACCCGGCTCCCCGGTCCCTGCTCCGCGCGCCCGCCGCCTCCGGGTGCGGATGAGCGCCGCCCTCGTCTTGGCGGCGCTGCTGGTGCCCGCGCTCGCCGGCTGCCTGCGAGTGCAGGCGTCGATGGGTGTGTCGTCCAACGACCGGGTATCGGGCCGGATCGTGGCCGCGGTCGTGCCGGAGAACGCCGAGGACAAGGGCCCACAGTTCACCGCCCCGGAAGCGCTGGCCACCAAGGTGCGGATCGAGCCGTACAACCAGGACGGCTATGTGGGCAACGAAATCTATTTCGACGATCTGAACTTCGGTGAGGTCGAACAGCTGTCGCAACTCTCCGAACAGGCGCAGGGTCTGTTCCAGCTGAAGTTCCAGCGCAACGGCGACCTGGTGAGTCTCAACGGCCGGATCGACCTCGAGACGCTGGCCCCGCACGGCTCCGATGTGCAGCTGAGCGTGGCGTTCCCGTCCCGGGTCGCCAAGACCAACGGAACCCGCGAGGGCGATTCCGTGGTGTCGTGGAAACTGCCCGCCGGCGAGGTGAGCACGGTACGAGCGGAGGTCGGCTACTCCGATCCCAACACCCGCTCCTTCGCGGGCTGGGCGGGCATCGTGGGCGGGATAACCCTGGCCATCGCGGCCATCGTCATCGCGCTGGCCTACCTCGACCGTAATCCCGCCGCACCGGGCGCACCCGCCGGATTCTCGCTGCGCCGCTGGTGGGACGGGGTCAAGACCAACCGGTGAGCCCTGTCGCGCGCAACCGCTGCGTACGCGCGGTACAGGTGGGATCGGCTCTCGCCGTGGCGGGCGCCGTGCTCAGCGCCTGGAACCGCTGCACTGTGCCCCGGCTGTCCCGGACGCCTCCGGCGCTAACCGAGGCGGTGACGGTCTGTGTGCCCGCCCGCGACGAGGCCCGGCGGCTTCCCGCCCTGATCGGTGATCTCCGCGCGCAGACCGGCATACCGCTGCTGCGGGTGCTGGTGCTGGACGACGACTCGAGCGACGGCACCGCCGAAGCCGCGCGCCGGGCGATCGACGGTGACCCACGGTGTGCGGTGCTCACCACAACCGGCGCACCCCCACCGGGCTGGACCGGTAAGGCGGCGGCCTGCCGGGTGCTCGCGGAGCACGCCTTCGGGACCGGACCCGATACGGGGCGCGCACCCGGCGTCCTCGTGTTCCTGGACGCCGATGTCCGATTGGCACCCGCCGCACTGGCCGCGGCGGTCACCCAGTTGCGCGCACGGCGGCTGACGCTGCTCACCGCCTGGCCGCGACAGCGGGCACATACGCTCGCCGAACTGCTGGTCCAGCCGTTGCTGTGCTGGTCCTGGGCCGCCACGCTGCCCGTCGCGCTCGCCGATCGCGGCACCCGTCCGTCCACCGTGGTGGCATGCGGCCAGTTCCTCGTCTTCGATACGTCCGGATACCGCGCGATCGGCGGGCATATCCCGGTCGCGGCCGCGGTCACCGAGGATCTCGCGCTCGCCCGGGCGCTGCGCCGCGCCGGCCATCGCACCGCCGTCGCGGCGGCGGGCGAACTCGCCGCGACCCGGATGTACTGCGGCGCGGCCGAACTCGCCGGCGGCTACCGCCGATGGCTCTGGTCCGCCTACAGCGGAACGGTTTCCGGTGGCCTCGCCGTGGCCGGGGCCGCGGCCTGGGCCTACTGGCTGCCCCCGCTGGCCGCCGTGCTGGGCCGCGGGCGGATCCGGCGTTACGGGATCCTGGGCTACGTGGCCGCGGTATCGGGCCGGCTGCTGGCCCGCGACCTGGAAACCGGCCGGCCGCCCGCGGCCACGGATCTGCTGAGCGCCGCGGCTCATCCGCTGTCCGTCGGCGCGTACCTCACGCTGTGGGGCTGGTCACAGCTCGATCGCTATCGCAACGCGCTGACCTGGAAGGGACGTCCTCTGAGTCCCCTCCAAGAGCTGGACTCACGCTGATTCTCGGCCTTGTGCCCGCCCGGCGGCGGAACGGATGATGAATCCGCCCGGACCGATCGGCAGGGACAGTTCTTCCGGCCCGGGCTGCGAGGAGGCTGCACCATGACCGTCACCGTCACCGGTTACCCGAGTGCCGATACCACCTGGACGCAGTGGCACGACCGGTGCGCGGTCTGGCTGAGCGATCCGCACAGCGCCGGCCACCGCATCGCCCACCACGTGCTGGGTGACGCCCCGGAGCGGCTACCGGATATTCCGGGGACCTGGTGGGTGGTCGGTGGCCGGGTGTTCATCGCCGCCAAGCCCGGTGACCGCCTCGATCACGCGGGTGAACGGATCGCCGGAATCGAGATCCTCGACCCGATCGAGGACGCGCCGGGCGTCATCGTGCGTCACGACGACCGGATCATCGAGATCGCGCGCCGCGACGGCCGCACGACGGTCCAGGTCTACACCGCACCCGACCTGCGGGCTTCGGCCTAACCGGATCGAATATCCGGTACGACCGGCGGCCGGATCAGGCGCTCACCGGCGCCGCCGTCACCCCGTATCCCAGATTGGCCAGCACCTCACCGGTGGCCTTGGCGAAATTCAGGGTGATGAAATGCAGGCACGGCGCGCCCTCGGCGATCAGTCGCGCACCCATCTCGGTCGCGATCTCGATACCCGCGGCGCGCACTGCGGCGCGATCCTCCTCCGGTCCCGATCCCGCCGCCCGGCGCAGCCGCTCGATCACCCGGTCCGGCAGCGGGCGGCCGCAGAGCTGTTCGGCGCGCTCCACCGTGCGCAACGAGGTGATGGGCATCAGCTCGGGAATGATCGGCTTGGCGCCCTCCACCGGGTCACGGGCCACTATCCGGTCCCGCAGACGCAGATAGTCGTCGACGTCGAAGAACATCTGGGTGATGGAGTACTCGGCGCCTGCGCGCAATTTCGCGGCGAGGTAGTCGGTATCGCAATCCAGATCGGGTGACCGGTGATGCCCCTGCGGGAACGAAGCGACCCCCACGTGGAAATCCCCGAGATCACGCACGATGCGCACCAATTCCTCGGCGTATTCGACGCCCCCGGGATGTTTGCGCCATTCACCCAGCGGATCGCCGGGCGGATCGCCGCGGAGCACGAGGATATTGCTGATACCGGAGTCTGCGTAGGCGCCCACGATGGACCGCAGTTCGGCGACACTGTGCCCGACGGCGGTGAGATGACCGACCGGCAGCAGTGTGGTCTCCTGAGCCAGCTGCCCGGTGACCCGCACGGTGCGGTCGCGGGTGCTGCCACCCGCGCCGTAGGTCATGGAGACGAACGCCGGATGCATCCGCTCGAAGGTGCGCACCGCGCGCCACAGCCGCTGCTCACCCGCCTCGTCGCGGGGCGGGGAGAACTCCACCGAGAACGGAACGGTGCCGTCGGCTCGCCGGCCCAGGCTCTGCACGACCGAACGCGTCGTGGAGACGTCCGGTGACGTGGGGGACGGCCGGCCAGGGGTCGGTAGTCCCCGCGCGTTGTCGAAAGTCACCGGCACAGTCTAGGCGGGCGGGAGCATCCCCCGGGGCCGCTCCCCAGGTCGCGCCCCGATCCGGGCCCGCGCGCCCGCGCGCGTATTCTGCGATCATGTCCCGCCGCCCACGGCGGGCGCACGCGTGCCGCCGTCGATCGCGGCACCCCGTGACGGGCTCTCCCGCCACCGGAGCTCGCGCGTATCGAACGAACTGGGAGGTCACCCTGTCCGCCGGAACCGGTACTCCGACCAGGTCGGGTCCCACCTCGGCCGTCCCCGGGACCGCGGCCTTCGCGACGGCCGTGGAACAGGCGCTGACCGCCTTCTTCGCCACCCGCACCGATTCCGTCGCCGAACTCGGCCCGGTGTTCACCGATGCGGCCGAGGCGCTCGAATCGTTCGTGCTGCGCGGCGGCAAACGCACCCGGCCCGGTTTCGCGTGGATGGGCTGGCTGGGCGCGGGTGGTGATCCGGCGGGCCCGCAGGCCACCGCGGTCCTGAACGCCTGCTCGGCGCTGGAGCTGGTGCAGGCGTGTGCGCTGATCCACGACGACATCATCGATTGCTCGCGCACCCGGCGTCGCTTCCCCACCGTGCACGTGGACTTCGAGCAACGCCATCGCGATCGCGGCTGGACCGGTGATCCGGCGCACTACGGCGAATCGGTCGCGATCCTCCTCGGCGATCTGGCGCTGGCCTGGGCCGACGATATGGTGCACGATTCCGGCCTGCCGCCCGCGGCGCTGGCCCGATTCGCCGCCGTCTGGGCCCGGATGCGCACGGAGGTACTGGGCGGGCAGCTGCTCGATGTGCACGGCGAGGCCAGCGGCGACGAATCGGTGGCCGCGGCACTGCGGATCAACCGGTACAAGACCGCCGCCTACACCGTCGAACGCCCGCTGCATCTGGGCGCGGCCCTGGCCGACGCGGACCCCGCCCTGATCACCGCCTACCGCACCTACGGCACCGATATCGGTATCGCGTTCCAGCTCCGCGACGACCTGCTCGGCGTTTTCGGCGATCCGGCGGTCACCGGGAAACCGTCCGGCGACGACCTGCGCGAAGGTAAACGCACCGTCCTGGTCGCCGAGGCGCTGGCGCGGGCCGCCGAGACGGACCCGGCGGCCGGTGACCGGCTGCGCGCCGAGATCGGCACCGACCTGTCCGAACAGCAGGTGGGCGCATTGCGTTCGCTGCTCACCGGACTCGGCGCGGTGGACGCCGTGGAGGCCCGGATCGCCACTCTCACCGAACAGGGCCTGCGCGCCATCGAAACCAGTTCCGCCACCCCGGAGGCCAAGGACCGGTTGCGGGCGATGGCCCTCGCCGCGACCCGGCGCACGGCGTGAGCGGTCAGCGCCCGGAGGCGGCAGCCCGCGTCATCACGGAGGGCGCCCACCCACGCCCCGAACAACACGGCGTGAGCGGTCGGCGCCCGGAAACGGCAGCCCGTTCGCTCAGGTCGGTGGTCGGGCCGGTGGAGCATGTGGTGGTGGTCGGGGCCGGCCTGTCGGGGCTCTCGGCGGCGTTGTATCTGACCGGCGCCGGCTGCTCGGTCACCCTGCTCGAACGTGCCGATCACGTCGGCGGCCGCGTGGGCCGGTACCGGTTCGGCGACTACGACATCGATTCCGGCGCGACCGTGCTCACCCTCCCCGGTCTCATCGACGAGGCGCTCGCCGCCGTCGGCCTCGATACCGCGACCGCCGTTCCGCCGCTGCGGATCCGTCCGCTGAGCCCCGCGTATCACGCGCGGTTCGCCGATGATTCGCAGCTGCGGGTGTTCTCCGATCCCGACGAGATGAGCGCCGAGATCGCCCGCGTCTGCGGTCCCCGGGAGGCCGGGCGGTACCGGCGGCTGCGCGAGTGGCTGGCCGGCGTCTACCGGGCCGAGTACGACCAATTCCTGGACACCAACTTCGATTCACCGCTGGATATGGTCCGGTTCCCGGAGAAACGCGCGGCCCTGCTCGACCTGGTACGGCTGGGCGGGTTCGGCCGGCTGGGGCGGCGGGTGAACCGCACGCTGCGGGATCCGCGGCTGTCGCGGCTGTTCACCTTTCAAGCGCTCTATGCCGGAATGGCACCCGCCCAGGCACTCGGCGTCTACGGCACGATCCCCTATATGGACACAGGTCTGGGTGTGTACTTCCCGGAGGGTGGGATGCGCGCGGTGGCCGAAACCCTCGCCGGGGCGTTCACCGCGGTGGGCGGGCGGCTGGAACTCGGCACGGAGGTCACGGGTATCGAATACACCCGCGGCGGCCGGGGCCGGAAACGCGCGCGCCGGGTGCAACTGGCGGGCGGTGGCGGTATCGACTGCGACGCGGTGGTCCTCACCGCGGATCTCGGTTCGCTGCGCCGGTTCGGGGTCGCGGTGCCGGGCGGCCTGCGCGCGTCACCGTCGGCGGTGGTCGCGCACGGGACCGTCCCGGCCGATATCGCCGCGGCGTGGCCGGTGCAGGCCCATCACACCATCGACTTCGGCGCGGCATGGTCGCGGACCTTCGCCGAGATCACCCCGCGCCGGGGTGGACGGCTCATGAGCGATCCGTCGCTACTGCTCACCCGTCCGGCCCTGAGCGATCCCGGGCTGTCTATCACCCGCGACGGGGTCCGCTACGAACCCTTCTCCCTGCTCGCGCCGTGCCCGAACCTGAATTCTGCGCCACTGGAATGGGATCGGCTCGGTCCGGCGTATCTCCGGGAGTTGCTGGACGTACTGGAGAACCGCGGATACCGGGGTATCGCGACCGGGTTCCAGGTCGACCGCCTCGACACGCCCGCGCGGTGGCGCGATCAGGGGATGCTCGCCGGAACCCCGTTCTCCGCCGCCCATCTCTTCCGCCAGACCGGGCCGTTCCGCACCCGGAATCTCGCGCGGGGCAGCGAGAACGTGGTCCTGGCCGGTTGCGGCACCACGCCCGGGGTCGGGGTACCGACTGTGCTGCTTTCCGGAAAACTCGCGGCCCAGCGCATTGTGGGCGAGAATCGCACTGTCCGGACGCGCGCCCCCGCCACCGTCCGATCGACTCATCCGAGGGAAGCCGTAAACTGAGCGCCGACCTATTCGCCTGCGGTTGCGACCGCCGACCATCCGGGGGGACCGACACCTGATGCCAGCCCCCCATATGCACACCACAGCCACCCCGGTACAGATCGCCGATCCCGGCGTCACCACCACCGTCCCGCGGCCCGCACGCACGGCCGGACGGTCCGGGTTCGCCCCCGGTATGTGGGGTTGGCTGCGCTTCTGCGCCGATTTCCTGCGCAGTCCGGAGGGGCATGCGGCGCTGCTCGGTTTCGCCGGCGCGCTCATGATCACTTTCGGCGGGTTCGGCGCGGGCGGTGTGCGCAAACGTGATCCGCTGCTCGAAGCGGTCCATCTGTCCTGGCTGCGGTTCGGGCACGGCTACGCGCTCTCGATGATCTGCGTCTGGGCCGGGGTGCTGATGATGATCGCGGCCTGGGTGCGCCTCGGACGTATCACCCTGGGTTACGGCGGCCATTCCGGTGAGGTCCGGCTCAACGAGTTGCGGGCCATCGTCGGTATCTGGATCGCCCCGCTGATGTTCGCGGTCCCCATGTTCAGCCGCGACGCGTACTCCTATCTCGCCCAGGGTGCGCTGCTGCGCGACGGGTTCGACCCGTACCAGGTGGGTCCCGTGGCCAACCCCGGTGTCCTGCTGGACAACGTCTCCACCGTCTGGACCACCACCACCGCTCCCTACGGCCCGGCGTTCCTGCTGATGGGCCGCGCGATCACCGCGGTCACCGGCGACAGCGTGGTGGCGGGCACCATCGCCCTGCGGTTCGTGATGCTGCCCGGTCTGGCACTGATGATGTGGGCCGTGCCGTATCTGACCAAACACCTCGGCGGAAAACCCACGGTCGCGTTGTGGCTGGCGGTGCTGAATCCGCTGGTGCTGGTCCACCTGATCGGCGGCGTGCACAACGAGATGCTGATGGTCGGCCTGATGTGCGCGGGTATCGCGCTGGTCCTGGAGCGCCATCATGTGGCCGGGATCGTGGTGGTGGCGATCGGGGTCGCGATCAAGGCGACCGCCGGGGTGGCCCTGCCCTTCCTGGTGTGGATCTGGATGCTGCACGAACGCGAGCGCCGCGCCGCGGACGGTCAACCCGCCGCACTGTCCACCAGCAGCCGGGAGTTCCTGGCGCACCACTGGAAGATGTTCGCCAAGATCGCCTCCCTGGGGCTGGCGGTCTTCGCCGTGGTCTTCGTGGCGGCCTCGGCGATCGCCGGGGTGGGTATCGGCTGGCTGACCGCGCTGTCGGGGTCGCGCAAGATCATCAACTGGCTGTCGCTGCCCACCGTCATGGCGCACGCCACCACCTGGATCACCCCGTTCGGCCTGGATTCGGTCCTCGAGATCACCCGCATGCTGTGCATGGTGGCGCTGGTGGTGCTGCTGGTGTGGACCTGGTGGCGGTTCAAACTCACCGAACGCGACGCGGTGCTGGGCATCCTGATCGCGTTCGTCGCGATCGTCATCCTGTCGCCGGCGGCGCTGCCCTGGTACTACTCGTGGCCGCTGGCCCTGGCCGCGGGATTCGCGCTCTCGACCACCACCCTCATGACGCTGGTCGGTATCTGCACCTGGCTGATGCTGGTGTTCCAGCCCGACGGTTCGATCGGGCTGTACAACTTCTGGCATGTCGCCGCCGCGACCTTCGCCTCGGTGGTCGCCGCGCTCTCGCTCCGCACGGTCGACCCGTTGCGGCTGCGCGGCACTCCACGCCCGATCACCACGCCGGCCGTCACCCACCCGGTCACGACGCCGACCGTCACCCAAGGGCTGTGATCGGCCCGCGCGCGAGTGATATCGCGGCGGCCCGCCCGCCGCGCCAGCGCCCCGGCCCGGCCGTCGCGCCCATCCCGGGGCCCGCCGGGCCGGACGAGATACGCGACGCCTACCGCCGCTGCCGCCGGGTGGCGGCACAATACGGCCGCAGCTACTACCTGGCGACCCGGCTGCTGTCCGCCGGCCGACGGCCCGCCGTGCACGCCCTCTACGCCTTCGCGCGGACGGTCGACGATATCGTCGACAACCCGGACACCCGGAGCACGGCCGCGACGCTCGACGCACTCGACGCCGTCGAAACCCGGCTTACGGCGATCTGGTCACCCATCCCGCCGCCGGCCACGAGCGCTCTGCCCGCGGAATTCGGCCCCGTCCTCCTCGCACTCACCGATACGGTCCGGCGCTTCGAGATCGAGGAACGGCATTTCACGACCTTCCTGCACTCCATGCGGATGGATGTGCCGGGCTCACCGCGGTTCCGCAGCCGCTACCCGTCCATGGCGGCGCTGAACGAGTACATGCGCGGGTCGGCGGCGGCGATCGGTCTGCAGTTGCTGCCGGTGCTGGGCACCGTCGTCCCCCGCGCCGACGCCGAACCGGCCGCGGCCGCGCTCGGCAACGCCTTCCAGCTCACCAACTTCCTGCGCGATATCGGCGAGGACCTCGACCGCGACCGGATCTACCTGCCCGCCGATGCACTCGCCGCGTTCGGCGTCGACGAGAAGTTACTGCGGCACTGCCGCACCACCGGGCGCACCGAGTCGTCGGTCCGCCGTGCGCTGGCACACCTGGTGGCGGTGAACCGGGATCTCTACCGCGTCGCGGCACCGGGTGTCGACCTGCTCACCCCGCGCGTCCGCCCCGCGATCCGCGCCGCCGCCCGCCTCTACGGCGCAATTCTCGACCGCATCGAGGAGGACGAGTACGCCGTCTTCGCCCGGCGAGCGGTCGTACCGAATCACCGGCGACTGCGATTGGCCGCCGGCGCGGCGATCGCCGGGTAACGCGGCCACCCGGTAGTGGATCGCCGCGGCACCGCGTCGATACCTACGGGCGCCGCAGCGTCGGATGGGCTCGCAGCGTCGGATCGGCTCGCGGCGTGAGATCGGCTCCGCCGCGTCAGATGGGCTCCGCGGCGGCGCGCCGCACCACCTCGCGGGCCAGCGGCCCGTGCAGCGCTTCCACCGGTTTACCCGGCAAGGTGTCGTCGTCGGTGAAGATCCACTCCATGATCTCCTCGTCGGTGTATTTCGCGTCCCGCATCACCGTGATCAGACCGGGCAGCATCTTCAGCACCGCGCCCGTATCGTCGAAAAAGATCTCCGGCACCCACACCACTCCGTCGCGGCGCAGCGCGAGCAGCTGATTGTCGCGCAGCATCTGATGTACCCGGGTAACGACGACACCCAGGTTCTTCGCCACATCGGGCAGCGAGAGCAGTGGTACCGAGGCGGGCAGGACATCGGCACTGCAAGGAAAGGCACTCACGGAAGACAACCGTAGACGCTGTCGGTCCGCCCGCGGTGAGACACCCGCACTGGTTCGGCCGATACCATCGGTGGGGCCGCGCAGGGCGGCACCGTGTCGGACACGGTACGAAGGTGGAGAGGGTTCGTGACAGCCGGAGGACAATTGATCGGCGCCGTTCTGGACAGGCGCTACCGGATCGACGCGCCGATCGCCCGGGGTGGGATGTCGATGGTATTCCGCGGCCTGGATTCCCGGCTGGGACGCCAGGTCGCCATCAAGGTGATGGACCCCAAATTCGCCGGGGACCCGCAATTCCTGTCCCGCTTCGAATTCGAGGCCCGCGCCGTCGCCGGTCTGAAACATCGGTCCCTGGTCGAGGTGTACGACCAGGGCATCGACGGCGAGTACCCGTTCCTGGTGATGGAACTCGTCCAAGGCGGCACCCTGCGCGAACTGCTGCGCGAACGCGGCCCGATGCCCCCGCACGCGGTGCGCGCGGTCGCCGAGCCGGTACTCGAGGCGATCGGCGTCGCCCACGCGGCCGGGCTGGTACACCGCGACGTGAAACCGGAGAACGTGCTGATCTCCGATGCCGGAGAGGTCAAGATCGCCGATTTCGGCCTGGTCCGCGCGGTCGCCGCCGCCAACACCACCTCCGCCAGCGTGATCCTCGGCACCGCCGCCTACCTGTCACCCGAACAGGTGACCTCCGGGAGCGCCGACGCCCGCAGCGATGTGTACGCGTTCGGCATCCTGATCTTCGAACTGCTCACCAGCCAGGTGCCCTTCACCGGCGACAATTCGCTGTCGGTGGCGTATCAGCGCGTGGAGAACGACGTACCCGCCCCCAGCGACCTCATCGCCGGGGTACCGCCGGAGTTCGACCGGCTGGTGGCGCGGGCCACCGCCCGCGAACCCGCGCACCGGTTCGCCGACGCCACCGAGATGGTCACCGAACTCCGTGCCATCGCGGACCGGCTGAATCTCCCGCCCTACCGGGTGCCCGCACCGCAGGAATCGGCCGAACACACCAGCTCCCGGCATCCGGTCACCCGGCCCGCGCCCGAACCCGTCGCCGCCCCCGGCGCGCACGCCACCCGGATGGTCACCACGGCCCACCCCCGACACGAGCCCCCACCACCCGCCTACATCCCCCCGCATCAACATCCGACGCACTACAGCTCCTACCAGGAGACCCGGGCCACCGGACGCCGCAACGGCATGATCTGGGCCGCGGTGGTGGTGGCATTGACCCTCGTCGTCGGAATCGGCGGCTGGTGGATGGGGATGGGCCGCTACACCACCGTGCCCTCGGTCGCCGGGATGACCCTCGAACAGGCCACCGCCGAACTCCAGGACGCCGGATTCGAGACCGGCACCCGCGACAAGGCCTCCGACACCGTCCCCGTGGGCGGTGTGGTGGGGTCCGATCCGGGACCCGGCGCCCGCGAAACCAAGGGCTCCGCCGTCGACATCCTGGTATCCAGCGGAAAACCCCAGGTCCCAGCCATCGCGCCGGGCGACGACTGGGACGAGGTCCAGCAACTCATCCGCGACCAGGGCCTGCAGCCCGTGAACGGCGGCGATATCGCCAGCACCGCCCCCGAGGGCACGGTGGCCCGGGTCGACCCCGGCCCCGGCACCGTGCTGCCCGCCGGCGCCCACGTCCAGGTCTGGAAAAGCAACGGCTCCAAACCGGTGCGACTCCCCGACCTCCGCGCCGACACCCCCGACCAGGCCCGTAAGAAACTCGAAGACCTCGGCCTCACCGTCGCCGGGGAACGCCGCGCCTACGACGAACTGGTCGAAGTGGGGCGCGTCATCGGCACCGACCCCGCGGTCGGCATCACCGTCGACGCCGGCTCCTCGGTCACCCTCATCGTCTGCGAAGCAGTCACCATGCCCGCGGTGGTCGGCAAATCGGTCGCCGAAGCCCGCAGAACCCTGCAGGAACTGGGACTCCAGGTCCAGGTCCGCCAACTGGCCCCCCTCGACTCCTCGGTGGTGGTATCCCAGAACCCCGCCGCCAACGCCAACGTCGAATCGGGCACCTCGGTCACCCTGGTCGCGCTGCCGTGACATGGCGGCGCCTCCGGCGCCGCGGGGTTGCGGGCCCCTGGTGTCCCGTGTTTCAGCGCCCGAGACTCGCGGCTGCGCCGCCTCGCTTCGGGCGCTGAAACACGGGACGGCCCGCGACCTCCAAGGGCCTCGCTGAACTCGGCACCACAGCGGTTGGCCATCCACGGTTGCGTCCGTTGAGCACTGCTGTTGGAAGTCCGGGGCTTGCAACCGATGAGCCCTGACATGTTGGCGCAACCTGCTCAGGTGTGCGGGGCCGGCGCAGACGCAGAGGTCGATACGGGCCTACCGGTCGGCGTTCGTGCCACCCCCCGGACAGGGGCGTCGTCCCCGGTGCCGTTCCCGCACCACCCGCCACCCGGTGCTCATCCGGATGCGCCACTCCCCGACCACCGTCCACCCCCTCGGCGCCGAGTTCAGCGAGGCCCACAAAGGGTTCGGCCCGCGTCTGCTGTCAGCCCTCGAAGCGCATGTGGCGAAGCCACGAGTCTCGAGGGCTG
>NZ_JBEZYU010000079.1:0-16997 GCF_040638875.1 Nocardia sp. NPDC024068 | reverse complement strand
GCCCTCGAAGCGAGGCGGCGCAGCCGCGAGTCTCGAGGGCTGACAGCAGACGCTCAGGGGGCCGAACCCCGCGCGCGCCAGCGCGCCAATAAACACAGCACCTTGGCGGGTGAGGTCACTCCCTGCCTTGGCGGGTGAGGTCACCTCCCTACCTTCGCCAGTGAGGTCCACCTGCCCCCGCGACAATATGCACTTATGGACCCCTATTCGATTTTCGCCGACATCATCGCCGGCCGGGCCCCGTCCAGCCGGGTATACGAGGACGACGACGTCCTGGCCTTCATGGATATCCGCCCGATGACCCCCGGCCATCTGCTGGTGGTCCCGAAAACCCCGGCCCGCTCGCTGGCCGAACTGGACCCCGACCTCGGCGGCAAGCTCTTCCGGGTGGGTCAGCGCCTGGCAGCAGCGCTGCGCGACAGCGAAGTGGCCTGCGACGGGGTGAACTTCTTCCTGGCCGACGGTGTCACCGCGGGCCAGGAGGTGTTCCACGTCCATCTGCACGTGATTCCCCGGACCCCGGGCGACGGTTTCGGCCTGCGAGGGCGGCCGCGTACTCCCGCGCGCCAGGACCTGGATTACCTGGCCTCTTCGATCCGGGGTGCGCTGGATCGGGGTTAGCGGAAGTGGGATTCCCAGTGGCGGAGTGGGTCACGGATCGGTCGTATTCGGCCATGTGGGATCGTATCTCGACTATAGTCGGCATATTTGCTGGATAGATGCTGATCAAGGGTGCCGGTGCCGGGGTGGAGCGGTGCGGATGGGCATATGCCGTGATCCAGGTGGGGGCAGGAGGTATGAACGTGCGGTTGTTCCGGATGGCTGTACTCGTGCTGGGGGTGCTCGGGCTCGTCGCCGGGCTCCCGGTTCTGCGACCCGCATCCGCACTCGCGGCGGAGGTCGTCCGCATCGACACACTGAGCCCCACCCGGTCCGCGGTATTCATCGAATCGCCGGCGATGCGTCAGGTCGTGCAGGTCCAGCTGTTGCATCCGGCCGGGGACGGTGCCCGCCCGAGCTACTACCTGCTCGACGGGCTCGATCCGGGCGTCGGGCAGAGCACCTGGACCAATGCCACCGAAGCCGAACGTTTCTTCCTCGGCAAGAACGTCAATGTGGTGCTGCCGGTGGGCGGGAAGGCCAGCTATTTCACGAATTGGCAGCGTGATGATCCGGCGTTGGGCCACTACCAGTGGGAGACCTTCCTGACCCAGGAGCTGCCGCCCCTCATCGACAGCAAATTCTCCGGTAACGGGGTGAACGCCATCGGCGGGCTGTCGATGGGCGGGCACGCCGCCTACATCCTCGCGGCCCGGCATCCCGCGCTCTACACCGCGGTCGCCGGTTACAGCGCCTGCCCGGATACCGGGATGGCGACCGGGGCGGTGCAGTTCTCGATCCTGACCCGGGGCGGGAACCCGGACAATATGTGGGGCCCTGGCGGCGGCCCGGAATGGGCCGCCCACAATCCGGCTCTCATGCTGGACCGGTTGCGTGGCAAAACCCTGTACCTGTCCACCGGGACCGGGCTGCCGGGCCCGCACGAACTGGAACCCAAACCGCAGCTCCCGGAGAACATCGTGCTGGGCGGGCCGATCGAGTTCGCGGTCGATACCTGTGTGATCGCGTTCGAACGCCGGGCGCGGGCGGCCGGTCTGCCGATCCGGGTGGACTACAGCCCGGTGGGCACTCATTCCTGGTCGTACTGGAACGATCATCTGAAGGCGTCCTGGCCGACGGTGGGCACCGCGATCGGAGGCTGAGCCGGGCACCTGCCGGTGGCGTCTGCCGCCCCCGCGACCGGCCGCTACGGTGGTGGCCATGGCTGACAGTGGTAGTCCGGTAACCGGTGAGGCGGCTGTGGCGGCCCCGACGGCGAAAACGGTGCCGTGGGAGCGCGAGCACCACGGCGATCGTTTCGTCGACGAGTACGAATGGCTGCGGGATAAAGAGAACCCGGAGGTCATCGCGTACCTGGAGGCCGAGAACGCCTATACCGAGGCGCGGACCGCGCATCTGGCGCCGCTGCGCGAGAAGATCTTCGACGAGATCAAATCCCGCACCCAGGAAACCGATCTGTCGGTGCCCACCCGGCTCGGCGACTACTGGTATTACTCCCGCAGTTTCGAGGGCAAACAGTACGGCGTGCAGTGCCGGTGCCCGATCGACGCCGCCGCGACCGGTGTGGACGCCTGGACTCCGCCGCAGCTGGAGGTCGGTACCGAGATCGCGGGCGAGGAGATCCTGCTGGACAGCAATGTGCTGGCCGAAGGCCATGATTTCTTCGCCCTCGGCGCCTTCTCGGTGAGCCATGACGGCAACCTGCTCGCGTTCTCGGTGGATACCGCCGGCGACGAGCGCTACACCCTGCGGTTCAAGGATCTGCGCACCGGCGAATTGCTGGGCGACGAGATCCCGCGTACCGCGCCCGGCGCCACCTGGTCGCTGGACGGCAGCCACGTCTTCTATCAGACGGTCGACGAATCATGGCGCCCCGACACCGTGTGGCGGCACCGGCTCGGCGGCGGTGTCGATACCGATGTCAAGGTTTTCCACGAACCGGACGAGCGGTACTGGGTGAGCGTCGGTGCCACCCGGTCGGAGAAGTACCTGATGATCTGGGTGGGTTCCAAGATCACCACCGAGGGCTGGGTACTGGAATCGGACGATCCGACCGGCGAGTTCCGGGTCCTGCTGCCGCGCCGCGAGGGTGTGGAGTACGGCGCCGAGCACGCTGTTGTGGCGGGGCAGGACCGGTTCCTGATCCTGCACAACGATGTGGTCGACGGTGTGAAGGCGGAGAATTTCGTCCTCGCGGAGGCACCCGCCGACGATCCGTCGCAACTGCGGACCCTGATCGGGCATCGCGACGATGTCCGGCTCGAGGATGTCGACGCGTTCGCCGGGCAGCTGGTGCTCAGCTACCGCCGCGAGGCGCTGCCCCGGGTCGCGGTGTGGCCGCTGGGCCCCGACGGGTACGGGGAACTGCGTGAGCTCGAATTCGATCTGGAGCTCTACAGCGCGGGTCTGGGTTCGTGCCCGGAATGGGATCAGCCGACGCTGCGGCTGGGACTCACCTCGTTCATCACCCCGACCCAGGTGTTCGACTACGTCGTCGACACCGGCGCGCTGCTGCTCCGCAAGGAGCAGCCCGTGCTCGGCGGATACGACGCGAACGACTATGTGCAGCATCGGGATTGGGCGGTCGCCGAGGACGGCACCCGGATCCCGATCTCGATCGTCGCCCGGCGTGACACCGAGGCGGTGAGCGGCCCGAAACCGTTGCTGCTCTATGGATACGGCTCCTACGAGGCGAGTATGGACCCCGGTTTCTCGGTGGCGCGGCTGTCGCTGCTGGATCGCGGTCTGGTTTTCGCCATCGCCCATGTCCGCGGCGGCGGGGAGATGGGGCGGCTCTGGTACGAGAACGGAAAAACCCTCACCAAGAAGAACACCTTCACCGATTTCGTCTCCTGCGCACGGCATCTCGTCGACAGCGGTGCCTCGGCGCCGGACCGGATGGTCGCCGACGGCGGCAGCGCGGGCGGGCTACTGGTGGGCGCGGTGACCAATATGGCGCCGGAGCTCTTCGCCGGCGTGCTGGCCAACGTCCCGTTCGTCGATCCGCTGACCTCGATCCTGGATCCGTCCCTGCCGCTGACCGTCATCGAATGGGACGAGTGGGGAAATCCGCTGGCGGACAAGGAAGTCTACGAGTACATGAAGTCGTACTCGCCCTACGAGAACGTGACCGCCCAGGACTACCCGGCGATCCTCGCCATCACCAGCATCAACGACACCCGGGTGCTCTATGTGGAACCGGCCAAATGGGTCGCGAAATTGCGTGCCACCAAAACGGGTGATTCGCCGCTGCTGCTCAAAACCGAGATGAGCGCCGGGCACGGCGGCGTCAGCGGCCGGTACGAGAAATGGCGGGAGATCGCCTTCGAGTTCGCTTGGGTGCTGGACACGGTGGGAGCCGGCGACCGTTAGGACACCTGCGCCTCGGGTGGGTGATGCCGCGGCATCACCCACCCGGCACTCCGTTGTGGTGACCGGATCGTGGCCGGATGTTCGCCATCAGGACATATCCGCTCCACGGTGCGGTCATCAGCGCTGCATGCGCAGGTCATCGCGGCTGCACGCCGCGGACACCTGTGCCTGCCATCGTTGATACATGAACGCTGAGCTGCTCGTATCTGTGTCGGGGGTCCGGGAGGCCACCCGGGACGCGGCGATCGGATTCGCCGAAGAGATGGATCAGCGTGGGGTGCGGTTATCGCTGCTGGTGGCGCCGCGCCTGAAGGGGAAATACCGCCTCATCGACGACGCCACCACCCAGACCTGGCTGCGCGGCCGCCGCGGCCGCGGCGACGCGATCGTGCTGCACGGCTACGACCAGGCGGCCACCAAGAGCCGCCGCCCGGAGTTCGCGACCCTGCCCAAACACGAGGCGCTGCTGCGGCTCACCGCCGCCGACCGCGTCATGGAACAGGTCGGATTGCGGACCCGGCTGTTCGCCGCCCCGCGCTGGGACGCCTCGGCGGGGGCGATCGCGGCACTGCCCGAACTCGGATTCCGGCTCTCCCTGGGCCTGACCGGCATCCACGACCTCGAACGCAACAGCGTGCAGAAGGCGCGGGTCTACGGCATCGGCGAGGGATTCCGCGCCGAACCCTGGTGGTGCCGCGCGCTGGTACTGGGCGCAGCCCGCACCGCCCGGCGCGGCGGTGTACTGCGGCTGGCGGTCTCCGCCGCCCAGCTGGGCCGGCCCGGCCCGCGCCAGGCCATGCTCGACGCCGTGGATCTGGCGCTCTACCACGGTGCGCACAGCGATGTGTACCGCTGGGAAGCCGTGACCGCGATACGCCGCGCGGCCTGAAACCCGCGCGAACGGACGGACGGCCGATGCGGGAGCCCCGCACGGTCACGTCGAAGACGGAGGTAGGTCCGCCCCGGACCGGCGATACCGGGGTGGGGGTTCCTCCCCGGCGCCCGGGCCCGGCCGCGCCGGGCCCGGGCGCCGGCTTCACAACTCGGTGCCGCTCTCGGCCTGCAGGGTCTTGAATTCGGTATTCGCCTTGCGCATCTCGTCGAGCCGCCCGAAATAGACTCCCCAGGCCTGTTCGGCGATGATCCCGTAGTGGATCGGGAAGGCCAGCCGCGGCGCCACCGAACGTAGATAGTCGACGGCCTCGCTGATCTTCATCCACGGCGCCGCCGCCGGAATCGCGAGCACATCCACGGGCGTAGACGGCACCCATAGCGAATCACCCGGATGCACGAACTCGGTGGGATTGCCGGCGCTGCCGAGCTGGAACACTGTGTTGTCCACCACCGGAAGCTCGGGATGGATCACCGCGTGCCGGCCACCGCCCCCGGTGACCCGCAACTCGCCCAGCTCCAGGACATTGCCCGCATGCACCGCCTCCCAGCGGCCGCCCTGCAACTGCGCGGTCTGCGGATCGCACAGCAGCCGGGCACCCGGATTGGCCTCGACCAGGGCGTCGATCCGGTTCGGGTCGATATGGTCGGCGTGCTGATGGGTGACCGCGATCGCGTCCAACCCGGTGAGACCCTCGAAACCGTGCGAGAACGCCCCGGGATCGAACAGGACCTTCGTGCCGTGCAGTTCGACGAGTACGCAGGAGTGACCGAAATGGGCTACACGCATAAGCCCAAGGCTAGTACGGGTGCGCCGGCGTTCGCCTCACCCGGCGCGACCGATCGGCCCCCCGGCAATTAGGCTGGTCAGGTAACCCCATCCGTGTCCCGGCGCCTCCGGCGGCCGGGCGCAGCTCACCCCTTTGTGAGGAGCAACCCGTGGCACGTGTCGTGGTCGAGGTCATGCCGAAGGCCGAGATCCTGGATCCGCAGGGGCAGGCCATAGCCGGCGCACTACCGCGCCTCGGCTTCGAGGGCGTCAGCGACGTCCGCCAGGGCAAGCGATTCGAACTCGAGGTCGGCGACGACGTCAGCGACGACCAGCTCGCCTCGATCGCGGAATCGCTGCTGGCCAACACCGTCATCGAGGACTGGAAGGTGGTGCGCGTCCCGTGACCGCCCGGATCGGGGTCATCACCTTCCCCGGCACTCTCGACGATGTGGACGCCGCCCGCGCGGTCCGGCTCTCCGGTGCCGAAGCGGTGAACCTCTGGCATGCCGACGCCGACCTCAAAGGTGTCGACGCGGTGGTCGTGCCGGGCGGATTCTCCTACGGCGACTACTTGCGCTGCGGCGCGATCGCCCGGTTCGCGCCCGTAATGGGCACGGTGATCGAAGCCGCCGGCAACGGAATGCCGGTACTCGGAATCTGCAACGGCTTCCAGGTGCTCTGCGAAGCCGGCCTGCTGCCCGGCGCCCTCACCCGCAACGAAGGCCTGCACTTCATCTGCCGCGACGAATGGCTGCGCGTCGAGGCCACCGACACCGCCTGGACCTCCCGCTACGAACCGGGCGCCCAGATCCTGGTGCCCTTGAAATCCGGTGAGGGCCGCTACCAGGCCTCCGAACGGGTCCTCGACGAACTCGAAGGCGAAGGCCGGGTGGTATTCCGGTACGCCGGTGACAACCCGAACGGATCGCAGCGGGGGATCGCCGGCATCGCGTCGGCGAACAAGCGGGTGGTGGGGCTGATGCCACATCCGGAGCACGCGACGGAAGCACTCACCGGCCCCAGCGATGATGGGTTGGGGTTGTTCTTGTCGGCGTTGGACGCCCTGGTCGCCTCCTGACCCGAGCCCCAGCGCGTCCTCGGTGGACGTGGGCATCCGTGCGGTGAGCGCCTGGGCGACCACCCTGCTCTCATCCGGATGAGAGCAGGGGGGTTGCGGTGTGCGGGGCGGTGCCGGGGGCGGCGGATAATACAGTCGCTGTATGCCTAGTTCTGCTGGTGCGGCCACCGCCGCCGGGTTGTGCGCGTTCATCGATGCGTCGCCCTCTCCGTTCCATGTGTGCCGCACGATGTCCGAGGAATTGGATGCGCGGGGGTTTGTGCGGCTCGATGAGAGGCTGGTGTGGCCGGAGAAGGGCGGGCGGTATTACATCGTGCGCGGGGGGTCGTTGGTGGCGTGGGCCGATCCGGATCAGGCGGGGCCGTTCCGGGTGGTGGGGGCGCATACCGACAGTCCGAATCTGCGGGTGAAACAGCATCCCGATCTGTCGGTGGCGGGGTGGCAGCTGGTGCGGCTGGAACCCTACGGCGGTGCCTGGTTGAACTCGTGGCTCGATCGGGAGCTGGGGATATCCGGACGGCTGAGTGTGCGGGAGGGGACCGGGCTGGGGGAGCGGCTGGTCCGGATCGACGACCCGATTCTGCGGGTTCCGCAACTGGCGATCCATCTGTCCGAGGACCGTCGCGGGGTGGCGCTGGATCCGCAGCGGCATGTGAACGCGATCTGGGGGGTCGGGACCGAGCCCGCGTCGTTCCTCGGGTTCGTCGCCGAGTCGGCGGGGGTGGATCCCGCGGATGTGCTCGGCTGGGAGCTGATGACCCATGATCTGGCGCCGAGCCGGGTGATCGGCGCGGCCGGTGACCTGATCAGCGCGCCGCGGCTGGACAACCAGGGCACCTGCTATGCGGGGTTGCAGGCGTTCCTCGCCGCGGTGGAGAGCCCGGGCGCCGCGGTGCCGGTACTGGCGGTGTTCGACCACGAGGAGGTGGGCAGCCAGTCGGATCGGGGCGCGCAGTCGGAGTTGCTGCCGACGGTGCTGGAACGGATCGTGCTGGCGCGTGGGGGCGGCCGCGCCGATTTCCTGGCGGCGGTCGCGGGATCGGTCTGCGCGTCGGGGGATATGGCCCACGCCACCCATCCGAACTATCCGGAACGGCACGAGCCCGCGCACGGGATCGAGATCAACGGTGGTCCGGTGCTGAAGGTCAACCAGAATCTGCGTTATGCCACCGACGCGGTGGGGGCGGGGGCGTTCGCGCTGGCGTGCGTACAGGCGGGCGTTCCGCTGCAGCGCTATGTGCATCGTGCCGATCTGCCGTGCGGGTCGACCATCGGGCCGATGACCGCCGCGCGCACCGGGATGCCGACCGTGGATATCGGGGCGCCGCAGTTGGCGATGCATTCGGCCCGGGAGTTGATGGGCGCGTCGGATATCAGCGCGTACGCGGCGGCGCTGGCGGCGTTCCTGGCCCCGGAGAGCTGACTGCGGCGGGCGTCTCGCCGGTGATGGGGCCGGGGATGTGCCCGGCGCAGGTGAACGTAAGATTCCTGCTGGATCAAACCTGTCGGGGCCCCGCCGTCGAGGCCCCTCGTTCCGGCCCGACCCTGTGTTCGCGACGACCCCGCGGCGAAGACGCCGAACCGATGACCGTGGGGTCCCCGTATCGGAGGGCGGGGCGGCCGGAGCTCGCGCGCGCCGGCGCGCCAACCTACGAAAGGATCCTGGTAATCCCGTGACTGAGCAGGTCGATACGGTCGCCACCGCCGCCGCCACCCCGGATACGCCGCAGCCGTACGCCGAGCTCGGCCTCAAGGACGACGAATACGCCCGGATCCGCGACATTCTGGGTCGCCGGCCCACCGATGCCGAGCTCGCCATGTACTCCGTGATGTGGAGCGAGCACTGTTCCTACAAATCCTCCAAGGTGCATCTGCGCTATTTCGGCGAGACCACCACCGAGGAGATGCGCGCCTCCATGCTCGCCGGGATCGGTGAGAACGCGGGTGTGGTCGATATCGGTGACGGCTGGGCGGTCACCTTCAAGGTGGAGAGCCACAACCATCCGTCCTATGTCGAGCCTTATCAGGGCGCCGCGACCGGTGTCGGCGGGATCGTCCGCGACATCATGGCGATGGGTGCCCGGCCGATCGCGGTGATGGATCAGCTCCGCTTCGGCGCGGTGGATGCCGCCGATACCCGCCGGGTGCTCGACGGTGTGGTGCGCGGGGTCGGCGGTTACGGCAACTCCCTGGGGCTGCCCAATATCGGCGGCGAAACCGTCTTCGATGCCTCCTACCAGGGGAACCCGCTGGTGAACGCGCTGTGCGCCGGAGTCATGCGGGTGGAGGATCTGCATCTGGCGTTCGCGTCGGGTACGGGTAACAAGATCATCCTTTTCGGCGCCCGTACCGGCCTGGACGGGATCGGCGGTGTCTCGGTACTGGCCTCGGACACCTTCTCCGGCGACGAATCGGGGACCGGACGCAAGAAGCTGCCCAGCGTGCAGGTGGGCGACCCGTTCACCGAGAAGGTCCTGATCGAATGCTGTCTGGAGCTGTACCACGCCGGACTGGTGGTGGGCATCCAGGATCTCGGCGGCGCCGGGCTGTCCTGCGCGACCTCCGAACTGGCCGCCGCCGGTGACGGCGGGATGCGTATCGAACTGGACCGGGTCCCGCTGCGCGCCGCCGATATGACACCTGCCGAGGTCCTGTCGAGTGAATCGCAGGAACGGATGTGCGCGGTGGTGACGCCGGAGAACGTCGACGCGTTCATGGCCGTCTGCAAGAAGTGGGATGTGCTGGCCACGGTGATCGGCGAGGTCACCGACGGCGAGCGGCTGGTGGTCACCTGGAACGGCGACACCGTGGTGGATGTGCCGCCGCGCACCGTGGCGCACGAGGGCCCGGTGTACGAGCGTCCGGTGCGGCGCCCCGACAGCCAGGACACGCTCAACGCCGACAGGCCCGACGAGTTGCCGCGGCCGAAGACGTCCGGGGAACTGCGCGAGACCCTGCTGAAGATGGTGGCCAGCCCGCAGCTGTGCAGCCGCAAGTGGATCACCGAGCAGTACGACCGCTACGTGCGCGGTAACACCGTGCTGGCCGAATACGCCGATGCCGGCATGATCCGGGTGGACGAGGAGACCGGCCGCGGTATCGCGCTGGCCACCGACGCCTCCGGGCACTACACCAAACTCGACCCCTACACCGGTGCGCGGCTGGCCCTGGCCGAGGCGTACCGGAACGTGGCCAGCACCGGCGCCACCCCCAAGGCAGTCACGAACTGCCTGAACTTCGGATCGCCGGAGGATCCGGCCGTCATGTGGCAATTCCAGCAGGCGGTACGCGGGCTGGCGGACGGCTGTGTGGAACTCGGCATCCCGGTGACCGGCGGCAACGTCAGCTTCTACAACCAGACCGGCGAGAACGCCATCCTGCCCACCCCGGTGGTCGGTGTGCTCGGTGTCATCGACGATGTGCACCGCCGCATCCCCACCGGACTCGGCCTGGAGCCGGGCGAGAGCCTGATCCTGCTGGGCGATACCCGCGACGAGTTCGGCGGTTCGGTATGGGCACAGGTCGCGCACGGCCATCTGGGCGGTCTGCCGCCCCAGGTCGATTTCGCCCGCGAGAAGCTGCTCGCCGAGGTGCTCACCGCCGGTTCCCGTGACGGCATGATCAGCGCCGCCCACGACCTCTCCGAGGGCGGCCTGGCACAGGCGGTCGTAGAGGCCGCGCTGGCCGGTGAAACCGGCTGCCGGGTGCTACTGCCCGAGGACGCCGACCCGTTCGTCATGTTGTTCTCCGAATCGGCCGGCCGCGTGCTGGTGGCCGTGCCGCGCTCGGAGGAGACCCGGTTCACCCGGATGTGCACGGCCCGGGACCTGCCCTGGGTGCGGATCGGCGTGGTGGACCAGGGAGCCGACTCGGTCGAGGTCCAGGGCCAGTTCTCGGTCTCGATGGCCGACCTGCGCGCCGCCCACGAAGGCACCCTCCCCGCCCTTTTCGGAGCCGGAGCCTGAGCCCGGAGGGCGCGTGCCACGCCGTCGCCGGCCCGGCCCGGCGCCCGGCACCGGCCGCGCCCTCCATACTGGTCTGGTGTTGGAAACCGCCGATACCGTGACGAGATTGCGGTCCCGGTGTGTCACGGTGATCCGGCGGATCGAACGGATCGTCGACCTCAACTATGTGGGCCTGGTGGTCGCGACGGTGTTCTTCGCACTGTCGGTCACCCCGTCGCTGCTACCCCGCGACTGGATGTTCCAGGGTTTGATCAGCGGGATCAACGCCGCGATCGGGTACGGCGCCGGATGTCTGCTGGAATGGTTGTTCCGGCTGTGGGTCCGGCCCCGGCTCACCCGGATTCCGTCGCCGCCCACCTGGTCCCGGTACGCGATGAAATCGGCGGTGTTGCTCACTGCCGTCCTGAGCGCCGGGTACATGCTGGTGCAATCCGCGCATTGGCAGCGTGAGCTCGCCGCACTGATGGGGATGGAGGGCACCACCACCCCGGCGTATCTGCGCACCGGCGGACTCAGCCTCACTGTCGGGGTGCTCGTCGTGGCCTGCTATCGCACCCTGCGGGAGCTGGCGCTGTTCCTGGCCCGCGAACTCAACCGGTGGGTTCGTGTTCCGCGCGAACTCGCGCCGTCCGCCGGTTTCCTGCTGATGGTCCTGTTGCTGGTGACCCTTTTCAACGGGGTGGCCGGTCGTGCGTTCTTCGCTGTCGCGAACTCGGCGTTCAGTGTCCGCAACGACAACCGTTCCGAGTACGCCGTGCAGCCCGAACTTCCGGAGCGGTCGGGCAGCCCGGATTCCCTGGCGGCCTGGGAAACCCTCGGCTTCGAGGGGCGCTGGTTCGTTTCCCACGGACCCGGCGCCGACCGCATCGCTCGGGTCACCGGCCGGCCCGCGCGGGAACCGGTGCGGGCCTACGTGGGTCTGGAATCGGTGCGCGACACCGGGCAGACCCAGGCCGAGCTGGCGGTCGCCGAACTGGAACGGACCGGCGCGTTCGATCGTGAGGTGCTGGTCGTGGTCACCACTACGGGTACCGGATGGGTGAATTCGATGGCCGCCAACGCGATCGAATACATGTACGGCGGCGATTCCGCGATCGTGGCCACTCAGTACTCCTATCTCCCGAGCGCACTGTCCTTCCTGGCCGATCGCGGGAAGGTCGCCGACGAGGGCCGCGAATTGTTCGACGCGGTCTACGACCGGATCCGCGCCCGCCCGGCCGACGACCGGCCGAAACTGCTGGTATACGGGGAGAGCCTGGGCTCGCAGGGATCGGAGGCCGCGTTCGACGGGCTCGCCGATCTGCGTGCGAAGGTCGACGGCGCGCTCTGGGTGGGCCCGCCCAACTCCAACCGGCTGTGGCAGCAGTTCGTCAGCCGCCGCGATCCGGGGTCGCCCGAGACGTCGCCGGTCTATGCCGACGGTCTGGTGATCCGGTTCGCTGCCACCCGCGACGAACTCGCCCGCCCGGGCCCGGAGTGGCGGGCGCCGCGGATCGCCTACCTGCAGCACCCATCCGATCCGATCGTATGGTGGTCACCGGATCTGGCCCTCACCCGACCGGACTGGCTGTCGGAACCACGCGGCAGCGACGTCTCGCCGCGGATGCACTGGGCGCCGCTGGTCACCTTCTGGCAGGTGTCCGCCGATCTCACGAACGCCCAGGGTGTACGCGACGGCCACGGTCACCGTTACGGGAGTCTGGTGCTGGACGGCTGGGCCGCGGTCGCCCAGCCGCCGGGCTGGAGTCCCGAACTGGCCGAGCGGATCCGGTTGGAGATCGAGGCGTACGAAGCCTATGAGCGCGAGGTGAAATGAGGGCCCGGGTATTGGTCGCCGTGGCGGCGCCACTGCTGTGGAGCAATTGGCTGCTGCCGCGGGCCGGGATGGGCCGCCGCGGCCGCACGGTTGCCAATACGCTGGCCGCCACCGGGTACACCCTGGTGTTGGGCGGTCGGCCGAACTGGGTGTCCGGATCCGGTCTCCGCGCCGGGATCGGTTGCGCGGCACTTGTGGCGGCCGGATACACGGTGGCCGCCTACCTGCCCCCGGTGCGGCGGGTGCTCGGCGATAGCGGTGACCGCGCCGCCGATGTGAGCACTGCCGAATGGGTCGCGGTGCATATCCCGCTGGGCACCGTCTACACCGAGGAGCTGATCTTCCGCGCCACTCTGGACCCGCTGCTGGACACCGAATTCGGGTCCCGTGTGGGGACCGTGGCCGGGGCCGCCGCCTTCGGCCTCTGGCATATACATCCCGCTCGCGCCGCGGGTGACAGCGTCGCCGTGACGGTCGCTTTCACCGGCGCCTCCGGGCTGCTCTTCGGCGCGCTCGCCCGGTATTCCGGCAGCGTCACGGCCCCCGCGCTCCTGCATTGGGCGGTCAACGCCGGAGGCGCCCTGCTGGCCCGAAAAACCCTCGGACGCGCGGGAGTCGGGTCATCGCCGCGGCATCGGCCGGGTGCACCGGCAGTGTTTGCCGGGCGTGGACGCGCCGATGGTGACACACTGCGCCGGTGAGGTTGATCGACAGCGACGGATTCGGTGTGGAGCTCTCTGTTGCCGGATATCAGTTTCCGGACCATATCGATCCGCGAATCCGGTACGGCTGGCTCGTGATCGCGGGCGTCGCGAACTGCCCGGAGGGGAACTGGTCGTTCCGGTGGCAGGCACTGACGCTGGACGAATCGGTGGAACTGGCCGACTGGTTGAAGCGTATCGCCGCCGAGGCGGACGGCGACGACGCTCCGGTGCCCGGCCCGGCCCGGCTGACCTTCAGCGAGCCCAATCTGGGTTTCACCGCCACCCGCGGCGCCGGCGCGGTCGAGTTGGCGATCGCACTGGATCTGGAGTTCCTACCACCGTGGGATCGGCGAACCGACGAGGGTTCGCCCTTCGTCGTCACCGCGCGTCTGGCACCCGCCGATATCGCTACCGCGGCCAAGGAACTGGGTGCCGAGGTGGACGGGTATCTGCCGCCCGGCGGCCGGTTGCCCGGCCGTGGATGGTGACCTCGCCGCGAGCCTCTGCGGGCCGCCGTGCCGGGTGATATCTCCCACGTTGCGCGCGGACCGGCCCCGGGCTTATGAGCGTCACTCGGAAAGAGGTCCGGTGCCACCGGGCCGGACACGCGGGCCCACCGTTGTCCCCGCCGCATTTCACCAGGTGAAAGGGGTGTTAACTGCGGCCGAGCGTTTGCTGAACAGCTGCGGTCGCCGCAGCGCTACGCCGCGGCGACCGGGAGCCGCCCGGCGTGTCGCCGCTTGCCGCCGGACTGCTGGTCCGGTGCCGCACGTCCACCGGGCACCCGTAGACTGTCGGATGCCCCTAACACCCGCCCGACCAGGGAGCACACGGTGACCCACGCCGATCAACCGGCTGTCAGCAATCCCACCGCAACCGACGAGACGGAGAACCCGCCCCGCGAGGAGTGCGGAGTCTTCGGAGTCTGGGCTCCTGGCGAGGACGTGGCCAAGCTCACCTACTACGGCCTGTATGCGCTACAACACCGTGGACAGGAGGCGGCCGGTATCGCCGTCTCCGACGGTTCGCAGGTGCTGGTGTTCAAGGACCTCGGTCTGGTCAGCCAGGTGTTCGACGAGCAAACACTGGCCGCCATGCCCGGTCACGTCGCCGTCGGGCACTGCCGGTACTCCACCACCGGTGCCACCACCTGGGAAAACGCGCAGCCGATCTTCCGGACCACCGCGGTCGGCTCTGGGCTGGCTCTCGGACACAACGGCAATCTCGTCAATACCGCGGAGCTCGCGGATCGAGCCCGGGAACTCGGCCTGGTCGCCGGACCGGGGCGCCCCGGCTCCGTATCGGCCACCTCCGATTCCGATGTGATGACCGCGCTGCTCGCGCATGCCGCCGCGGATTCGAGTATCGAGCAGGCGGCGATGGATCTGCTGCCCACGGTGCGTGGCGCGTTCTGCCTCACCTTCATGGACGAGCACACCCTCTACGCCGCCCGCGATCCGCACGGTGTGCGTCCGCTGGTACTGGGCCGGCTGGAACGCGGGTGGGTGGTGGCCAGCGAAACCGCGGCCCTCGATATTGTCGGCGCCTCCTTCGTCCGTGAGATCGAACCCGGTGAACTGCTCGCCATCGATGCCGACGGCGTGCGTTCGCTGCGCTTCGCCAACCCCGAGCCCAAGGGTTGCGTATTCGAATACGTCTACCTGGCCCGCCCGGACAGCCACATCTCCGGTCGGTCCGTGCACGCCACCCGGGTCGAGATCGGCCGCCGCCTCGCCTCCGAACACCCGGTGGACGCGGACCTGGTGATACCCGTCCCCGAATCCGGAACCCCGGCCGCGGTGGGCTACGCGCAGGGTTCGGGTCTGCCCTACGGGCAGGGACTGATGAAGAACGCCTATGTCGGCCGTACCTTCATCCAGCCCAGCCAGACCATCCGGCAGCTCGGTATCCGGCTGAAGCTCAACCCGCTGCGCGAGGTCATTCGCGGGAAACGGCTCATCGTCGTGGACGATTCGATCGTCCGCGGCAATACCCAGCGGGCCCTCATCCGGATGTTGCGTGAAGCCGGAGCGCTCGAAATCCATGTGCGGATCGCCTCACCGCCGGTGAAATGGCCCTGCTTCTACGGGATCGACTTCGCCTCCCGCGCCGAACTGGTCGCCAACAACGCCGGCACCGATCCGGACGGCGGACCGGTCGGCCCTGTCGATTCCGCCGCCGTACACGAAATGGTGGAGGGCGTGCGCCGGTCCATCGGCGCCGACACCCTCGGATACATCTCCCTGGACGGGATGGTCGCCGCCACCGAACAGCCGCGGACCCGGCTGTGCTGTGCGTGTTTCGACGGCAACTATCCGATTCCGCTGCCCAGCGAGGCGGCGATCGGAAAGAACCTGCTGGAGTTCGGCGGCAGCTCACACACCCGGGTGCTCACCGAGAACGCGAACGCCAGCGCGCTCAGCCGGCCGTGATCCGGCCGGTCGGCCGCCGGTCCACGTGTCCGGCGCCACCACCCGGGTTCGAGACACATGGGGGTACCGGCCCCACGCGCGCGGGTACGCCAATACACTCAGCTCAGCAGGTAAATCATCCCGCGGATTCGGTTTGGAGCTTTCCCCGACAATGACTGAGCAGAACGCCACCGGTGCCGGTGCCTCCTATGCCGCAGCAGGTGTGGATATCGAGGCCGGTGACCGGGCCGTCGAGTTGTTCGCCCCGCTCGCGCGCAAGGCCAGCCGCCCCGAGGTCCAGGGCGGGCTCGGTGGATTCGCCGGGCTGTTCGCATTGAAGAAGAGCTACCGGGAGCCGCTGCTCGCCTCGTCCACCGACGGCGTCGGCACCAAGATCGCGGTCGCGCAGGCCCTGGACAAGCACGACACCGTCGGCCTGGACCTGGTCGCGATGGTCGTCGACGACCTGGTGGTATGCGGTGCCGAACCGCTGTTCCTGCAGGACTACATCGCAGTCGGCAAGGTGATCCCCGAGCGGGTGGCCGAACTGGTCTCCGGTATCGCCGAAGGCTGCGTCCGCGCCGGTTGCGCGCTGCTCGGCGGGGAAACCGCGGAACATCCCGGCATGATGGGCGCCGAGGACTACGACCTCTCGGCCACCGGTGTCGGAGTGGTGGAAGCCGACGAACTGCTCGGCCCGGACCGGGTCCGCCCCGGCGACGTCGTGATCGCCATGGGCTCCTCCGGGTTGCACTCCAACGGCTACAGCCTGGCCCGCAAGGTACTGCTCGAGATAGACCGGATGTCGCTGACCGGGCAAGTGGAGGAGTTCGGCCGCACGCTCGGTGAAGAGCTGCTCGAGCCCACCCGGATCTACGCCAAGGACTGCCTCGCGCTCATCGCCGAAACCGACGTCCGCACCTTCTCCCACATCACCGGCGGCGGCCTCGCCGCGAATCTGGCCCGGGTGCTGCCGGCCGGACTGGTGGCCGAACTCGACCGCGGCACCTGGAACCCGGCCCCGATCTTCAAAATGATCGCCCAGCGCGGCCGGGTGGAGCGGGAAGAGATGGAGAAAACCTTCAACATGGGCGTGGGGATGGTCGCGGTGGTCGCTCCCGAAGATGTCGACCGCGCCCTGGCCGTGCTCACCGCCCGGCATATCGCATGCTGGACCCTGGGCAGTGTGAAGAAGGCCAAGGACACCGACGCCCCGCGCGCCGTGCTGCTGGGGGACCACCCCCGCTTCTGAGATTTTGGAGCGGCTCCGCTGCTCGAGGGTGGGGCCCTATTAACCCGGTTCTTCACTCCCGGCGGTCGGTCGCTGCGCTCCCTCCCTCTGGTCGCTCCAGAACCGGGCGGGCCCC
>NZ_JBEZYU010000078.1:237-17682 GCF_040638875.1 Nocardia sp. NPDC024068 | reverse complement strand
GAGCAGGACCAGGAGATCACCGGGCAATTCCCGGAGCGCCGCATTGCTTCGAGCGCTGACAGCCGACGCGGGCCGAACCCTTTCAGGGCCTCGCTGAACTCGGCACAGCGAGGGTGGCCTGATTGTGGGGAGTGGCGCATCCGGATGAGGGCCGGGTGGTCCGGTGGGTGTGGGCGGTGTGGGGGACGCATCGGGCTTGTTCGGGCCACATACCGCCTCGGTGGTGCCGAGTTCAGCGAGGCCCTTGGAGGGTTGCGGGCCGTCCCGTGTTTCAGCCCTCGAAGCGAGGCGCCGCAGGCGCGAGTCTCGAGGGCTGAAACACGGGACACGAGGGGCCCGCAACCCCGCGCGCCGAAGGCGCGCAGAATAAACACCGTGGCTGAGTTGGCGTTGACGGTTCGATTGAATTCCTCTGCCGCCGATGCGCGTCGTGGGGTGATCCGTTTGCATCCCGAAGTGCTCACCGCGCTCGGGTTGCGGGAGTGGGATGGGGTCACCCTGGTCGGGGCGCGGCGGACGGCGGCGGTGGTGGGCCGGGCTCCCGCGGGGACTCCGGCGGGTACCGCGCTGCTCGATGATGTGACCCTGTCGAACGCGGGGTTACGGGAGAACGGGTCCGTCGTGGTGTCCCCGGCCGTGGTGTACGGGGCCCGGCATATCTCGGTGAGCGGGTCGCGGCACGCCACCCAGTCGATTCCGGCCGCGACGCTGCGGCAGGCGTTGCTGGGCAAGGTGGTGACCGTGGGGGATACGGTTTCGCTGCTGCCGCGGGATCTCGGCCCCGATATTCCGTCGTCGGCGGCCAGTCAGGCGTTGTCGCGGGCTTTCGGTATCGCCTGGACTTCGGAGCTGCTCACCGTTGTCGCGACCGAACCCGCGAGCGGGCCGGTGAGTGTGCAACCGAATTCGGCGGTGGAATGGACGGCCGGTGCGACGGGGGCGGTGACCGCCGGGGAGTCGCCCGCGGTGCGGGTGAACGGTGCGAACGCGGCGCGGCAGCCGCTGGTGCCCAGCCATCTGGATACCGTGACCCCCACTGATCTGCCGGGGAACGTCCCGGTGGCGAGTACGCCCGCGACGGAGATCGGGGTGGAGGAGCTGGCGGGGGCGCGGCCGCAGGCCGCCAAGCTTGCCGAGTGGCTGAGTCTGGCATTGGACGAACCGGAGTTGCTGAAGGCACTGGGCGCCGCGCCGCGACTGGGGGCGCTGATCACCGGGCCCGCGGGGGTGGGCAAGGCCACGCTGGCGCGCGCGGTGGCGGCGCCGCGGCGGGTGGTGCAGCTGGACGGGCCGTCGGTGGGTGCCGCGGAGAGCGGGGCGCGGTTGCGTGAGGTCGCCGCGGCGGTGGCGGCGGCGAGTTCGGGGCAGGGCGCGATTCTGCTGGTCACCGATATCGACGCGCTGTTGCCCGAACCGGCCGAGCCGGTGGCCACCTTGATCCTGGACCAGTTGCGCGCGGCGGTCGCCGAGCCGAGTGTGGCGTTGCTGGCGACCACCTCGAATCCGGCCGGTGTCGATCCGCGGTTGCGGGCTCCCGATCTGTGTGACCGGGAGCTCGCGCTGACCCTGCCCACCGCGCCGGTGCGCCGGAACCTGCTGGAGCAGCTGCTGCGCAAGGTCCCCACCGGTGAACTGCGGCTGGACGAGGTGGCCGCGGCGGCACCGGGGTTCGTGGTGGCCGATCTCGCCGCTCTGTGCCGGGAGGCGGCATTGCGCGCGGCGGCGCGGGCCAGCCGCGACGACAGCGAACCGCGGTTGGAGCACGAGGATCTGACCGGTGCGCTCGAGGTGATCCGGCCGCTGTCGCGTTCGGGCAGCGAGGAACTGGCGATCGGCAGTCTCGGGCTCGACGATGTGGGCGATATGGTCGAGACCAAGCAGGCGCTCACCGAGACGGTGCTCTGGCCGCTGCGCCATCCCGACTCCTTCGCCCGCCTGGGTATCGATCCGCCGCGCGGGGTGCTGCTCTACGGGCCGCCCGGCTGCGGAAAGACCTACCTGGTCCGGGCGCTGGCGGGGACCGGCCAGCTCAGTGTGCACTCGGTCAAGGGCGCGGAGCTGATGGACAAATGGGTGGGCTCGTCCGAACGCGCCGTGCGGGAACTGTTCCAGCGGGCCCGGGATTCGGCGCCCTCCCTGATCTTCTTGGACGAGGTGGACGCGCTGGCGCCGCGGCGCGGGCAGAGTTCGGATTCCGGCGTCGGTGACCGGGTGGTCGCGGCGCTGCTCACCGAATTGGACGGCGTGGAACCGTTGCGTGATGTGGTGGTGCTGGGCGCCACCAACCGCCCGGAGTTGATCGATCCGGCGCTGCTGCGCCCGGGCCGGTTGGAGCGTCTGGTTTTCGTGCCGCCACCGGATGCCGACGCCCGGCACGCGATCCTTCGTACGGCGGGCCGGTCGGTGCCGCTGGCGGAATCGGTCGACCTCGCGCGGCTGGCCGCGGATCTGGAGGGCTTCTCGGCGGCCGACTGTGCGGCGCTGTTGCGTGAGGCCGCGCTGGCGGCCATGCGACGCGATGTGATGGCAGCCGATGTCACTGCCGCAGATATCGCCGCCGGGCGGCGGGCGGTACGGCCGTCACTGGACCCCGAGCAGGTCGAAGCATTGCGCCGATACGCCGACGCTCGGCACTGACTCCGGCCGCCCCGCCCGATATGTCTGACCTGCGATGATCGTTGCCCGACGGTAGCCGGATGCGGACCACGGTCCGTTAACCTGTACGATTGTCCCAGATCGTGCTCGCATATGATGAGCGCGCTGTACCCCGCCGCCCCGATTCCCGACGGAGGTAACGCTTGCTCGCCATCCTGCTCGCACACGCTTTGGCCGCGCTCGTCGCGCCGCCCGCCGTGCGAGTGATGGGGCGCAACGCGTTCTATCCGCTCGCGCTCGTCCCCCTCGGTTCCCTCGTCTGGGTCATCGCCCGGTGGAACGACACCGTGCAGCTCCGGATGAGCTGGGCGCCGAGTATCGACCTCTATCTGGACTTCCGGTTCGACTCCCTCGCCACCGTGATGAGCGCGCTGGTCCTGGGGATCGGTGCCCTCGTACTCGCCTACTGCGCACGCTATTTCAGCGACGACGAACCCAAACTCGGCTCCTTCGCCGCCTGGCTGGTCGCGTTCTCCGGCGCGATGTTCGGCCTGGTCACCAGCGATAACATGTTGCTGCTGTTCACGTTCTGGGAAGTGACCACGGTGTTGTCCTTCCTGCTCGTCGGACATAATTCCGACAGCGCCGCGGGACGCCGGGCCGCCCTGCAGGCGCTGCTGGTCACCGGCGCGGGCGGGCTGGCGATGCTGGCCGGGATAGTCATCCTGGGAGAGCGTTACGACAGCTATCTGCTCTCGGATCTGCTGGCCGCCGAGCACCCGCCGGGCGGAATCGCGGTGCAGGTCGCGCTGGTCCTCGTGCTGGTCGGCGCGCTGAGTAAATCGGCCATCGTGCCGCTGCATTTCTGGCTGCCCGGTGCCATGGCCGCACCCACCCCGGTGAGCGCCTATCTGCACGCCGCCGCGATGGTCAAGGCCGGTGTGTATCTCATCGCCCGGATGGCCCCCGCCTTCGCCGGCGAACCGGTCTGGCGACCGCTCGTGCTCACCCTGGGGGTGGCCTCGATGCTGCTGGCCGGGCTACGCGCGATGCAGGTCACCGATCTGAAACTGGTGCTGGCGTTCGGCACGGTGAGCCAGCTCGGCTTCCTGGTGACGATGGTCGGAATCGGTACCCCCGACGCCGCTCTCGCCGGTATCGCGCTGCTGGTGGCGCACGCCCTGTTCAAAGCCTGCCTGTTCCTGGTGGTCGGCATCATCGATCACGGCGCGGGCACCCGCGATATCAACGAACTGTCGGGCCTGGGCAGGCGCGCACCGGTACTTTTCGCGACAGCGGCGCTGGCCGCGCTGAGTATGGCCGGTATCCCACCCCTCTGGGGTTTCGTGGCCAAGGAATCCGCGCTGGGCGCCGTACTCGACGCCGAACCGCTCGGCACCACCGGCCGCCTGCTGCTGTGCGCGGGCGTGGTGCTGGGTTCCGTGCTCACCGTGGCCTACAGCGCCCGCTTCCTGTGGGGCGCCTTCGCCGATAAACCCGGTGTGCGGATCCCCGGCTGGCACCCGCCGGGTGCCGCGCTGATCGGCGCACCGGTCCTGCTGGCGCTGGGATCGCTGGGCGCCGGCCTCGCCGCACCCTGGGTCGACGGACTGCTGGCGCCCTACGCCGCGACGCTGACCGGCGCGCTGACCGCGCATCTACAGCTCTGGCACGGCCTGACCCGGCCGCTGCTGCTCACCGTGGTGATCATCGCCGCCGGCGCGGCCCTGTTCGCGGTGCGCGACCGGTTCGACCACTCGACCACCCTGCTCGGTAACGCCGACCGCGGCTACGACGCCGCCCTGCGCGCCATGGACCGGATCTCACTGCGGATGACCGGTTCCGTACAGCGCGGTTCGCTGCCGCTGAACCAGGCCGCCATCCTCGGGACACTCGTCATCCTGCCCGCGGTCGTGCTGGCCGTCGGCACCCGCACAGGTGTCGAACTGCGGCTCTGGGATTCCCCTTTACAGCTGGTGATCGGCGCGATCATGATCGCCATGGCGCTCGCCGCGACGGTCCTGCGCAACCGCCTGGCCAGTGTGCTGGTGGTAGGCCTCACCGGCTACGGCTGCGGCATCATCTTCGCTCTGCACGGCGCACCCGACCTCGCGCTCACCCAATTCCTGGTCGAAACTCTCACCCTGGTCGTCTTCGTCCTGGTACTGCGGGCCTTCCCGGCCGAGATCGGGCCGGAACAGCAGGCCGGGTTCCAGATCGGCCGGGCGGCGATCGCCATCGCCGCCGGAATCGCGGTCCCGGTGCTGGCGGCCTTCGCCGGCGCGGCCCGCAACACCCAGCCGATCTGGGAACGTATCCCCGACGCCGCCTACGAATTCGGCGGCGGCAAGAACGCGGTGAACGTCCTGCTGGTCGATATCCGCGCCTGGGATACGCTCGGCGAGATATCGGTGCTGGTCGTGGCCGCGACCGGGGTCGCCTCGCTGGTGTTCCGCAGTCGCCGGTTCGGTTTGGCGCCCCGCGCGGCCGACGCCCCGAACTACGCGCCCGGCAAGGTGAGCTGGCTGCCCGCGGGCCGCCTGGTGGATCGCCGGGACCGGTCGATGGTCCTGCAGATCACCACCCGCCTGGTGTTCCCCACCATCATGGTGCTGTCGGTGTATTTCTTCTTCTCCGGCCACAACGCCCCGGGCGGCGGTTTCGCCGGTGGTCTCATCGCCGGGCTGGCCCTGGTGCTGCGCTATCTCGCGGGCGGACAGTACGAATTGGGCGAGGCGCTGCCCGTAGACGCCGGCCGCCTGCTCGGCGCCGGGCTGATCCTCGCGGCCGGTACCGCCACGATGTCACTGCTGCTGGGTGCGCCGCCGCTGTACTCGGTCATCGTGGAGACAACGGTGCCGGTGCTCGGCCACATCAAACTCGTGACCTCCCTGTTCTTCGATCTCGGGGTCTACCTGATCGTGGTGGGCCTGGTCCTGGATGTACTGCGCAGCCTCGGCGCGCGGCTGGACGACGAGCTGGTGCAATCATGAGCGCGAACCTGACCCTGTTGATCGTCGTCGGTGTGCTCATCGCCTGCGGTGTGTATCTGCTGCTGGAGCGGACCGTCTCCAAGATGCTGCTCGGCATCCTGCTGTTCAGCAATGCCGTGAACCTGCTCATCCTCACCATGGGCGGGCCGGACGGGTCGGCACCGATCAAGGGCTCGGCCGATACCGAGCACAGCACGATGGCCGACCCCCTGGCCCAGGCCATGATCCTGACCGCCATCGTGATCACCCTGGGGATCTCGGCGTTCGTGCTGGCCCTGGCTTATCGCTCCTACATCCTGACCACCAGCGAAAAAGTGGAGAACGACCCGGAGGACATCGGGATCGCCGCGCGCGAGCGGGAGGAACCCGAAGAATGAGCCTGTCTCCCGATTTCCTGCCCGCGCTGGCCCCCCTCCCGGTCCTCATCCCCCTGCTGGCCGCCGCCGCGACCCTGATCGTCGGGCGCAGCCCGCGTATCCAGCGCGTCTTGGTGATGGTTGCGCTCACCTCGGTAGTGGTGATCTGCGCCGGCATGCTGTACCTGGCCGATCGTGACGGCACGGTGGCCGTGCAGGTCGGCGGCTGGGAGACGCCGATCGGTATCACCATCGTGGTGGACCGCCTGTCGGCGGCGATGCTGCTGGTATCGGCGATCGTGCTGCTCGCTGTCGCCGTGTACGGCGCCGGCCAGAACATCGGTGACAGCCGGGTCCGCCAGCCCACCTCGATCTTCTGGCCCACCTATCTGGTGCTCAACGCGGGCGTCTCGATGGCCTTCCTGGCCGGCGACCTGTTCAATCTCTTCGTCGGCTTCGAGATGCTGCTGGTCGCCTCCTTCGTCCTGCTGACCCTGGGCGCGACCGCCGAACGGATCCGGGCCGGAGTGTCGTATGTGATGGTGTCAATGGTGTCGTCGCTGATCTTCCTGATCGGCACCGCGGTCATCTACGGCGCGACCGGCACCCTGAACTTCGCTCAGCTCGCGGTGCGGATGGACGGGATTCCCGACGGTATCCGCCAAGCTGTGTACGCGGTGTTGCTGGTCGCGTTCGGGATCAAGGCCGCGGTGTTCCCGCTGTCGAACTGGCTACCCGATTCCTACCCCACCGCTCCGGCCCCGGTCACCGCCGTTTTCGCCGGCCTGCTCACGAAGGTCGGCGTCTACGCCATCGTCCGCACCCAGACCCTGCTGTTCCCGGACGGCGGTTTCGACAACCTGCTCCTGATCACGGGCCTGCTCACCATGCTGATCGGTATCTTCGGCGCGATCGCGCAGAACGATATCCGCCGATTGCTGTCGTTCACCCTGGTCAGCCATATCGGCTACATGATGTTCGGCGTCGGGATAGCCAGCCGGATCGGTCTCGCCGGCACCGTGTTCTACATCGCCCATCACATCCTGGTGCAAACCGCGCTCTTCCTCGTCGCGGGGTTGATAGAACGCCAGGCCGGATCGACCTCGCTGCGCCGGGTCGGCGGGCTCGCCGCGGCCAGTCCACTGCTGGCCGGACTGTTCCTGATACCGGCGCTGAATCTCGGCGGGATCCCGCCGTTCTCCGGTTTCATCGGCAAGGTGGCGCTGCTGCAGGCCGGCGCCCAGGACGGCAGCGCCGTGGCCTGGATTCTGGTGGGTGGATCGGTGGTGACCAGCCTGCTCACCCTGTATGTAATGGCGCGGGTCTGGAGCAAGGCCTTCTGGCGGCCGCGCGAACAGGCGCCGGAAGGACATCTGGTCGCGGCGACCCTCCCGTCGCTGGTCGAGGACAACACCGACATGCTCTACGACGAGCGGACCGATCCGGGCCGGCTACCGGTGATGATGGTGTTGCCGACCGCGGCACTGGTCGCGGTCGGTGTGGCGCTCACGGTATGGGCCGGGCCGGTACTGGGTATCGCCGACCGGGCCGCGGTGGAACTGCAGAATCGCGGCGTCTACATCGGCGCGGTGCTCGGCGGGGGTACGAAATGACGCGCTGGATAGCTCTGACCCGCGACAACATCCTGCGCGCGGGGGTGCTGGTCTGGCTCACGGCGGTCTGGGTGGCGCTGTGGGGGCAGATCAGCCCCGCCAACGTGCTGGCGGGTTTCATGGTCGGCCTGGTGATCATGGTGACCCTCCCGCTGCCCCGGATCCCGGTCCGCGGCCGGCTGCGGCTGCTGCCGCTCATCCGGCTCGTGGCCGCCAGCGTGTACTACGCGCTCGAATCCAGCCTGCAGCTCGCCTGGTTCGCGTTGCGCCCCGGACCACCGCCGGTTTCGGGTGTGCTGCGGGTGCGTTTCGCGTTCCGATCGGACCTGGTGCTGGTGCTGTGCACCAATCTGCTGAACCTGATCCCGGGCACCATGGTGCTGGAGATCGATCGCCAGCAGTGCGTGGTCTATGTGCATGTCATCGATATCGGCAGCGAGAAGGCGGTGGCCAGTTTCTACCGGACGATCCGCCATATCGAACGGTTGCTGATCGCCGGGCTGGAGAACCGCGCCACCCCGCTTCCCCCGCCGGACACCCCCGAGGAGGTGCGCTCGTGAACGTCGTCGCAATTGTGGCCGCGGTGCTGCTCAGCGCTGCCGCGCTGATCACCGCCTACCGGATCCTGGCCGGACCCGACACCCTCGACCGGGTCGTGGGGATCGACTCGATCATCGCGATGGCGATCTGCGGGCTCGCGGTGTGGGCGGCCTACAGCCGGGACACCACGGTGGTACCCGCCATCGTCGCGCTCTCGCTGGTGGGCTTCCTGGGGTCGGCCGCCGTCACCCGCTACCGGGTACGGGACGACCGATGACGACCGTACTGAACTGGATCTCCGGCACCCTCATCATCCTCGGCGCCCTGTTCGCGCTGACCGCGGCGATCGGCATCGTCCGCTTCCCGGACACCCTGCTGCGTATGCACTCCGCGACCAAGCCACAGGTCATCGGGCTGACCCTGGTGCTGACGGGCACCTGTTTACGGGTCTACGAAGATCCGAACGTCTGGATGCTGGTGATGGTCGGGCTGTTCACCCTGCTCACCGCGCCGGTGATCGCCCACCTGATCGGCCGCACCGCCTATCGCGAGGAGTTGCACCGCAAGGATCTGCTGATCGTGAACGAGCTGGAGGCCGATCTCGAAAAGGAGCAGCGGCAGTCGTAACCGGTGGCTCTCAGCGGGTATCGGCGCCCGCCGCAGTGGTACCGGCCTGCCCACCGGAGATCAGGCCGCCGGACCCTCTCCCATCGGAGCCGGGACGTGGACAGGCGTGGCAGCGTCCCGCACCGGCACCGCGAGCCGACCGGAGGCCGCGACGCCCGGTGCCGCGAACGACCCCGCGACAGCGGAGTCGGCGGTCACCGAACCCGGCAACCGGCCGGCGAAACCGGACGCCGCCGGCCCGGCGACCCCACGCCGGCGCGCGAACCACGTCGCGTGGAATCCGGCCGCCATCGCGGCCAGCAGCGAGAGCACCACCGAACCCGCCACGATCGGATGGTCGGCCATCTGCACGGCGAGGAACCGGTAACCCAGCAGCAGCGCCACCAGCACCGCCACCCCGCCCGCGACCAGGCGGATCCGGAACCGGCCCCAGCCGCGTTCGGGTTCGCGCAGCGCGGACTCGACCGTCAGGCACAGCACCGCACCCGCGACCAGGTCCACGCCGTAGTGGTAGCCGAAGCCCAGAGTCGCCGCCAGGGTGCACAGCAGCCAGAAGGTCCCGCCCCAGCGCAGCCAGGTGGGCGCGAGCGATCCGTCCGGATTACGCCGGGTGTGCAGGAAAAGCGCCAGCGCCCACGCCGTATGCATGGACGGCATACAGTTGCGCGGCGCCACCGCGTCGAACGTCATCGCCTCCGGGCTGCGGTCCAGCGAGGGGACCATCCCGGGCCAGTAGTTGCCCATCTGGAAGCCGTTACCGTCGGCGCCGTAGGCGAACATCGGCCCGACCACCGGGAACAGGATGTACACCAGCGGGCCGACCAGTCCGAGGACCAGGAACGTGCGCACGAGATAGTGGGCGGGCCACCGGCCACCACCGGCCACCGAGCGCAACTGCCAGACCGCGACCAGGATCGCCGCGGCCGGCAGTTCGATGTACACCCAGTGCAGCACCGCGTCGGGCACCGGCCCCAGCGTCTCCAGTACCCGGCCCATCACCCAGGACGGGTCGCCGAGCGCGTGATCGGCCAGCATCACGTACTGGTCCAGCACCTCGGGGCGCAGGTCGATGGTGATGTGCAGCCAGACATCGCCGACCTTGGTGGCCAGGATGAGCAGCGCCCCCAGCGCCGCCGCCCGCAGCGCGTTACGCCGCCGCGGCCCCTCCCAGCGCAACCACGCCACCAGCACCAGCCCGGTGAGTACCAGGACCGGACCGTTCCCGACGGTGAACGGCTCCCCCATCAGCAGGCGGACACCGGCGTACCCGATATCGATCGCCACCGCGGACGCGAACGCGACCACCCGGTGGCGGCCGGAGAGGCCGACGAGCGCCAGCACCAGCCCCGCCCAGGGCACGGTCATGGACTTGGGAGTGCCCAGGTAATCCCGGAACAGACTCTCCAGCGGACCCTCGTACCCGCGCCATATCGCCACCGCCTGCAAGGCGGTCAACAGGGCCGGTACCGCGAGGACAGCGAATACCCGAAACCCCCGTTGCGGCGCGGATCGGCGCGCCGCGGCTCCAGCTCCCATATTCGGGTTTTCGACTAGCACCCGCTCATCGTAAACGGCACGTGAACGGCAGGCCCACGGCCTGTTGAACAGCAGCGGGCCGGACGGGTCTATCCGTCCAGTTCACGCACCAGCGAGTCGACCACCGCCACCAGATCCCCCTGCGCCGCCGCGGCGACCTTGCGCTGCCGCTGATAGTTGGCGCCGCGCTGCGGGATATCGGCCACCGCGGCGAGTTCGTCCGCGCAACCCAGCCGCCGCGCGGTCGGCTCGAGCCGTTCCAGCAGTTCCGCGAGATCCTCGGTGACCAGCCGTTCCCGGTTGTCCGCGTCGACGATCACGATGGCGTCCAGACCGTAGCGCGCGGCCCGCCATTTGTTCTCCTGCACATGCCACGGCGGCAGGGTCGGCAGATCCTCGCCCTTCTCCACCCGTTCGTCCAGGTGCACGATCAGACAGTGGATGAAGGCCGCCAGCGCGGCCAGTTCGGCGCGGCTGGAGATCCCGTCGCAGATCCGGACCTCGATGGTTCCCCATTTCGGGGCCGGCCGGATATCCCAGTGCATCCCGCCGAGCTGCTCGAACACACCAGTTTTCATCTCGTCGTGCACGTAACGCTCGAACTGGCCCCAGTTCTCGAACTGGAACGGCAGCCCCGCGGTCGGCAACTGCTGGAACATCAGCGCCCGGTTACTCGCGTACCCGGTATCCGATCCCGACCACATCGGCGAGGACGCCGACAGCGCCAGCAGATGCGGATACGACAGCAGCAGCGAGTTCAGGATCGGAAAGACCTTCTCCCGGTGCGAAACCCCGACGTGCACATGCACGCCCCAGATCAGCATCTGCCGGCCCCACCACTGGGTGCGTTCGATCAGCTCGTCGTAATGTTCGGTGCGGGTGAGCTGTTGGGTCGACCACTGTGCGAACGGATGGGTACCCGCGCAGAAAAGATCCACCCCGAGCCCGTTCGCGGCCCGCCGCACCGTATCCATGGTGCCGGACAGATCCTGCACCGCCGCACCGACGGTCTCGTGCACGCCGGTGACCAGTTCCACCGTGTTGCGCAGCAGTTCCTTACTCACCTGCGGGGTGCCGTCGTGAGCGCGCAACTCACCTACGGCATCGAATACCGCGGCGGCGGTATTGGACAGATCACGGCTCGTCTTGTCGACGAGCGCGATCTCCCATTCGATCCCGATGGTCGGCCTGGGCGACACACGGAAAGGAACCGGCTCGATCCGTGCCCCACCCATATCGCCTCCGTAGCGTGTCGACTGCTACCCGATGACGCCGCACGCGACGCGTCCGCCCGCGTCCCCGGTGCTCATCGTGTTCTGATCCGGGCCGGCGCCACCTTCACGGGTGTAGCGCTCCGGGATATTGGCGAAGTTGTCCGCACCGGCGTGGATGATCAGCGCCTTGCCCTGGATATCGGTCATGGTGACGGTATCGGTGGTGGTCACCAGGTGGCCGTGACCGTCCTCACGGACCTGCAGCGAGGTGAGATCGCCGCTGGCCGGATGTCCGGTGGCGCCGCCGACCTGCAGATGTCCGCCCGCGGAGAGGAAATCACCGGGTGCGCCACCGGCGGGCGGCGCCGAATTCGCCTCACACTTGCCGTCCTGGTGGATATGCAGGCCGTGGAAGCCCGGGGTCAGCCCGGTGGCGTCGACGGTGACCTTGAGGTGGTTACCGTCGACGGTGAAGTTCGCGGTGCCGGCCGAGGCGCCGCTGGGCGTCTTCAACTCGACCTCGGTACCCGAACCGGCCGGAGTGCCCTGTTCCTCGGCGTGCTCGCCGTGCTCGCCTTCGCCCGCGGGTGCCGGCGAGGAGGTCCATACCGGCGGCGTCGTTCCGGTCACGTCGCTGGATTCCTGGCTGTTCGTGCAGGCAACGAGGCCGAAAGCCGCGACAGCCAGCACCGGGGTCACGGTCCGCCAGGACGGGCGACGAGATGTGGACGGTGCCATCGAGGAACTCCTTTACGAGTACCGAGTTTACGGGTCGATCGTTTCGACAACGATCATTCGACGCAGATGATGATGCCACGCCACCCGCATCCGTCCGGGACAGCCCCGACCTCCGGCCGCCCGGATCACCGCCCGGTCACCACGACGACCACCCCGGAACCGTCACCCACCCCCGGCACCATGGGCGCGGCGGTGGCCCCGATATCCGCGGCGACCGCGGCGGCGGTCTCCTGATCACCGGGGGCGGTGCCGAAGTAGACGGTGGTGGCGGTCAAGGTGGCGGCGGCGTAGTTACCGGTCGAGGTGTTGGTCCAGCCCTTCGCCGCGAGTTCGTTCGCGGTGGTGGCCGCCAGCCCGGCGACCAGACTGTTGTTGAGCACTCGTACCGGGGCGGCCCGGTCCACCTCGCCCGCGGCGGCCGGGGTGCCGGTCGCGACCGCGCTGGTGGTGGTTCCCGCCGCTGCTGTCGTCGGAATCGCGGCGTTCGCGGTGGTCCGCGGCGCGGCCGGCGCGGTGGTCGTCGAGTCCGCGCCCGCGCTTTCGGCGGACTCCGAATCGGCGCTCGACAGCGACATCGCGCCCAGACCGGCGAAAACGATCGACAGGGCGATCAGAACCATTGCCGTCGCACGCAGCGGCGGCCCACCGGAGCCAGGATTCGAATTGCTCACGGCCCGAGCCTAGCGCTGTGTCCGATTGCGCGCCTGCGGCGCGCGGGGGTGAGGCCCTGACATCCCGGTTCTTCACTCCCGCCGGTCGGTCGCTGCGCTCCCTATACGTCGAAGCCGAGGCGGCGGGCGGCGCGGGACTTCTGGCGGCTGGCGCGCAGGCGGCGGAGGCGTTTCACCAGCATGGGATCGACCGCCAGAGCTTCGGGGCGGTCGATGAGGGTATTGAGCACCTGGTAGTAGCGAGTGGGCGAAAGCGCGAACAATTCGCGGATCGCTTCCTCTTTGGCGCCCGCGTATTTCCACCACTGTCGTTCGAAGGCCAGGATCTCGTGTTCGCGGCGGCTGAGGCCGCTGTCCGGATCGTGGGCCGATTCGACCGTATTCGCTGTATTGGCCGGAGGACTGGCCTGGATTGCGGAAAGATCCCGCGCTGCTGCGCCGTCCATCTTGCTCCTCGCCGAGTTACCACCGGACGCGATCACGTTTCGGAACCGATCACGTCACCGTGTTACTGCCTTGCGATATTCAACCACGCCGCGCTGGTTACCGCTGCCGCACGCATCCGGGCGTGTCCGGTACGGATGTACCAGAATTACCCGTGGCTTTCACCCGTTCCGCGCGACCCCCGCCGGCACTAGTTCAGAACAGGCCCTTTTCGTAGCCCGGGAGACACACCAATAAGCTCGTATCCATGTCAATCCTGCCCATCGTGATCGTCGGCGATCCCGTACTGCACCGACCCACCGAGCCGGTCACCGAAGCACCGGCCGAGCTGGCCGGGCTGGTCGCGGACATGTACGAGACACTGGACGCCGCCAACGGGGTGGGCCTGGCCGCCAATCAGGTCGGAGTGTCCAAGCGGCTCTTCGTCTACGACTGCCCCGACCGGGAGGACGACGGCACGGTGACCCGGCGGCGCGGCGCCGTGATCAATCCCGTCCTGGAGACCTCGCAGATCCCGGAGACGATGCCCGATCCCGATGACGACGACGAGGGCTGCCTGTCGGTGCCCGGTGAGCAGTTCCCCACCGCGCGCGCGGACTGGGCCAAGGTCACCGGGACCGATGAGCACGGCGAGCCCGTCACGATCGAGGGCACCGGTTTCTTCGCACGGATGCTGCAGCACGAGGTCGGCCACCTCGACGGCCATCTCTACATCGATGTACTGGTCGGCCGGTACGCGCGGGCGGCGAAGAAATCGGTCAAACGCAACGGCTGGGGCACCCCGGGGCAGAGCTGGGTGCCCGGTATCGATCCGGATCCCTTCGGACATGACGACTGAACCGCCGGAACCCGAGAACAGCGCCGCCGCAGCGAATATCCCGGTCGGCGAGCGGGTCGTGGTCCGCTACCGCCTGCCCGACGGCAGCGATCCGCCGCTCACCGATGTGATCGGCGAGGTGGTGTCGACGAACCCGCTGACCGTCCTGGCCGCCGACGGGCACCCCGTGCTCATCCCGGCCGGCCGCGTGGTCGCCTTGAAATCGCTGGCGCCCAGGCCTATTCGCACTTCCGAGATCCGCGCGCTGGAAACCGCCGCCGCGCACGGCTGGCCGGGCACCGAATACGCCTGGATGGACGGCTGGATGCTGCGCGCGGGGCACGGCTACACCCGCCGCGCCAATTCCGCGGTACCCATCGGCGATTCGAGCGGCCCGGCGCGGATGGGCCCGGACACTCTGCGCCGCATGGGCGCCTGGTATGCCGCGAAGGGTCTCCCCCTGCAGCTCGCCCTCCCCGACCGGCTGGCCACCGTGCCCCCCGGCTGGAACAGCTGGGGCGAAACCCGCGTACTCGGCATCGATATCGAGAATTTCGTGCTGCCGCAGGGCCCGTCCATGGTGCGGGTCGCCCCCGAACCCGATATCGCCTGGCTGGAGATCCACCGCTACCGCGGCGACGAACCCAGCGGGCACAGCGCCACCGTCCCGCTGCCCGAAGTACTGTCCGCGGTCCACGACGGGAAGCTGGGATTCGCTTCCCTCGGGCTGCCCGGCCCCATCGCCATCGCCCGCGGCGCCCTCACCGCCGCCCCGGACGGACGCCGCTGGGTCGGCCTGACCTGTGTGGCGGTCCTCGCGGCCCACCGCAGACACGGCCTCGCGGCGCTGGTCTGTGGCGAACTGCTGCGCTGGGGCCGCGACCGCGGCGCAACACACGCATACGTGCAGGTCGAGGCGGGAAACGTCGATGCGTTGGAGCTCTTCGGCGAATTGGGCTTCGTAGACCATCACAGTTACCGCTACGCGGTCCCCGGGGTGCACTGACCGACGGCGTGCACCCACCAACGGCGTGCACCCACCGACGGCGTGCACCCACCGACGGCGTGCACCCACCGACGGGGTGTAGCGGCCTTTGAGCACTTACATGATCGCGGAACCTACTCAGGTGATCATGGTGTGAGTAAGGTGGCGGCCCCGGTGCCGTCCCGGCGGCCCCGGTGCCTTCCGGCGGCAGCAGTGCGTCCCGGCGGCCCCGGTCCCGTCCCGGCGGCCCCGGTGCCTTCCGGCGGCAGCAGTGCGTCCCGGCGGCCCCGGTCCCGTTCCGGTGGCCGCGGCCCCGCGTGGTGGTTGGTGCCCGCCCACCACATGACCTCGGTCCGGCCGGGCTCGCGATTTCTTTTCGTCGCGCGCCCCGAACTATCCCCCTTGTGCATCGCTTTTGCATCGCTTAGCGAGTAGCGTGGAGTCCACAGACGGAGATTTCAGGCTCGGCCGACCGTCTCCCACGCAGGAGCCGTCGGCACCGCGATCGAGAACGAGGAGACCGTCATGTCCCATCCCATTGCCGCACGCTCACTCGGATTGCTGGTGGGCGTAGGCGCGGCGTCGCTGTGGGCCTTCGTCGGGGGGCCCACAGCGAACGCCGCACCAGCTGCCGCCTGCCCCGCCCCCGGCTCCGCCGCCGTACAGACCGGTGCCCCCGGCGCGTCCTGCGCCGCGGACAGCGATACGGGTGGTGCGGCCGCGGCCTACGGCCTCGACGGCGACGCCGCCGCCCAGGCCGCACCCACGAGCCTCTCGCTGGCCATCGCCGCCAACGGCGGAAATGCCACCTCGACCTCGCAGTTCCTCTCCGGTCCGGCCGCGATCGCGGTGGGCCCCGGCGCCGCCGCCGACACCATCGGGGTGCGTCCGGGGCTGTCCATCGGGATCGCCGGGCCCGGCGCGACGGTGACCGTCACCGGCACCTCGGCACCCACCTGCACCGGTGGCCCCGGGTTCGCCGGGGACTTCCAGACCCTGCAGGGGTGCGTATCCATGCGCTGACCGCGGATTCTCCACCACGGAGTCATTCCAGTCGGCACGACGAGGTCCGGACCGGGTTCCCCGGGACGGCGAAAGGGGCCGGAGAGTGACCGGGGCAGGTGTGGGAGTCGACGCGGAGGCCGGGCGGACCGTGAGTGCGGTGGCTCGATCCCTGGGCATTCCGGTCGCGACGCTGCGGAGCTGGAATCAACGCTACGGGCTGGGCCCCGCCCCGCGGCGCCCCGGACAGCACCGCCAGTACACCGCCGGCGATATCGCGGCGCTGCGCCGGATGGTGGAACTGGTGCGGGCGGGTGCGACCCCGGTGAGCGCGGCCGAAGCAGCTCGCGCGGCCGCGGACCCCGCCCCGCTCCTCGGCGATCTGTCTGCGGTCCTCGGGGCGGCCGGGCGGCTCGACTACCCGGAGCTGCTCTCGCTGATCACCGCGCATGTCGCCCACCTCGGGGTAGTGACCACGTGGAACGGATTGTGCCGCCCCGTTTTCGCCGATCTGGTAGCCCGCCAGGAAAAGGGTCACGGACTCATCGATGTGGAGCACGTCTTCTCCGCGGCGATCACCACCGCGCTGCACCGCACGGTGCCGCCGGTCCGGAACACCCGTGGCGGCGCCCCGGTGCTCCTCGCCTGCACCGCCGGCGAGACACACGTCCTGCCCCTGGAAGTACTGCGCGCCGCGCTGGCCGAGCACGCGATTCCCGCGTTACTGCTCGGCGCCGCGGTCCCCGCCACCGCTCTGGCCGAGGCGATGACCGCGCAACCCCGCGACCCGATCGTCGTGCTGTGGTCCCAGACCCGGGGCACCGCGGCCGAATCCGTCCCCGCCCAGACCCGCGCATCGGCACTGCTACTACTGGCCGGACCCGGCTGGACCGATGCCCCCCACCCCGCCGGGACCCGGGTGCACACGCTCGAAGCCGCGCTGCACCGAATCGGTGGGGCCGTGCGCGCCACGCGCGCACCGGGCCGGCGGAAGCCGCCCGGACCGCCGAAATCAGGGGGAACTGGGTAGCTGTCTTCGAGTCAAAAACGATGCGGTGGGCGCCTGGCATCCACAGCTCGCGGCCTTTGAGCACTTCCAGGGGGGTGGAAGCTACTCAGGTGTTTGAGGGGGTTTGTTCGTGAAGGTTGGGGGGTGGCCTTGCCTGCCAAGGCGAGAAGGTGACCTCACCCGCCAAAGCGAGACAGGCGACCCCACCCGCCAAAGCGAGACAGGCGACCCCACCCGCCAAAGCGAGACAGGCGACCCCACCCGCCAAAGCGAGACAGGCGACCCCACCCGCCAAAGCGAGTACG
>NZ_JBEZYU010000078.1:0-143 GCF_040638875.1 Nocardia sp. NPDC024068 | reverse complement strand
AGACAGGCGACCTTGCTCGCCAAGGTGGGGCAGGTGACCCCACCCGCCAAGGTGCTGTGTTTATTGGCGCGCTGGCGCGCGCGGGGTTCGGCCCCTTTAGCGTCTGCTGTCAGCCCTCGAGACTCGTGGCTTCGCCACATGCG
>NZ_JBEZYU010000077.1:0-18138 GCF_040638875.1 Nocardia sp. NPDC024068 | reverse complement strand
TTCACTCCCGCCGGTCAGTCGCTGCGCTCCCTCCCTCTGGTCGCTCCAGAACCGGGCGGGCCCCACCCAGGACGGATTGCGACCATCCGGATAAAACGAGAGATCCCCGCGAACGCACTACGCACTACGCAGCGCCCGGGCCCGCTACCAGCGTCACCACCCGGTTCCGATCCGGACCGGGCTCAACCCGTTGGATGGGTCACTTTCTCGGTGCCGAGTTCAGCGAGGCCCACAAAGGGTTCGGCCCGCGTGCGCCAGCGCGCCAATAAACACAGCACCTTCACGAGCAACGCCACCTCCCCCACCTTCACGAGCAACGCCACCTCCCCCACCTTCACGAGCAACGCCACCTCCCCCACCTTCACGGGCAACGCCACCTACCCCACCTTCACGGGCAACGCCACCTACCCCACCTCAGCAAGCAAGCCCACCCCTCACCTCAGCAAGCAAGCCACCCCCTCACCCCCAACCTTCACGAACAAGCCCGCTCAAGCACCCGAGCAGGTTCCGCGACCATGTAAGTCCTCAACAGCAGCAACCCATGGTTTGTGCGCGCACACCGACCCCTCCCCCTGGTCGCAGAACCCGGCGGACCCCCTTCACGAATGCGACCATCCCGTACATCAGCGCCGGTGTGGGGCCTAGAGTGGAATGCACCCGAACCGAACACGGACCGAGGAGTCACGCTGTCCACCGAAGACCTGATCGATATCGGCACATCCGCCGAGCGCTCGGCGCCGGTGCGTACGGCGCGGACCGATGGTCGTAAGCGGCGCTGGCGGCAACACAAGATCGACCGCCGGGAGGAGCTCGTCGACGGCACTCTCGCGGCGGTGCGCACCCGGGGCGGGAATGCCGGGATGGACGAGATCGCCGCCGAGATCGGGGTGTCGAAGACCGTCCTCTACCGCTACTTCTCCGATAAGAACGACCTGGTCAATGCCGCGATGCAGCGGTTCATCGAAATCACCCTGATGCCGCGGGTGTACGGGGCGATCAGCTTGGACGCCGACGAGTACCAGTTGGTGCGGTCGGCGCTGGCCGAGTACGTGGGCGCGGTCGACGAGGATCCCGAGGTCTACCGGTTCATCATGGGCACCGGGTCCGGCGATCCGTCCGCACTGGCCGATTTCGAGCGGCTGTTCGCCGAGGTGGTGGCCGCCGCCATCACCGAACGCGGCGGTGAGCGCGGGATCGAGACCGAAGGGGCGATGCTGTGGTCCTACGTCATCGTCGGCGGTATCCAGCTGGCCACCCACTGGTGGACGACCACCAACAAGACGATGGCTCGTGACGAGGTGATCGACTACCTCACGATGATGGTGTGGAGCGCCATCGAAGGGATGACCCGCGCCGGCGGCTCCCGGATCCGGTTCGCCGAGCAGGAGCACGCGCTGCCCGATATCGCGCCGGACGACCACGCCGTCTGACCCCCGACCGGACTGCCAGGCCGTCTGGGTCGGCTGGTTCGCCGGGCTCGACAACCCCGCCGGTTTGGTTAGTCTGATGCCGTGCGGCGGCAGCGGACCGATCCGGTCCGCCGGCCATCGCAGGCGCGCGTCGGCACCAACGGAGGTACCTCGATGGCGAAACAAGTGCCGACATCGCGGCTGGCCCGCGGCACCAAACTGGGTGCCGTGGCGGCCGGTTCGATGATGCGGAAACAACGCGCCCGGCTCTCGATGCGGGGCCGCTCCGAGGCCGTGCGCGAGCGGATGGCCGAGGAGTCCATCCTGCGCAGCACCGAACAGCTGGTCATGGTGCTGGGCACCATGAAGGGCGTGGCGATGAAGCTGGGCCAGATGATGTCGGTGCTGGACCTGGACCTGGTGCCGCCGGAACATCGCGAACGCTTCCAGAAACGGCTGGCGGTGCTGCGCAATGCCGCGCCGTCGGTGTCGTTCGAGGCCATGCGCGCGGTGATCGAGGAAGATCACGGGCAGCCGCTGGACACGGTGTTCGCCGAGTTCGAACCCGAGGCGATCGCGGCGGCCTCGATCGGCCAGGTCTACCTGGCGCGGCTGCACGACGGTCGCCAGGTGGCGGTGAAGGTGCAGTATCCGGGGATCGACGCCGCGGTGCGGGCCGACCTCAAGAACCTGTCCATGTTCCGGCGTGTACTGCAATCGGCCATGCCCTGGGTCACCCCGGCCGTCCTGGACGAGCTGCGGCTGAACATGGAGTCCGAGCTCGACTACCAGATCGAGGCCGAGACCCAGCGGGATATCGCCGACCTCTACACCGACCACCCCTTCGTGGTGGTTCCGCGGCCGGTACCCGAGCTCAGCACCCAGCGGGTCCTGGTCACCGAATACCTGCCCGGAACCGCGTTCGAGGACATCCGCGAGCTGCCGCGAGCCGAACGCGACCGGGTCGGGGAGATCATCTATCGCTTCTACGTGGGTTCGCTGTTCACATTCAACGAGTTCTGCGGCGACCCGCACCCGGGCAATGTGCTGCTGGCCGCGGACGGCCGGGTCGGATTCCTGGATTTCGGTCTCTTCAACCGGATGGACCCCGAGCACGTCCGGTTCGAGGCGATCTGCCTGTGCGCGGCGGCGGAGGATCGCGGCGAGGATCTGCGCGAGCTCATGGTCCAGCGCGGCGTGATCGATTCCACCGACGAGATCGGTGTCGAGGAGTGCCTGGAATACGTGCTGTCGGCCTCCGAATGGTGTCTGGTGGATCAGGAACTGACCATCACCCCCGAACTCGCCAGCGGCGCGTTCCTGCTCGCCGTGGACCCGCGTTCCGGCGAGTTCTCCGGGATGAAGCAGCAGAGCCTGCCGCCGGAGCATCTGTTCTCCCGGCGTGCCGATTTCCTCACCTTCGGCATGCTGGGCCAGCTCGAAGCCACCGGGAACTGGCATCGGGTGGCCCGGGAATGGCTCTACGGCGAGGAGCCCGTCACCGAACTGGGCAAGCTGCATCAACAGTGGCTGGCCACCCGCCGGCCCGCCAAGCGCGGTAGACGCCGCACGGGTTAGCGGCCGCGCCAAAACACAACCACCAGGGGTTCCATCCATGACCACCACACGCGAATTCGATCTTGTCGTCTTCGGCGCCACCGGCTTCGTCGGCAAACTCACCGCGCTGTATCTGGTGAGCGCCGCACCGGCCGGAGCCAGGATCGCCCTGGCCGGACGGTCCGCGGACAAACTCGCCGCGGTACGCGACGAGATCGGGGCACCCGGCTGGGGCCTGATCGTCGCCGACACCACCGACCAGGAGTCGATGGACGCACTGGCGGCCCGGACGACCGCCGTGATCACCACGGTCGGCCCATATCTGCGCTACGGGATGCCGATGGTGGCGGCGTGCGCGAAGGCCGGCACCCACTACGCCGATCTGACCGGTGAACCGTTGTTCATCCGCGACGCCATCGACGCCCACCACGACGAGGCCGCCCGCACCGGCGCCAAGATCGTGAACTCCTGCGGCTACGATTCGGTCCCCTCCGATCTCAGCGTCTACCAGCTCTACCGCCGCAGCGTCGCGGACAACACCGGCGAGCTCGGCGACACCACCCTCATCGCGACGCTGCGCGGCGGAGTGAGCGGCGGCACCGTCGATTCCGGGCGCGCCATGATGGAGGCGGTCGCCGCGGACCGGTCGAAGGGCGCGGTCCTCGCCCACCCGTACTCGCTGAGTCCCGACAAATCCATGGATCCCGATGTCGGCCGCCAGTCCGATCTGACCGTCGCGCGCGCGAGCGATATCGACCCGAGCCTGCGCGGCTGGGTGGGCACCTTCGTGATGGCGAGTCACAACACCAAGATCGTGCGCCGCAGCAACGGGCTGCTGGGGTGGGTGTACGGCAAGAACTTCCGCTACCGGGAGACCATGGGCGCCGGAACCTCCCCGCTGTCACCGCTGGTCGCGGCCGGTGTTTCCGGCGGTGTGGTGGCCGCGATGGGGATCGGCGGGCTGTTTTCCCGGTTCCGCGTGGGCCGCGCTCTGCTGGACCGGATCCTGCCCGCGCCCGGCACCGGCCCGAACGAGGCCACCCGGGAAAGCGGCTGGTTCCGGATGCGGACCTATACGCGGACCTCCTCGGGCGCGCGGTATCTCGCGAACTTCGCCGGTGCGGGCGATCCCGGTTACAAGGCGACCGCGGTGATGCTGGGCGAGAGCGGGCTGGCGCTGGCATTCGACGAGAAGCCCGAACTCGCCGGAATTCTCACCCCCGCCGCCGCCATGGGCGACGCGTTGACCGATCGCCTGCGCAATGCCGGTATGACCATCGATGTCGAGCGCCTGGGATGAACCTCGCTCGGCGCACGATGAACGCACCGGCACTCGCGGCGGTGTACGAAAAGGTATGGCGGCCTACGGTGTTCTACCTGGCCACCGGGCGCACCACCGATGCCGACCGGCGGTTCGCGGTGGATTCCCTGCAGCTGCACCGCACCCACCGGGTACTGGATATCGCCTGCGGCCCGGGTAATTTCACCCACTACCTCAGCGCGCAGGTGCCCGCCGACGGCTATGTGACGGGTATCGACTTCTCACCGCCGATGCTGGCGCGCGCCCGCGCCGACAATGCCGGCCCGCGCGCGGGATATGTGCGCGGGGACGCCCGGTATCTGCCGTTCGCCGACGGGACCTTCGACGCGGTCTGCTGTTTCGGCGCCCTGTACCTGATCCCGGATCCGCTGGTCGCGGCCCGGGAAATGGTGCGGGTGCTGGCCCCGGGCGGCCGCGTGGCGATCACCACCAGCCACCGCCCGGACAATCCGATCGGTCAGATCACCCGCCGCGCCGCCGCGGTGAGCGGGCTGCGCATGTTCGACGGGCAGACCTTCCCCGACCTGTTCGCGGCCGCGGGCCTGGTCGATATCGAGCAGCGCGTACACCGTTTCTTCCAATACCTCACCGCGATGCGGCCGCCCACCGCCGCAGCCGGACCGGATGCGGACGGACCGGCCGCGTCCGGTCGCGGGGTCTGACGTATTCCTGCGCGCGACAGTCACGTTCGACCCGATGATCCCCCGATACCCGCTTCCGCGTACGGCCGTGCGCTCGTGCGCCATGTCACACCCGAATACCTGTGAGCGGCCGATTTTCCCACGACGACTCGGCTACTCGTCGGTAAAGTCACGGGGCATACCCGTGGGCCGGAAGGGGGATTCGAAATGTCGGTGCCGGACATGGGGCAGGGAACGGCCCGGCGGCTGTACGCTTCCGCCACCGCCGGGGGCGCCGATTCCTTCAGCCTCGCCGAGGATGTCGCGCTGCGCCTGGCAAGCGCCTGCGACACGCTGTTCGCCGATCTGGAGGCGGCCCGCGCGGGCGGCGAGCAGATCGCCGGCGCGCAGGGCAACGCCGGCTTCCCCGACCTGCCCACCGGCCGGGCACTCGCCGCCGGTTTCACCGCGAAGGCGGCCGACTACCTGGACACCCTCACGGCACTGCAGGAAACGGCTCTCTGTTTCAAAGCCGCCTACCTGGCCGCCGGCGGCCGGTTCGACGAAGCCGACCTCGCCAACCGCGCGGCGCTCGCCGTGGTCGCGGCCCATCCCGGCCACCACGACACCGGCTGCGCCGCCGCCGACAGGGGCGAGCATGGCTGAGCCCGCCGATACCGATCCGCCGTACGCGCCGGAGCGCGAATGTTTCGGCAGCTACACCCATCAGGAGATCTGGGACCGGGTCCACGAAACTCTCGATCCCGGGGCCCTGGGCACGGCCGCGGCGGCCTGGAAAACGAACGCCGATACCGTTGCGGAGGCGTTCGCCGGTTTCACCGATACGGTGCAGCGTGAATTCGGTCGCTGGTCCGGGCAAACCGCGAACGCGGCCTGGCAGGCCACCCAGGATTTCATTCGACGCGGGAACGCGACCCACGACGTATGCCGGGCGCTGCAGCGGATCATGGAGGGCAATTCCGAGGCGGCGCAGACCCTGCGGTCGGCGATCGCACCCCCACTGCCCTACCGGCCGCTGGACGACCCCGCCGCCGAAGCGGTGCACGGCGGGCGCCGCCGGATGGATCACGATATCGCCTCCGCCGCCGCCACCGCGGACGCACAGGACGCGATGACCACCATCTACACCCCCACGCTCCCGGCCTCCGGGGATCGGGTCCCCCGATTCCCCGACGCCTCGCCCGGCGCCGGCGGCGGGAGCCCACATCGGTGAAATGGATCCTCACACCGGACGAATTCAGTTACGTCTGGGCCAATGAGACGAGCCTGGATCGGCGCCCGTACCCGGTGAATCTGGCACCCGCCAGCGCCGTACGGACCGAATCCGAACTGGCCGCCCTGCGATTACCGCAGCGGTTTGCCAGGCAGGCCGACCCGGATCTGGCAGCCGCACTCATGCTCTGCGCTCGCCCGGACGCCACGGCCGTCACCGTTTCCGGCGAACGCTCGGGCCCCGGCCGTAACGGCGACCGGGCCGAATCCGAGCAGATTCTCGGATTCGCCGCCGTGATGGACCATCACGCGGCTGTTCTGCAGGCCACGCCCACCCGGGTCACCGTCCATATGTGTCACGCCCGGGATCTGGGGAGCCGTCTGGTGGCGTTGATCGGCTCGGCGCGCCCGGGTGCCCACGGCCCGTTCCACGAGCCCCAGGACACGGTACTCACCGACGAGCCGATCCCCGGGTGCGCCACCGGCGACGCCGCCAGATTCCGCGAAACCCTCCGCGAACCGGTCGACTCCCGGGGGTTCATCACCGTCACGGTCGCGCCGAGCGACCCCATGTCGCCGCCCACCCGCCACCGCAGCTGGCTCGATATCCACGGCGACGGCCGCTACCTGCTCACCACCGCGGATATGTTGATCCTGAGCCCGGTCGGCGATGCCGACTTCGCCGACGAACTGCTGAGCCTGGCACGGATCGGTGGCAGTTCCTCCGGATTGTGATAATCCTGTTCGATGGCTCAGCACTGGAAAACCCCCGCGGGCCGGGCGCTACGCGCCGACGGCCTGCGCGTCGCCGACCTGGACACCTCCGCGCGCCCCGGCTTCCGCGGCGGGAAGAAGGCCGGCCAGGAACTGCTGGCCGAACGGAGCGCGGTCCTGGCCGGGCTACAGGAGAAGCTCTACGCCAACGGCCGGTCCGGCGATACCCGCAGTGTGCTGCTGGTGCTCCAGGGTATGGACACCGCCGGCAAGGGCGGGATCGTGCGCCATGTCATCGGTTCGGTGGATCCCCAGGGCGTCGATCACGCCGCCTTCGGGGTACCGACCGGGCAGGAGAAGAAACATCATTTCCTGTGGCGTATCCGCAAAGAACTGCCGCGCGGTGGGCAGCTCGGCGTATTCGATCGGTCGCATTACGAGGATGTGCTGGTGGCCCGGGTACACAACCTGGTTCCCGAGGACGTCTGGCAGAAACGCTATGACGAGATCAACCGGTTCGAGCGGAAACTGGCCGAGGCGGGCACGACCCTGATCAAGGTCGCCATGTTCATCTCGCTCGACGAACAGAAGAAGCGGCTGCGGCAACGGCTGGAACGGCCCGACAAGTATTGGAAGTTCAACCCCGCCGATATCGACGAACGCGGGTACTGGCCCGACTATCAACAGGCCTATCAGGACCTGCTGGACCGAACCTCCACCGACGACGCACCCTGGTACGTCCTGCCCGCCGACGCCAAATGGTACGCCCGGCTCGCCGTCACCGAACTGCTGATCGAGGCGCTCGAGGGGTTGAACCTGCAATGGCCACCGGCCACGTTCGACCCGGACACCGAACTGCGCCGGCTCGACAGCGCCTGACCGGCCCGCTACCGCGGGTTGTGGAAACTCTCAGCAAGCCGGGCAATGATGGGCAGTGCGCCGGAGCATCCGGCGGCCCGGCAGGCCTTCCGGCACCGGGGCAACCAGGCTAGCGAAAGGCGTGGTGAACGCAGGGTGAGCAAAAACCCCGGGCGGTCCAATCCGGTGACGGCGGCCGCACGCGCGGACCGCAAGCGCAAGATCGCGATGCAGGTGGGGGTGACGGCGGTACTGGTCGCGCTGGTCGCCGCGATCGGGATCGGTCTGGCCGTGCGCAACTCGGATTCGGGCTACGACGGGCCGGTACCGGCCGCGGCCACCGATAACGGCGCCATCCGGATCGGGCAGCCCGATGCGCCGGCGACTGTGCGGGTCGTCGCCGATATGCAGTGCCCGGTCTGCAAACAGTTCGAAGCCGATAACGGCGAACTGCTGCGGCAGGCGGTGACCGACGGGTCCGCGGCCGTCGAATACAACATCGTGGGTTACCTGGACAAGATGTCCAGCACCCAGTACTCCACCCGGGCGGCCAACGCCTCGTACTGCGTCGCCGATACCGGCACCGATAAATACCAGGACTGGCTGGAGATGATGTTCGCGCAGCAGCCGCCGGAGGGCGGCGCGGGCCTCCCGGACGACAAGCTGATCGAGATCGCGCGCGCGGCCGGCTACACCGACCCCGGTATCGAGAAGTGCATCACCGACGGCACCTACAACGGCTACGTCGCCGCGAAATCCGGCGATTCGATCGACGAAGGCATCGACGGCACGCCCACCGTCTTCGTGAACGGTGAACAGGTCCAGCTACAGACCAAGAAGGTCGGCGAGAACCAGGTCGTATTCGATACCGCTCCGCTGGCCACGGCTATCCAGGAGGCTGCGGGCCAGTGATCCGAACCTCGCCGCAGGCCGCCTGGATTCTGCTCCTGGGCGGCCTGGCCGGCTGGATCGCCTCGTTCGTCCTGCTGGTCGAAGATTACAAACTGCTCAGCGAACCCGGGTACGTGCCGTCGTGCAGCCTCAACCCGGTGCTCTCGTGCGGGTCGGTGATGGTCACCGACCAGGCCCAGGTCCTCGGTTTCCCGAACCCGATCATGGGCGTCGCCGGGTTCTCGGTGGTCGTCACGCTCGCCGTGCTCTCGGTGGCGGGCGTGGGCCTGCCCCGCTGGGTCTGGACGGGCCTGTGGCTGGGAACCGTCGCGGGCACCCTGTTCATCTGCTGGCTGATCTTCCAGAGTCTGTACCGGATCAACGCCCTGTGCCCGTACTGCATGGTGGTGTGGGCGATCATCACACCACTGCTCGCGGTGGTCACCGAGCAGTTGTGGTCGGACGATCGCGGGGCACTGCGGGTGGTCGCCGAATGGCGCTGGACGTTCGTCGCGGTGTTCTACGCCGTGGTGCTGGTGCTGGTGTTCCTGCGGTTCCAGGATTACTGGCTGTCGCTGTTCTGACCGCCGGCCGGCGATGTTCAGTTCGGAGTCCCGGCGGCCAGCGTCACCGCGACCACCCGTTTGGTGCCGTTGGCCGCCAGCACCCCGAGCCGGACCACCTCGGCCGGTTTGCGGGTATCGATGGCCGCGCGCAGCGCGCGGGCGCTGGTGATCGCACGATCGTCCACCGAGGTGACGATCTCGCCCGCGACCAGGCCCGCCTGCTGGGCGGGCAGCCCCCCGATGGCCATATCGATCCGCGCCCCCCGCGGTCCGGCATCGGAGATCAGCACGCCGAGGGTCGCGGTGGGACCGATATGCACGGATTCGGTGGGTGTACCGGATCGGATCTGCCGCACGACCCGCATGGCGGCATCGATCGGGATCGCGTATCCGTTCGGCGGGTCGGCCGTTTCGCCGGGCGGGTCACGCTCCCCGGAGGCCGCGGCGATCACGCCGACCACCGCCCCGCTGGAATCGGTCAGCGCGCCGCCGGACTGACCGGAACTCACCGGGGCCTCGATCTCCAGCACTCCGGTGAGCGCCTGGCGCGATAGATCCTGCTCGTTCAGAGCCATGATCGTGCTGTCCAGATCGCTGATCCGCCCGGTGACGCCGGTAGCCGCGCCGCTCCCACCGGCATTGCCGATGGCCAGCACCTCGTCGTGCAGGCGCAGCCCCGCGGAACTCCCGATCCGGGCCGCGGCCAGCCCGGAGGCGCCGGCCAGGGACAGTAGGGCGATATCGGCGCGGGCGTCGTAGCCGAGCACCTGCGCGGAGTACACGGCGCCGTCGGCCACCCGGCTGACCCGCACGGTTTTCGCGCCCTTCACCACATGATGGCTGGTGAGAACCTGGCCGTCGCCGGTGAGGACGATGCCGGAACCGGCGGCCGAGGCGCCGAACGGGCGGGCCGCGGCAGTGATGTTCACCAGCACCGGCGAGATCCCCTGTGTCACCGTTCCGGCGTCGAGCGGCGGCCGCGGCGCGAGCCGGACGGGGGCGGCGACCACACTGCGTCCGGGCTGCCCGAGCCCGGGAAGTTCACCGCGGTAGCCGAAAAGCGCACCCAGGGCCAGCACCGCCGCGACGACAGTGATGAGCGCCCGGCCACCGCCGGTGGGACCACCGGGGCCGGTGCCCTGCCACTGGCTGTCCAATGAACCTCCCTGACGCCGCCGGACCCACCCATTGTCGCCCGGATCCGCGCCGAGCACCGGGTTTCCCGGCGGCGGGAAGTTATCCACAGATCTCCACAGTTATCCACAGGCTCGGCGCCACCTGGGGATGACGGCCGAGAGGCGGCGCCGGCTCGTTACCGAACGCCACCGCGGTCACATCCGCGTCACAGGACGGCCGCGGCCATTTCCACCGACCGCCGGAAAACGCCCCTGGCGTCGGGCTTTCCTTCGAAAGGCATCCCGCGGGCCGCCCCCGAAATCGCGCGCACTTGTTATCCGCCGGAAACCGAAATAATAGAATCCGCGGTCCCACCAGGGCGGGAACCGGAATCCATCCACAAGAAGCAGCCGTCATCCACAGCACCGACCGGGGTTTTCCACAGCCTTCTCCACAGCGTCGGCAAAGCGCCTCACAAACCGAAATGGCATTGTTCGACGCCGGACGATCAATCCTTCGACGAAGACCGATCAATCCGATTCGGCACTCGCGGATCCCTCGGAATTCAGTGCTCCATTCGCACTTCGAACCTCACATTGTCGCGGTATCGATCACGAACCTGTAGCGCACGTCGCTGGCCACGACCCGCTCATAGGCACCGTCGATCTCATCGGCGGCAATCAACTCGATTTCGGCACCGATTCCGTGTTCGGCACAGAAATTCAGCATCTCCTGGGTTTGCTCGATACCGCCGATCATCGAACCGGCCAGCGACCGCCGCCGCCCGGCCAGCACCTTGGCCGGGACCGCCAGCGGCTGCTCCGGCAGCCCCAGCACCACCAACGTGCCATCCAGGCGCAGCAGCTTCATATAGTCGGCGATCGGCAGATCAGCGGAAACGGTATTGATGATGAGATCGAAATGACTGCGCAACTCACGGAAGGTCTGCTTATCGACGGTCGCGTAATAGTGGTCCGCGCCGAACCGTTTTCCGTCTTCCTGTTTGCTCAGCGAATGGCTCAGCACCGTCACCTCGGCACCCAGCGCGGACGCGATCTTCACGCCGATATGGCCGAGGCCGCCCATACCGACGATCGCGACCCGCTTACCGGGCCCCGCACCCCAATGCCGCAGCGGCGAGTACAGCGTGATCCCCGCACACAGCAGCGGCGCCGCGATCGAAAGATCGATACCCTCGGGAATCCCGACCACGAAGTCCTCGGTCACCACGATCTGAGTGGCGTACCCGCCCATCGTGTGCCCGCCCGGCTGTAACTCCTCGGGCACCCGGCTGTTGTAGGTCATCACGGCGCCCCGGGTACAGAACTGCTCCTCACCGGCCAGGCAGGGCTCACAGACGCCGCACGAATCCACCATGCATCCGACGCCCACCCGGTCACCCACCCGATACCGGGACACGGCCGTCCCGACCGCAGCCACGGTCCCGGCGATCTCGTGGCCGGGAACACACGGGTACGCGGCACCGCCCCATTCGTTGCGCGCGGTGTGGATATCGGAATGACAGATCCCGGCGTAGGCGATATCGATCAGCACATCGCTCGGACCGAGCTCGCGGCGCTCGATCGCGACCTTCTCGAATTGGGCGTCGGGCCCGGCCATGGCGTAGGCGGCGGCAGTACTCATAGAGATATAGTGCCGCGTCGGCGTGGGGGCGGGGCACTGGGTGTGTGGGGGTCCGGGGGTCGGGCCACCGCGCGTGCGGAGGTCCGGGCTCACCCCACCGAGCATGCGGGTGTCCCGGCTCAACCCACCTCCCCCACCCTGCACGAGGGGGCTGCTCCGAAATTACTTATCGGCAACCGCACGCCGGACGCGGCGGGCGGCGGCGACCAGGTTGCGGAGGGCGGGGTCCAGCTGCCAGTGGTGGCGGGTTTTCAGGCCGCCGTCGGGGTTGGCCCAGAGGCGCTCGGGGCCCACCGCGGCCGCCGCGGCGGTCAGCAGTTCGTCCAGCTCGTCGATATCGGGAATCCGGGCCGAACGGCTCTCGTACACACCCGGCCCCACCCCGTGGCTGAGGCCGTGGCCGGAGGCGTAGTCCTCTTCCAGCGCCTTGAGCACCCATTCGATCGACCTGGTCGCGACGATGGCGGTCACATCGGCGTCCAGCTGTTCGATGGCCTGCACGATCTCGGTCCGCCCGGAGTACGGGATATGGGTGTGGATCTGGGTCCGCGGTTGCACACCCGAGGTGGCCAGCCGGAACGCGCCGATCGCCCAGCGCAGGTATTCGGCGCGGCCCTCGGGGCGGGCGGGCCACAATTCCCGCAGCGCGGGTTCGTCGACCTGGATGATGCCGATTCCGGCGCGCTCCAGATCGACCACTTCGTCGCGGATGGCCAGGGCGACCTGGTCGGCGGTCTCGTAGAGCGGCTGGTCCTGACGCACGAAGGAACGCGCCACCATGGTGACGGGTCCGGTGACCATTCCCTTGACCGGTTTATCGGTCAGCGACTGCGCATAGGTGATCCAGTCCACCGACATGGGGGCCGGCCGGGAGACATCGCCGTAGATGATCGGCGGGCGCACACAGCGCGAGCCGTACACCTGGACCCAGCCGAAATGCGTGGTGGCGAACCCGTCGAGCAGTTCGGCGAAGTACTGGATCATATCGTTGCGCTCGTGCTCGCCGTGCACGAGCACATCGAGACCGATGTCCTCCTGCAGCGCGATCGTCGCGCCGATCTCGGCTTCGATCCGCTTGCGGTACTCGTCGTAGGACAGCCGGCCTTCACCCAGTTCGTGCCGGGCCCGGCGGGCCTCGGCGCTCTGCGGGTAGGAACCCAAGGTGGTGGCGGGCACCAGCGGGAGACGTAGATGCTCCTGCTGCGCCGCATGCCGGATCGGGTACGGCTCGCGTTCCCGCATCTCCGGGGTGATCGCGTACACCCGCTGACGCACGGCGTGCTTCTGCTTGAAATGCACTTCGCCGGGACGTTTGCGCCATTTGTCCGAGGGTCCCTCGGTCAGCGCTTTGGCCAGGGAGACGACTTCGCCGACCTTCTGTTTCGCGAAGGCCAGCCGGTCGGCGACGTTACCGTCGATATCGTATTCGGCCAGCACGTCGTAGGGCACGTGCAGCAGCGTGCTGCCGGTGGAAACCACCAGGTCCGGACACACTTTCGCGAGTTCGTTGAGGTAGTCGAGCGTGACGTAGCGGTCGGCGCGCCACACATTGGTGCCGCTGATGACACCGGCGTAGAGCCGTTTGCGTTTGATACCGGGGATCCGGGCCAGATCCTCCGGCCGGATCCGATACGACGCGAGGTCCAGGCCGATCGCCTCCACCCCGGACGCGGCGAGAATGGTGAGCGCCGCACCGAAATCACCGTATTGGCCGGTGACCAGAATTCGAGGGCGCAGCGGTGATTTGGACAGCCGGTCGTAGGCGCGGGCGAATGCCGCCAATTCGGCTTCGCTGCGTTCGGCGGTGAAACAGGGTTCGTCCAACTGCACGCAGGTCGAGCCACGGCGCGCCAGAATCTCGAAAAGCTCCTCGTAGACGGGAAGCAGCCGGTCCAGCAACTCGACGGTGTCGAACCCGGCCGATTCCCCCGGCACACTGCCGGCTTTGGACATCAGCAGCAGCGACACCGGCCCCAGCACCACCGGGCGCAATTCGATACCTTCCGCCATCGCCCGGTCCCACTCGTCCAGCAGGGCCTCGGGGTGCAGCGAGAACGCGGTATCGGCGTCGAGTTCCGGCTGGCGGTAGTGGTAGTTGGTGCCGAAATAGCGGACCAATTCCAAGGGCGGCAGGTCGGGACGGCCACGCGCCATCAGGAAATAGAAGTCCAGGGGATCCATATCCGCGCGGAACTGCTCGAACCGGGACGGGACCGCACCGAACAGTAGGGCGTTGTCCAGAACATGGTCGTAGAACGAGAAGGTGTTACCCGGAACCTGGGTGAGCCCGGTGGCGGCGAGTTCGTGGAACTGCTCGTCCTGGATATCGCGCGCGACGGCCCGCAATTCCTCCCGGGTGATCGCCTGCCGCCAGTACCCCTCGAGCGCGCGTTTGAGTTCCCGGTGCGGACCGATCCGGGGATACCCGAGCACACTCGACCCGAACCCGTCGTTCACGTTCGCCATGAGAACCTCCTGTATCTACTGGATGTGACCATCCGGATGAATCGCGAGATCACCCCGCCTACCGATGCCTTGAACGCCTGAAGCGGTTCCGCTGATCGTGTAAGTGCTCGATGGCCGCAAGCTATGGAGTTGTGTGCGCACTCGCTCCCTCCCTCTGGTCGCTCCAGAACCGGGGCGGGCCCCGACCATAAACAGCGGCCATCCGAACAGAACGCTAGAACACAATTCAGCTCTTGCCGTACTGATAGAAGCCCGCACCGGCCTTCTTACCCAGCAGTCCAGCTTCCACCATGCGCATGAGCAGCGGCGGTGCCGAATACAGGGGTTCCTTGAATTCGCCATACATGGAATCGGCGATGGATTTCACCGTATCGAGGCCGACCAGATCGGTGAGCGCGAGTGGGCCCATCGGGTGCGCGCAGCCCAGCACCATCGCCTTGTCGACATCTTCTTTGGTGGCGAACCCGGATTCGACCATGCGGATGGCCGACAGCAGATAGGGCACCAGCAGCGCGTTCACCACGAATCCGGAACGGTCGGAGGAACGCACAACCTCTTTGCCCAGGATCTCGGCGGCGAATTTCTCGGCCCGCTCGGAGACGGAGGCGCTGGTCTTGAGGGTGGTCACCAATTCGACCAGCGGCAGCACCGGCACCGGGTTGAAGAAGTGCATACCGACAACCCGCTCGGGGTTGTTGGTGGCGACGGCGATCTTCATGATCGGGATCGACGAGGTGTTGGAGGCGAGGACCGCGCTCGGATCGGTGACGACCTTGTCGAGTTCGGCGAAGATCGAGGTCTTGACCTTCTCGTCTTCCAGCACCGCCTCCACAACCAGCTGGCGGTCGGCGAAATCGCCGAGATCGGAGGTGAACCGCAACCGCCAGGCCGCCTGCTCACGCTCCCGCTCGGTGATCTTGCCGCTGCTCACACCGCGGTCCAGCGACCGCAGAATGCGGGACCGGCCGGCCGCGGCGAGATCGCGGGTCTGCTCGTACACCAGCACATCGATATGCGCACGAGCGCAGACCTCTGCGATACCGGCGCCCATCTGTCCGGCGCCGATGATTCCGACACGCTGAATCTTTTCACTCACGTCCCGCGCTCCTTAGTTTCGGCGGCGCCGTCGGCGCCGCGGGTCGGGGCCCTGTCATCCCGGTTCTTCACTCCCGCCGGTCGGTCGCTGCGCTCCCGCCCTCTGGTCGCTCCAGAACCGGGCGGGCCCCGACCTTTGGATACAACCATCCGGAAAAACGCAAGACCACCGGCTCACCCACACCATGATCACCTGAGTAGGTTCCGTGATCATGTAAGTGCTCATATGTCGCAACCTGTGCAGGGTGCGCGCACCCCACACCATGATCACCCGAGTAGGTGTCGCGTCGATGTAAGTGCTCGACGGACGCGACCTGCGGCTCGGTAACCGCCCACCACCGATCCGAACAACCGGGAAACGGTGCGAGTGCGGAGTGCGGGGCTGTCCAGTTCTCACGGTAGGTGCACCGATGCCCCCTCGCCGGGCTGTTGCGAGGGGGCTGCGGTGACCAACCCCTATCGGGGTAGCGGTTACCGGTATCCGCCACGGATACCTTGTCCGGCTCCGGGCAACCCGGAACCGGGCCGACTCCGGGCCATCCTGCCGGGCAACCGTGACCCGAACCGGAGCCGAACTTCCGATACCGGGAGCCGCCCACGGCGATCCGGCCGCCGACCTGCCCAGGAACCACCCCGAACAGATCGACCACCCGAACCTCACCGCGACCACCACCCGGTATCGAGTCTTACGAGATCCTCAAAGGTTTCGGCCCGCGTCGTGCTTCAGTTCTCGTAGCGAAGCGGCGCAGCCGCGAGTCTCGAGAGCTGAAGCACGACGCCGAGAGGGCCGAAACCCCGCCGCGCGTCAGCGCGGCTCAATGAAATTGCCCCTCTTCAGTGGAGCCCTTCAGGGCCGCCGTCGAGGTGTTGGGGTCGACCGTGGTGGCGATGGTGTCGAAGTAGCCGGCACCCACCTCACGCTGGTGCTTGATGGCGGTGAAGCCACGCTCGGCGGCGGCCTTGAACTCGCGCTCCTGCAGGTCGACGAAGGCGGTCATACCCTCGCGGGCGTAGCCGTAGGCCAGGTCGAACATGCCGTAGTTGAGCGAGTGGAAGCCGGCCAGCGTGATGAACTGGAACTTGAAGCCCATGGCGCCGAGTTCACGCTGGAACTTCGCGATGGTGGCGTCGTCCAGGTGCGCCTTCCAGTTGAAGGACGGCGAGCAGTTGTAGGCCAGCAGCTGGTCCGGGAACTCGCTGCGGACGGACTCGGCGAACTTGCGGGCGACCTCGAGGTCCGGCACGCCGGTTTCCATCCAGATGAGGTCGGCGTAGGGGGCGTAGGCCTTGGCACGCGCGATGCAGGGCTCGATGCCGTTCTTCACACCGAAGAAGCCTTCGGCGGTGCGGGTGCCGTCGAGGAACTCACGGTCGCGCTCGTCCACATCGGAGGTGATGAGGGTGGCGGCTTCGGCGTCGGTGCGGGCGATGATCACCGAGGGGACCTCGGCGACATCGGCGGCCAGGCGCGCCGAGGTCAGGGTGCGGATGTGCTGCTGGGTGGGGATGAGCACCTTGCCACCGAGGTGGCCGCACTTCTTCTCCGAGGCCAGCTGGTCTTCCCAGTGCACACCGGCGGCGCCGGCGGCGATCATGGCCTTCTGCAGTTCGTAGGCGTTCAGCGCGCCACCGAAGCCGGCTTCGGCGTCGGCCACGATCGGGGCCAGCCAGTTCTCGACCGAGGTGTCGCCTTCGACCTTGGCGATCTCGTCGGCGCGCAGCAGCGCGTTGTTGATGCGGCGGACCACGGCGGGCACCGAGTTGGCCGGGTAGAGGCTCTGGTCGGGGTAGGTGTGGCCGGAGAGGTTCGCGTCACCGGCGACCTGCCAGCCCGACAGGTAGATGGCTTTGAGACCGGCGCGGACCTGCTGGACCGCCATATTGCCGGTGAGGGCGCCGAGGGAGTTGATGTAGTCCTCGTTGTTCACCAGATCCCAGAGGATCTCCGAGCCACGGCGCGCGAGGGTGTGCTCTTCGACAACGGTGCCCTGCAGCTTCGAGACCTGCTCGGCAGAGTAGTTGCGGGTGACGCCCTTCCAGCGCGGGTTGGTATCCCAATCCTTCTGGATTTCCTCGGGGGTCTTCGGGGTGCCGGTGGTCGACATCGTGCGACTCCACTTCCTTGTTCGGTCGGTCCCGTCGGTCCACGTCGACGGAGCGTTTCCGCTCCGCACTGCTGACTCGACGATTTGCAGGCTTGCAATGCCCAGTGGCGGTACTTCCACACCTTGACACACGAACAAAAGGCCGTCTACCTGTTGCTTCTGTGAATCTGAGCTAGGATCACCCCCCGTTCTGCTAACCCTGCAAAAGTAGCCAACACATTGCCGCCCCAAATTCTACTCACCAGTAGCCCTGACCTCGCCTTTTACCGTAACGCCCGTACTGTTAGCAAAAGCAGCCACCCACCCCCAACCAACCGCCCCGCCCACCCCCTTGTGAGGACCTTCATAACTGAAGCCCCCCGCCCTCACATATGGCACCGGCCACCCCCACCCCAACCCCCACCACCCCGATCCGGATGCTCCACTCCGCCGATCCGTCCCACCCTCCCGGCGCCGAGTTCAGCGAGGCCCTGAAAGGGTTCGGCCCGCGTCGCCTGTCAGCACTCGAAGCGAGGTGGCGAAGCCACGAGTCTCGAGTGCTGA
>NZ_JBEZYU010000076.1:0-19411 GCF_040638875.1 Nocardia sp. NPDC024068 | reverse complement strand
GATGTGCTGTCAGCCCTCGAAGCGCACGTGGCGAAGCCACAAGTCTCGAGGGCTGACAGCAGACGCTTCGGGGGCCGAACCCCGCGCGCGCCAGCGCGCCAATAAACACAGCACCTTGGCGGTGGGGTCGCTCCGAATTTCAGAAGTACCAGGGAAAGGGGGACCAGTCGGGAGCCCGCTTTTCCAGGAACGAGTCGCGCCCCTCGATCGCCTCGTCGGTCATATAGGCCATCCGGGTGGCCTCACCCGCGAACAGTTGCTGCCCCACGAGTCCGTCGTCGGCCAGGTTGAAGGCGTATTTGAGCATCCGCTGGGCCTGCGGAGATTTGCCGTTGATCGCCTCTGCCCACTCCAGAGCGACGTTCTCCAGTTCCGCGTGGTCCACGACCGCGTTGACCGCGCCCATATGGTGCATCTCCTCGGCGGTGTAGGCGCGGCCGAGGAAGAAGATCTCGCGGGCGAATTTCTGGCCGACCATCTTCGCCAGGTAGGCGCTGCCGTACCCGCCGTCGAAACTGCCCACGTCGGCGTCGGTCTGTTTGAAGCGGGCGTGCTCGCGGCTGGCGAGGGTCAGATCGCATACCACGTGCAGGCTGTGCCCGCCGCCGGCCGCCCAGCCGTTCACCAGCGCGATCACCACCTTCGGCATGAATCGGATGAGCCGCTGGACCTCGAGGATGTGTAACCGCCCGGCGCGGGCCTTGTCGACCGTGTCCGCGGTATCACCGCTGGCGTACTGATAGCCGCTGCGGCCGCGGATGCGCTGGTCACCACCCGAGCAGAAGGCCCATCCGCCGTCCTTGGGGCTGGGGCCGTTGCCGGTGAGCAGGACGGCGCCGACATCGGCGGTCATCCGGGCGTGGTCGAGGACGGCGAAGAGTTCGTCGACCGTATGCGGGCGGAAGGCGTTACGTACCTCGGGCCGGTCGAACGCGATCCGGACGGTGCCCTGCTCGAGATGCCGGTGGTAGGTGATATCGGTCAGGTTCTCGAACCCGGCCACTTCGCGCCACAGCGTCGGATTGAACGTCATGAGGGTGATTACATCAGGGTGCGGTAGGGCCGTTGACTTCACCACATCTGAGCCGTTTTGTTTGGACGGCGTAAAACCCGGAGTTACGGTGCATAGATGAGCGAGCAGACCCAGCCGATCCTCGACGACAGTGCTGTCGACGAGGATCGGATCGCGCGTGAGCGGTCAGCGCCCGGAGGCGGCAGCGCAGTGTCACCACGGAGGGCGCCCGCTCCCGCGCCAGAAGAGTACGAACGGCACGGAGGGTTTCCCAAGATCACCCCGTCCGAGGTCGGCCCGGAATTCGGGGAATTCGTCGAGGCCATGCGGACGTTGCAGGACCTCGCTGTCTCCGCCGATGCCCCGGATTCGGTCTATCGCGCCGCGCGCGATCAGGTGAACGATCTGATCGCACTGCTCGGGCCCTACCGGGCTCCGGAACAGCAGGGCCCCGCCGGCCGGGCGGTCGAACTGCCCGGCCGCGGCAGTCTGCTCCTGCTGCCTTGGCGTACGGTCTCGGCCGGGCCCGACGGGATCGTGATGGAGGGCGTGTTCCGCCGCTTCCACCTCGGCGGGAACGCCGCCGCGCACGGCGGTGTGCTGCCGCTGCTGTTCGACGATCTCTTCGGGATGACCGTGCACTACGCGGGGCGCCCGATCAGCCGTACCGCCTTCCTGCATGTGAACTACCGCAAGGTGACTCCGCTGGACACTCCGCTGACGGTGCGCGGAAGGGTCGAGCGCACCGAGGGCCGCAAAACCTTCATCAGCGCCGAACTGCTCGACGAAGAGGGCACCGTTCTGGCCGACTGTGAAGGTTTGATGGTGCAACTGCTGCCCTGGCAGCCGTAACGAATCCCGCTCCGTGGGACCCGGTCACTTTTCCTTCCTGATTTGGTGGGGCCGGAGGTTTCGGGGTCCGCGCTCCAGGGGTAGTACCTGCTCGGAGGGTGGACTCCGGACCGGTCCTCGTTCCGTACCGGGTTGCGTGGCAACGCCGGTGGATCACCGTGGTCCCCGGTCCGGTGATGCGGGGCCGCGAAAACTCGTGCGGGTGATGCGTATAGTTGCGTTGCCCGTCCATACGAGTACTGATCCGGAGGATCCTTAAATTGGTTGCAGCACTGTCTGAATCACTGCTTGACGAGGCCACGCGCCCGGCCTTCCTTGCCGACGCCGTCCAGGTCCTGGATGCCGAGGTCTCCGATAAGGGTGGTGCGTCGGGTCTGGCCGTCAAGGGTGGGTACGCGGCGGTGAAGAAGATCAGCCCGTCCATCGTGCCCGACGCCCTGGAATCGCTGGCGCCCAAGCTGCTCGAGCAGCTCCAGCCCTATTGGGCCGAATTCCAGGCCGGTGGCAGCGGCACCTTCGGGGAGCTGCTCGCCGCCAAAGGTGATGAGGTCTCCGAGGCCCTGCTCACCGTCACCGACGCGCGTGCCGCGTCCTCCAGCCGCCCGGCCCTGCAGAAGGTGTACAACTCGATGCGTTCCTCGGCCAAGAAGAACGTCATCGAGGCGCTGCCCCGCGTCGGCGATCTGGTGCAGAAGCACGCCGGCTGACCGGTGTTCACCGAACGGTGATTCGGCCGCGCTTCCGCGCGGCACGTGGGGGCCTCGACGACGAGGTCCCCAACGGGGGTACTCATGGGGGGCTGTCGGCGGGAATTGCCGCGGGCGCACTGTTGTCGCAGGTCCCGCCGGTGAACGGGCGTACCCCACGCTGCCGCTGTGAGCAGGCCGACGCAGACGGGGAGGCCGTGGTCTGACAGGCTGGAGGCGTGAATCCGTCAACAGCGCAAGCGCGGGTGGTCGTCGACGAACTCGCCCGCGGCGGGGTGCGGGAAGTGGTGCTGTGCCCCGGCTCGCGCAACGCGCCGCTCGCGTTCGCCCTGCAGGCCGCCGACGCGGCGGGCAAGCTCCGGCTGCATATGCGGATCGACGAACGGACCGCCGGATTTCTCGCGATCGGCCTGGCCATCGCCTCGGGCGCCCCGGTGCCGGTGGTCATGACCTCGGGTACCGCGGTGGCCAACCTGGGGCCCGCGGTTCTGGAGGCGAACTACGCCCGGGTTCCGCTGATCGTGCTCAGCGCCAACCGTCCCTACGAAATGCTGGGTACGGGGGCGAATCAAACCGTCGAACAGCTGGGACTGTTCGGTAGTCAGGTCCGCGCGACCATCAGCCTCGGCCTCGCCGAAACGGAAGCCGCCACCGATTACCCCCGGCAGAACAGCGTATGGCGTTCTTCGGTGTGCCGGGTGCTGGCCGCCGCCCGCGGCACCCGTTCCGGCAACGCCGGTCCGGTCCATTTCGATATTCCGCTGCGGGAACCGCTGGTGCCGGATTCGCGGGCCAGCGAGCCGATACCGGCGGGACGCGAAGCCGACCGGCCCTGGACCGCCACCCAGTACGCCACCCTCGACGTTCCGCTCGATATCGATCTGACCCCGGATACCGTGGTCATCTCCGGGCACGGTGCGGGGCTGCGCCCCGAACTGGCGGCATTGCCGACGGTCGCCGAACCCACCGCGCCCGTGCACGGCCCGGCCCTGCATCCGCTGGCGCTACCGTTGCTGAAACCCCGGCAGGCCGTCATCACCGGCCGCCCGACTCTGCACCGCCAGGTGTCGAAGGTGCTGGCCGACCCCGAGGTCACGGTATACGCGCTGACCACCGGTCCGCGCTGGCCCGATGTCTCCGGCAATGTGGTCGGTACCGGCACCCGGGCGGTCACCACGGGGGAGCCGAGCCCGCAGTGGCTGGCCCGCTGCCATGAACTCGATCAGCGTGCCCGCACCGTGGTGCGCGAGGAACTGGCGGGTCATCCGAAGCCCACCGGTCTGCACGTGGCGGCGGTGATCATGGACGCCCTGCGCGAAGGTGACCAACTACTGCTGGGCGCCTCCAACCCGGTGCGCGATGCCGCACTGGTGTCCTCGGCCCGGCCCGGGGTCCGGGTGTTGTCCAACCGCGGGGTAGCCGGTATCGACGGAACAGTTTCCTCCGCGGTGGGGGCCGCCCTGCATCACTCGGGCCGCACGGTAGCGCTGATCGGTGACCTCACCTTCCTGCACGACGCGCCGGGCCTGCTCATCGGGCGCGGCGAACCGCGCCCCGACGATCTCACCATCGTGGTCGCCAACGACGACGGTGGTGGCATCTTCGAACTCCTCGAACAGGGCGATCCGCAATACGCCGGGGTTTTCGAGCGGGTGTTCGGCACTCCGCATGGGATGGACCTCTCGGCATTGTGCGCGGCCTACCGGATACCGCACCGGCAGGTCGGTCCGGCGGAACTCGCCGCCGAACTCGCGGTGCCCGCCAGCGGGTTCCGGGTGCTGGAGGTCCTCACCGACCGAGCAGGTCTGCGGGAACTGCACACGGCCATGCGCACCAGGATCAGACCCTAGTGTCCGGAACGGCCGCGGGCGGGCGATCCCGGAGGCGCGCAACCCAGGTGTCACTACCGTGGAGCCACAACGAGCGATGAGTTCGCCCGTCCCGTCTCGTCTCGATCTACAGCAGCCCCGGATCGAGGAGACCGCATGCCACCGGAATTCGACCTGTCGTCGGCGACCGACGCCCTGACGGCCGTCGTCGTCGCGATCAAGGACGATCAGCTCGACGCACCCACCCCCGCCGATATGCCAGTGCGCGCTCTGCTCGAGCATGTGGATGGGCTGGCCGAGGCGTTCCGGGCCGCGGCCACCAAGGAATCGGTGAGCAGATCGGTATCCCCGGAGTTCGGTTCCGGCGAGACGCTGGCACCCGACTGGCGCGCGGGGATCGCCGACCGGCTTCGCGCGCTGGCCGAGGCGTGGCGGGCACCGGCGGCCTGGGAAGGGGATACGGAAGCGGGTGGTGTCACCATGCCGGCGCCGGTGACGGCTCGGGTGGCGCTGGACGAACTCGTCATCCACGCCTGGGATCTGGCTCGCGCGACCCGTCAGGATCTGGTGGTGGACGAGACCGACCTGGCGGTGCTGACGGACTTCCTGAAGGACACCCCTGCCGAGGGCACACCCGGCCTGTTCGGGCCGATCGTCCCGATAGGACCGGGTGCGCCCCGGTTGCACCGGGTCCTCGGTTACACCGGCCGCGACCCATTCTGGTTCCCGGCCACCGTCTGAATCGGTTCGGCGGGGTCTTCGCCTCCACTGCGTACCTGTGCCCCGGCCTCGCACACTCGGCGGCTCGGCGGTGCCCGAAGTCGGTACAGGCGCGGTCGGGAGCGCGCGTAGGCTGGCGGCGTCATGGTGGCCCTTCTGCTCGCACTTGCCGGGTTCGCGTTCATCGATTCGCTCGATCTGCTGCTCGTCGGGGTCACCGCGGCGGTCGTGGTGGACAGCAGGCTCGGCCGGAGGTCCCCGCTGCCCGGCGGCCTGAGTTTCGTCGCGGGCGTTTTCGCGGTGACCACGGCCTTCGGGATACTCGCGGTGCTGGGAATCGATTTCCTCACCGACCTGGTGGATTTCGAGCTCACCCCGACCATCCGGGCCTGGGGTGAACTGGTTTTCGGGCTGGCGTTGATCGTGGTGGCCTGTCTGCCCGCGGGCGCCCGGGCCGAGCCGCCGCCCTGGACGGTGACGATCCGGCGTCGCCCCTGGTTACTCGGGGTCCTCGGCGTCGCGATCGGGTTGGCGCAGGCACCGACCGCGATTCCGTATCTGGCCGGGCTGGCGATGATCTCGGCCCGCGAGCCGCGTCCCACGTTGTGGCCGCTGATCATCGTCGTCTACTGCGCGCTGGCGTTGCTGCCGCCGGTACTGGTTCTCGTCCTCGCCACGCGGCGCACTCCGCGGGCGCAACGCGTCTACCGGACAGTGGTCACTGTGATCACCCGGTTCGGTCCCGCCTCGGTGCGCGTGGTGTTCGTCGTCCTGGGCGTTGTACTGCTTGCCGACGCGGTCGTCCACCACCGGCATCTCTGGTGAGCGCGGGGTAGGTCATCCCGCCTCCGCCCGGACGAAAACCCCGGCTTCGGCGGCTCGTACCGCGGCGTCCGCCGCGGTCTCCGCGGCACGGTCGTCGATCGGATCGCCGCTGGCCAGGAGCCGGTAGTACAGCGGGCCGGAGACTGCGGTGAGTACGGCCCGGGGGTCGGTGCCGGCGGGGATCTCGCCACGGGCCGCGGCGTCCGCGATACAGGGGGACCATTCGGCAAGTCGCACATCGTAGAACCGGCGCAGCGCTTCGGCGGCGGTGTCGTCGCAGGTAGCTGCCGCGATGACGGCCCGGAACAGGCGGCCCTGCCGGGGGTCGGCGAGGGCCTGGGCCACTGAATGCGCGTTGGCGGTGAGGTCGCCGCGCAATGAGCCGGTATCAGCGCGGGGCCGTGATTGCTCGGCCATATCGGAGAGGAGATCGGCGACGAGGCCGGTCGGGGTACGCCAGCGCCGGTAGACCGTGGTCTTGCCGACCTCGGCCCGCGCCGCGACTTCGGCGAGGTCGAGGTGGGCGAACCCGGCGTCGGCGAGCAGATCACCGGCGGCCCGCAAGACCGCGTCGCGGACGCGAGCGGTGCGTCCACCTGGGCGTACCGATCCGGGGAGAGCCGATTCGGCAGTCATAATGGAACTCCAGTTTCGTTTGTGAGCGATCCAGTGTAGATTGGCGGTTGTTAACGGAACTATAGACCCTTTAGGAGTCGTCATGGAGTATCGGCGGATGGGCGATTCGGGGCTGGTCGTACCGGCCCTGAGCTTCGGCGCGGGCACCTTCGGTGGCCGCGGGGAACTGTTCGGCGCCTGGGGTGATACCGATGTCGAGCAGGCCCGGCGCATGGTGGACATCAGTCTGGACGCGGGGGTGACCATGTTCGACACCGCCGACGTCTACTCCGACGGAGCCTCCGAGGAAGTGCTCGGCGCGGCGATCCACGGCCGGCGCGACCGGCTCCTGCTCTCCACGAAAGCGGGCCTGCCCACCGGTCCCGGGCCGTTCGACGCCGGATCGGGCCGCGCCCGGCTCATCGGCGCGGTCGAGGCCTCGTTGCGCCGGCTCGGCGTCGAGCACATCGACCTGTTCCAGCTGCACGCCTTCGACGCCCACACCCCGATCGAGGAGGTACTGCGCGCCCTCGACGATCTGGTCCGCGCGGGCAAGATCCGGTATCTGGGCGCCTCCAATTTCGCCGGCTGGCAGCTGATGAAATCACTGGCCGCCGCCGATCGTGGGGGCCTCACCCGCTACGTCGCGCACCAGGTCTACTACTCACTGGCCGGCCGCGACTACGAATGGGAGCTGATGCCGCTGGGCCTGGCGGAAGGGGTGGGTGCGGTGATCTGGAGCCCACTCGGGTGGGGCAGGCTCACCGGCAAGATCCGGCGTGGGCAGCCGCTGCCCGAGGGCAGCCGGCTGCACCGGACGGCGGAAGCCGGACCGCCGGTGGACGACGAGCACCTGTACACGGTGGTCGACGCGCTGGACGAGATCGCCGCCGAAACCGGCCGGACAGTACCGCAGATCGCACTCAACTGGCTGCTCACCCGCCCGACGGTCGCCACCGTGATCGTCGGCGCCCGTAACGAGGAGCAGTTGCGCCAGAATCTCGGCGCGGTCGGCTGGGAACTCACCCCCGACCAGCTCGCCAGGCTGGACAAGGCCAGCTCGCTGACCCCGCCGTACCCCTACTACCCGTATTACCGGCTGCCCGATTTCGCCCGGCTCAACCCGCCCGCCGCCTGAACCGCTCCCGGCTCGCGCCCGGGTGCCCATGCACCCGGGTCCCGGGGTCAGTAGACGTCGCGGACGTAGCGCTTCTCCGCGGTCAGCTGCTTCTTGAAGGCCAGCGCACCGTCCTCGTCGAGTTTGCCGTGGACGCGGGCGATCCGGAGCAAGGCGTCGTCCACATCCTTGGCCATCCGGGCGGCGTCGCCGCAGACGTAGAAATGTGCGCCGTCGCGCAGCCACGACCACAGCTCGGCGCCGTGCTCGACCATGCGGTGCTGGACGTAGATCCGCTCGCGCTGATCCCGGGAGAAGGCCAGATCGAGCCGGGACAGATGCCCGGACCGGAACATGTCCTCGAGTTCGGTGCGGTAGTAGAAGTTCTGGGCGGCGTGCTGGTCGCCGAAGAACAGCCAATTGCGCCCGGCCGCGCCGTGGGCCCGCCGCTCGTGCAGGAAAGCGCGGAAGGGAGCGATACCGGTGCCCGGACCGACCATGATCATCGGCACGGTGGGGTCCAGCGGTGGCCGGAAATGCGGGGCCCGCTGCAGGAAGACCGGCACCGTCGCGTCGGTGGCGCGGTCGGCGAGGAAGGTCGAGCACACGCCGCCGCGCCGGGCCGCCGAGCCCGCGGCCGCCGGATCGCCGTAGCGGACGATCCCGACGGTGAGCTCCACCCGATCCGGGTCCACCAGCGGACTGGACGAGATCGAATACTGGCGCGGCTGCAGCTTCTTCAGCACATCGAGCCATTCGACGAGGTCGGCCTGCACCGGGAAGTCCCGCAGCACATCGGCCGGCTGCCGGTCCCACAGGTATCCGGCCAGTTCGTTGCGATTGTCCCGGCGCAGCAGTTTCGCGAGCCGGTTGCTGGGGTTGTGTTCGGCCAGGAACTCCAGCAGGTCACGGGAGACCTTCGTGATGTCGTAGTGGGTGCGTAGTGCGCTGGTCAGGCTCATCTCCGTTGCGCCGGCCGTGACGGTCCGGTTGCCGTCCAGGCCGGTGGCCTCGAGCCATTCGCCCACCAGCGACGGACAGTTCACGGGCCATACGCCCAGCGAGTCACCGGCTTCGTAGCGGGCGTCCAGACCCCGGAGATCGAAGGTGAACCGCCGGACCTCTTTCGATGCCCCGGGGGTCGTGAGCAGTTCGTTGCTCAGCAGCGGCGCCGGTACCGGGGTCGCGCGGGTGAAGGGTGCGGGCGCCCGTTGTGTGCGGGCCGGCGCCGTGCGCTCCAGGACCGCGGTCGCGCCGGTGCGACCCGACGGGCGCGCGACCGCCGGGCTCGGACCCGGACCGCCGGGCCCGACCGATTCGCCGTCGCCGGTCGCGGCCGGTGCGGTGCTGCCCTCCGGCCCGGGCCCGCCGGGACCGGAATCCGACAGGGCCTCGACCACGGTATCCAGCCAGCCCGCCCCCGGCTCCTCGAAATCGGGCTCACAGTCGATCCGGGGCAGCAACCGGGTGGCGCCGCGGTCGGCGAACAGCGTGTCCAATTTACGGCCGTGGCCGCAGAAATCGTCGTAGGAGGAGTCGCCGAGGGCGAATACCGCGTAGCGCATCCCGGTCAGCCGTACCGAGCTCTGGTCGAGCCGGGTCCAGAAATCGCTGCCGTTGTCGGGCGGACCGCCGTCGCCGAAGGTACTGGTGATCACCAGTATGTTTCCGGTGAGCGCCGAGAGTTCGCAGGAGTCCATATCGATGAGTCGCGGCCGGAAACCGGCCTCGGACAGCCGTTGCGCCGCGCCCGCCGCGAAATCCTCGGCATTGCCGGTCTGAGATGCCCACAGCACGGTGACCACCGGTGCCTCCGCCGCTCCGCCGGTGGCCGGCTCGGCCGGCACACCACGCGAATACATCCCGGCCAGCAGCCCATCCACCCAGATCCGGCTCGGCGCCGAGAGCGGAGCCGATTCCGGCAGCACCGGCTGGCCCGATACCGGGAGGGAGTGCAGGGCGGCGAGATAACCGCCGAGGTAGATCCGTTCGGTTTCGCTGAGGGTCGGGGTGGCGGCGGTGTCCAGTCCGAGGATCGTGGCCAGCGGATGGGCGCCGGACACGGTTTCGCGGATCTCGATGGCGGGGGACTCCGGGGAGCGGGCCGGCGTCATCGGCGCCACCCGGCGCAGTGACACCGCGCACGCCTTGAATTCCGGTTGCAGCGAATCGGGGTCGACCGCGTCGTTGGTCACCGCGTTGATGGTCAGGTACTCACCCTGTTCGTCGTTCCAGTGGAAGGGTGCGAAGCAGTCTCCCGGGCGGACCCGATCGTTGATCCGGACCGGCAGCACCGCCCGCCCGCGACGCGAGGCGATTTCGAGCTGGTCGCCGGGCTCCAGGCCCAGCTCACGGGCATCGGCGGGATGGACCTCGACGAACGGCTCCCGGTTGAGCTTGTTCAGTTTGTCGATCCGACCGGTTTTGGTCATCGAATGCCACTGATGCTGCAGGCGGCCGGTGTTGAGCAGGAACGGATAGTCGTCGTCGGGCATCTCGGCCGGCGGCATATGCGGCCGCGGCCAGAACACCGCCCGCCGGCTCGCCGTGGCGAAGGCCAGCCGTGGCCGGTGACCGCCTGGGTCGGTGTGTTCGGTTTGACTCACTCCGTCGTTGAGGTAGCGGATCGGGTTGCGGCGCCGCGCCGGGTCCGGGCACGGCCACTGCATGGGACCTTCGCGCAGCCGGTCGTAACTCATCCCGCGCAGGTCGTAACCGGTGGCCGGATTCGCGAAACCGCGTATTTCCTCGAACACCTCGGCGCTGGAGGCGAAATCGAACCCGGGGAACCCCATAGCGGTCGCCACCTGGGCGATGAGCTGCCAGTCCGGTCGCGCCGCACCGGCCGGGTCGATCGAACGCTGCTGCAGGGTGACGGTGCGTTCGGAGTTGACCATGGCCGCGTCGGCCTCCGCCCAGAGAGTGGCCGGCAGCAGGAGATCGGCGTAGGTGTTGGTCGCGGTGTCGGTGTAGGCGTCCTGGGCGATCACCAGTTCGGCGGCCTCCAGTCCGGCGATCACCGTTTTGCGATTGGCCACGGTGGCCACCGGATTGGTGCAGATGATCCATGCGGCCTTGATGGTGCCCGCGGACAGTCGCCGGAACATCTCCACCGTCCCGGGACCCGCTTCGGTCCGCAGCGAACCCGGGGGCAGATCCCACGCGGTCTCCACGAAGGTGCGGTCCGCGGGCGAGAGCACGCTGCGCTGGCCGGGCAGGCCCGGTCCCATATAGCCCATCTCCCTGCCGCCCATGGCATTCGGCTGCCCGGTGAGGGAGAAGGGGCCGCTGCCCGGACGGCAGATCGCTCCGGTGGCCAGATGCAGATTGCAGAGCGCGTTGGTGTTCCAGGTGCCGTGCGTGGACTGGTTGAGCCCCATCGTCCACAGGCTCATCCATTCACCCGCCGCGCCGATCCACTGTGCGGCCGTGCGGATATCGTCCTCCGCCAGACCCGTCAGCGCGGCCACCCGGTCCGGCGGGTAGTCGGTGAGGAACTCCGGCATACCGTCCCAGCCCTCGGTGTGCGCGGCGATGAACTCGCGGTCGATATCCCCGCTCTCGACCAGCAGATGCAACAGGCCGTTCAGCAGGGCGAGATCTGTGCCGGGGGCGATCTGGAGGAAGAGGTCGGCACGCGCGGCGGTTTCGGTGCGGCGTGGATCCACCACGATCAGTTTCGCGCCCGACTTGAGCCGATCGGCCATGCGCAGGAAGAGGATGGGATGGCAGTCGGCCATATTGGCGCCGATGACGAAGAACAGGTCGGCGTGCTCGAAATCTTCGTAGGACCCGGGTGGCCCGTCGGCGCCCAGTGATTGTTTGTACCCGGTCCCCGCGCTGGCCATGCACAGCCGTGAGTTGGCCTCCATATGGATGGTCCGCAGATAACCCTTGGCGAGTTTGGTGGCCAGGTACTGCGCCTCCAGCGACATCTGGCCGGAGACATAGAGCGCGATCGCGTCCGGTCCGTGTTCGTCCAGGATCCGGCGCAGCCGCGCCGCGGCCTCGGTGACCGCGTCGTCCACCCCGACCGGCTGCGGTTCGACGCCGCGCTCAGCCCGCAGGTAGGCGGTCGTCATCCGGCCGGTGGTCCGGGTGAGTTCCAGGTGCGTGGCGCCCTTGGTGCACAACCGCCCGGCGTTGGCCGGGTGCAGTTTGTCGCCGCTGACCTTCGCGATCACCGGGGCGCCGGTCGCATCCGCCCGCGTGGTCACTTCGATTCCGCAGCCGACGCCGCAGTACGAGCATGCCGTCCTGGTGGTGCCCGGCCGGTCGCGGTGCCGATCGGGCAGAGGCGCGGGCGCCGCGGGGTGACGCTGCGCTACCGCCTCGGGGCCTGACTCGCCCGTGCCGTGTCGATCGGGCACGTGCGAGGGCCCTGCGGGGTGACGCTGCGCTACCGCCTCGGGGCCTGACTCGCCCGTGCCGTGTCGATCGGGCACGTGCGAGGGCCCTGCGTGGTGACGCTGCGCTACCGCCTCCGGGCCTGACTCGCCCGTGCCGTATCCCTCGGACATGGTTCCGATGGTGCCCGCGGCCCGTTTCCCCGGGTTTTCCCGATGTTAGGGGGCGATGACATTCCTCTTCACCGGCGAAATTCACAGCGGTGAGGAAAATGAACGCGCCCCCGGCGCGGGATCAGCCGCCGAGCTTGTACCCCCGGTGCAGCGCGACCACGCCGCCGGTCAGATTCCGCCATTTCACCCCGGACCAGCCGGCATCGGTGACCCGGCGGCCCAGCTGCCGCTGATTCGGCCAGGCGCGGATGGATTCGGCCAGGTAGACGTAGGCGTCCGGATTGCTGCTCACGGCACGGGCGACCCGCGGCAGCGCCTTCATCAGGTACTCCATATAGACGGTTTTGAACACCGGGATCACCGGTGTGGAGAACTCACAGATCACCATCCGGCCGCCGGGTTTGGTGACCCGCAGCATCTCGCGCATCGCGAGATCGATATCGGCTACGTTGCGCAGGCCGAAGGAGATGGTCACCGCGTCGAAGGAGTTGTCGGCGAACGGCAGCGCCATCGCGTCCCCGGTGACCATCGGTACCTTCCGGAACCGGCCGGCCGCCAGCATCCCCTGGGAGAAATCGGCGGCCACGCACCAGGCCCCGGATTTGCGCAGTTCGACGGTGGAGACCCCGGTTCCGGCGGCCAGATCCAGGATCCGCTCACCCGGGCGCGGGTCGATCGCCTTACGCGTGAGCCAGCGCCAATAGCGGTCCTGACCTGCCGATATCACGGTGTTGGTCAGGTCGTATCGCCGCGCCACCCCGTCGAACATCGACGCGACCTCATGCGGCTGCTTGTCCAGCGAGGCCCGGACCGATTGCGTTTTCACCACAGCCCCGACCCTAATGGGCGCCGGTGTCACGAGCGCATCGGCGACCCGCGCCGGGAGTGGTCCGGGACCACTTTCAGGCCGAACGCGGTAACCGGTGGTCGGTACCGATCGCCTCGGCGTAATGGCCCATGAGTTCGGTGCATACGGCCGGCCAGGTGCGGTGCAGGACCGATTTGCGGGCCGCGGCGGCGAACCGGGCCCGCAGCGCGGGCTCGCGTAATGCCGCGACGGTGCTCGGCAGCAGTTCGGTGAATTCCGGCACCGGCAGCAGGTAGCCGTTGCGGCAGTGCGCGATCAGGTCGCGGGGCCCGCCCGCGTCCGGCCCGATGACCGGGACCCCGCAGGCCAGCGCCTCCTGGACGCCCTGGCAGAAGGTCTCGTGCTCGCCCGGATGCACCATCACATCGAGGCTCGCGTAGGCCTGGGCCAGTTCGTCACCGCCGAGTTCGCCGGTGAAGACCGCACCCGGCAGGGCGGCGGTGAGCTTCGCGCGTTCCGGTCCGTCGCCCACGATCACCAGCCGGATCGACGGATCCGCGGCCAGTACCGCGAGCCGGTCCACATGCTTCTCGGGCGCCAGCCGCCCCACGAAGCCGACGACCAGCTTGTCGTCCGCCCCCGCCCACCGCGCGCGCAGTTCGGGGCGCCGGGCGCCGGGGGTGAAGCGCACGGTGTCGACGCCGCGACCCCACCGATGCACCCGGGGAATTCCGTGCCGGGCGAGATCCGCGGCCGCCGCGGTCGAAGGCGCGAGTGTCCGCACGGCTCCCTCGTGGATCCGCCGGGTCCAGCCCCAGGCCGCCCGGGTCGCCAGGCCGAGCCCATAGCTCTTGGCGAAACCGGCCACATCGGTCTGATACACGGCTACCGCGGGCAGATCCAGCCGCAGCGCGGCCGCCAGGCCTCCGGCGCCCAGCAGGAAGGGAGAGGCCAGATGCACCACGTCGGCGTCGAACGCGTTCAGGGCCCTGACCATGCCGGGTTGCGGCAACCCCACCGGCAGCGAGCTGATCTTCGGCACCATCACCGCCGGCACCCGGTACACCGGGAATCTGCCCTGCTGCCGGGGCGCGGGCGGCTGTCCGCGCAACGAATCGGGCGCGATGACCAGGGCGTCGTGTCCGTGCTGGTCCAGATGGTCCAGTACCCGGAGCACCGAGTTCACGACACCGTTCATATTCGGAAGAAATGATTCCGCGACGATGGCTACCCGCACACGGTCAGTGTGCGGGGTCCGACGGCCCCGGCGTGCGTCGGCGATATGACACCGGATCGAAGATCGGGCGAACACTCATCGAACCGGATTCGGCGCGGAGCAGCAGCCACAACGTGGGCAGGGTCAGTGCCCAGATGGTGGCCAGCACCGATAACGCCGGCGGTATCGCGACCCGCACATCCCGGCCGGCGACTCGCACCAGATCGGGGTCGGCGCGGTTGTATTCGACATTGATCCGCTCACCGGCGGTGAGATTGGTGGGGTAGAGGACACCGACCTTGGGATTGTGGGTCACCCCATCAGGAGTGACATACATCACGGCGGATCGCAGGCGTCCGGCGGACAGCACTTCACCGGTGGTCTCGCCCTTATCCGATTCGATCAGGTAGTCGTTGCGCCATGCGGCCAGGACCAGCAGCATCGTCAGGACGCTCAGCGAGACGGCGGCGATCAGCACCCCGACCCGCACCTTTCGCAGCCGCTCGGCCCGGGCGGTGCGACCGGCCGGCGGCGCCGCGGGGACCGGGTCGGGATCCGGGGCCGAGCGCGCCTCCGGTAGCCGGGCCGGACCGTGCGGCTCGGCGACCTCTGCCTGATCGGGCACGCTAGCTCCTCGGAATTCCTGGTCGGCGGGTGCGCGCGCGGGGCCGCCGTACGATATGGCCGATCCGTCGCGCGCGGTCGAGTCCGGGTGCGCCGTCCGACCGGCGGACCCAGGAGCTTCCCGGATGGCCGCGGACCGGGGTCGGGCGGCCGGTTCACGGCACGGCAACAGGCTATCCGGGTCGGCTAGGGTGGGCGCTCATGGCCCGAAAATTCGGCTTCACTCTCTCCTATCCGATCCCGGTGGCCGAGCTCCACGCGGCGCTGACCGGGGAAGAACTGTGGCGCGATCGTTTCGCCGGCGCGAAGACGGCCACCCTGGATCTGTCGCATCCCGGTGGCCCGGGGACCATCAGAATCGCGATGAGCGAGACGATCCGCCCGGATAAGATCCCGGGCATCGTGCGCAAGGTGCTCAAGAGCGATCTGGTCGTCACCCGGGTGGACAACTGGCAGCCGCTGACCGGCGATACCGCGGAGGGCACCTTCGAGGGCACCTCGTCGGCGATCTCCTCGCAGATGACCGGAACCTTCAGGCTGTGGCCCTCCGCGGAGGGTTCGGAACTGGAAATATCCGGTTCGGTCAAGGTCAAGGTCCCGCTGGTCGGCGGCGCGATCGAACCGCTCGCCGAGCAGTTGCAGCGGCGTGTGGTCGAAAGCGAACGCAAATTCATCGTCAACTGGTTCGAGGAACGCGCCAACGCCTGACGTCCGCATCCCCGGGGCCGGGCACCGCCGCGGCCCCGGGACAACCGCGCGGCAGCCGTCCCGCCGCCGGCCGGCTCACAACTCCGAGCAGGGCTCCTCCATCGGAGCCGCCGGATCGAATTCCTTCGGCTCGACCAGCACCAGCCAGTTTCCCGAATTGTCCCGGAACACCGTCTCCACGCCGTACGGGCGCTCGGCGGGCGGCTGCACGAACTCCACGCCCTTGGCGGTGAGTTCCGCGTAGGCCTTCCGGCAGTCCTGGGTGGTCAGCCCGAGCGAGCCGTGGCTGCCCCCGGCCAGTGACCGGCGGATCGCCTCGGCCATATCCGCGTCCAGCGGCGGTCCCGGCAGCATCAGGGTCACCTCCAGCTCGCGATGATCCGGATGGGCCACGGTGACCCACCGGAACCCGTTGTCACCCATCGTGATATCGGCGGTTTCCACGAAACCCAGGACGTCCACATACCAGTTCTTGGCCGCCGTCTGATCGGTCACATAGACCGTGACCAGCGAAATGTTCGTGATGATCGGAGTCATACCCCGACCCTATGGGCGCGCCGCGCCGCCCGGCTTCTCCGAAATTGCGGTGTCGGGCCGGCGGTCGGACAACCCGTGCATGAAGATGTAGCAGCCGGGGATCCGCGGGGCGCCGTCGGCGAATTTCGCCTGGTATTCCGACGGCGAGACCCCGACGAGGTCGGTGAATTTCCGGGAGAAAGAACCCAGGCTCGTATAGCCGACCAGCAGGCACACCTCGGTCACCGTGGTGTTCGTCGCGCGCAGCAGGTCCTGGGCGCGCTCGATCCGCCGCTGCGCCAGATACACCGCGGGAGTCCTGCCGTAGGTCGCCGCGAAACAGCGCAGAAAATGGTACTTCGATACACCCGCGGCCGCGGCCATCCCGTCGAGATCCAGCGGCCGGGCGTATTCACGGTCGATGAAATCCCGCGACCGCCGCAGATGCGGAAGCAGATCCTCGGGAACCGGACGGCCGGTCATGGCTGCATCGCGTCGCCCGCTAACCGAACGGCGCGAGTTCGTCGAAACGCATCGAGGCCCGGCCCGCCGTACGCCAGGCGCGGGCGGTGAGATCCAGGTCCTCGTCGGTGACGAGATTACCCATCACCCGGACGGCGGTGCGCTGCAGCAATTTCGACCGCATCACCGGCGGCCCGCCGATCGGCACCATCCGCGGATGGGTGGCCAGGCCGGCGATCCGCCGCGCCACCGAATAGGTGCGGCCGTACCTGGTGCGCAACAGATCCGGCCACACCCGCGTCAGATCGGGTTCGTCGAGCAGTTCGGCGAGCATATGACCGCCCTCCAGCCCGTAGTCGATGCCTTCGCCGTTCAGCGGGTTCACACATCCCGCCGCGTCCCCGACCAGAGCCCAGTTGCGTCCGGAGATCCCGGTGACCGCTCCGCCCATCGGCAGCAGCGCCGACGACACCGCCCGTACCGACCCGGTCAGCTCCCATTCCGACCGGCGCAATTCGGTGTAGTGCTCCAGCAGCGGTTTCAACGCGATATGGGAGGGCCGACGCTCCGTGGCCAGCGAACCGACTCCGATATTGACCTCGCCGTTGGCCAGCGGGAACACCCAGCCGTAACCGGGCACCAGCTCGTCGTCGGCATTGCGCAACTCCAGATGGGAGGTGATCCACTGATCGTCACTGCGCCCGGAGGCGATATACGCCCGGGCCGCCACCCCGTACGCGTACCGGCGATGCCACACCCGGCCCAGCTGTTTGCCGATCGGGGAGCGGACCCCGTCGGCCACGATCAAAGTGTCGCAGCCGATATCGCGGACGGCCTCGCCCGTGCGCACCGACACCCCGGTGACCCGGTCGCCGTCGCGGGAGACCTCGATCACTTTCGCACCGTCGAACATCCGGGCACCGGATTTCACCGCGGTTTCGCGCAGTTTGTCGTCCAGTTCGGTGCGGGGAATCGCACTGCCGTAGGTCGGGAAGGAACCGCCCGGCCAGGGCAGCAGTGCCTCCCGGCCGAAGCCGGTCATCCGTAGACCGTGATTGACGGTATGCGCGCGCACCCATTCGCCCAGGCCCAGATGCTCCAGTTCGGCCGTGGCGCGCGGGGTCAGACCGTCGCCGCAGGTCTTATCCCGTGGGAACACCGCGGAATCCAGCAGCAGCACATCGCGGCCCCCACGCGCGGCCCAGGCCGCGGCTGCCGAACCCGCCGGTCCCGCGCCCACCACCAGCACTTCCGCCCGCGCGGGCAGCGCATCGGAGAAGCTGTCGGCTGGTGTGGCTCCGGGTGCACCCATGCGGTCAATAGTTACAGGCCGCCGACATCGATGTCGATGGCGGTACGGTGCCACCATGAGCGAGTCGGATACGGAGGCGGCGGGGCGACACTTTCGCCCGCGCTTCGGTATGCCGACCGGTCGCGGATCTCGTTCATGCGCAGTCGCAACAGCATGAGTGAGTCGGTCCCGGAGACGCCGGGGCGATGTCTTCGCCCGCGCTTCGGTCTCCGCGTCCGGGTGTCGACCGGTCGCCGGTCTTGTTCATGCGCAGTCAATAGAGTGATGGTGTTCATGGGCGCTGTGACGTGAACACGCTAGGTTCATCACCGTGGGGTCGGACGCGTCCTTGGGAGAAGGTATGAGCACATCTGCTGTGAGCGAAGCGGGCACGGTGGTGGCGGGGGTGGACCTCGGAGACGCCGCCCTCGCGGCGACCGTACGGGGCGGACTCGATCAGGTGGAGAAGCTACTGGTCGACGAGTTGTCCGACGGTGCGTCGTTCCTGCAGGAAGCCGCACTGCACCTGGCCAAGGCCGGGGGTAAGCGGTTCCGGCCGCTGTTCACCATCCTGACCGGTCAGCTCGGTCCCCGCCCCGGTGATCCGGATCTGATCACCGCCGGAACCGTTGTCGAACTCGTCCACCTGGCCACCCTCTACCACGACGACGTCATGGACGAGGCCACCATGCGCCGCGGCGCGGCCAGTGTGAACGCACGCTGGGGTAACAGCGTCGCCATCCTCGCCGGCGACTACCTGTTCGCCCACGCCTCCCGGCTCACCTCCACCCTCGGCCCCGACGCCGTGCGGATCATTGCCGAAACCTTCGCCGAACTGGTCACCGGCCAGATGCGCGAAACCATGGGCGCCCGGGAATCCGCCGATCCCATCGCCCACTACCTGAAGGTCGTCTGGGAGAAGACGGGGTCGCTCATCGCCGCCTCCGGCCGGTTCGGGGGCACGTTCTCCGGCGCCGGCGACGAGCACGTCGAACGACTGGCCCGGCTCGGTGACGTGGTGGGTACGGCATTCCAGATCTCCGACGACATCATCGATATCTCGTCGGTTTCCGCCCAGTCCGGCAAGACGCCGGGCACGGATCTGCGCGAGGGCGTCCATACGCTCCCCGTCCTCTACGCACTCCGCGAAGAGGGCCCGGTGGGCGACCGGCTGCGTGTGCTGCTCGACCACCCCCTGGAATCCGATGCCGAAGTGACCGAGGCCCTGGAACTGCTCGGCCGGTCGGCCGGTATGGCCCAGGCCAAGGAGAAACTCCAGGAGTACGCCGATATCGCCCACACGGAACTCGCGGCCCTGCCCCCGGGCCCCGCGAACGACGCCCTCGTGCGCCTGGTGCAGTACACGATCGAGCGAGTCGGCTGAGTTTTCGGCGCAGACCCTCCGTGAAGGAAGGGTTCAGATCGACCTCTTCGTGAAGGGTGGGGGAGGTGGGTTGAAGCGACCCCACCGCGAAGGAAGGGTTCGGATCGACCCCTCCGCCAAGGGTCGGGCTGTGATTTTGGAGCGGCTCCGCCGCTCGAGGGTGGGGCCCTATTAACCCGGTTCTTCACTCCCGCCGGTCGGTCGC
>NZ_JBEZYU010000075.1:19493-19836 GCF_040638875.1 Nocardia sp. NPDC024068 | reverse complement strand
GCTGTCAGCCCTCGAAACGAAGCGGCGCAGCCGCCAGTCTCGAGGGCTGACAGCAGACGCTAAGGGGGCCGAACCCCGCGCGCGCCAGCGCGCCAATAAACACAGCACCTTGGCGGGCAAGGTCACCTGCCCCACCTTGGCGGGTAAGGCCACCTCCCCCACCTTCGCGAGCAAGGCCACCTCCTCACCTTGGCGGGCAAGGCCACCTCCTCACCTTCGCGGGTAAGGCCACCTCCCTCACCTTCGCGAGCAAGGCCACCTCCCCCACCTTCGCGAGCAAGGCCACCTCCCCCACCTTCGCGGGCAAGGTCACCTCCCCCACCTTGGCGGGCAAGGTCACCTG
>NZ_JBEZYU010000075.1:0-19394 GCF_040638875.1 Nocardia sp. NPDC024068 | reverse complement strand
CCTAACCTTGGCGGGTAAGGCCACCTCCCCCACCTTCGCGGGCAAGGTCACCTCCTAACCTTGGCGGGTAAGGCCACCTCCCCCACCTTCGCGGGCAAGGTCACCTCCTAACCTTGGCGGGTAAGGCCACCTCCCCCACCTTCGCGGGTAAGGCCACCTCCCCCACCTTCGCGGGTAAGGCCACCTCCCCCACCTTCACAAGCAGGCCTGCTCAACCACCTGAGTAGGTTCCGCGATCATGTAAGTGCTCGAAGGCCGCACCCCATGGTTGGTGCGCCCACACCTCAACCACGCACCACCAGCGTGAACGGGCCGATATCGGTCGTGGTGAACCGGGGGTCGTCGAACAACCGGCCCGGGAAATTGACCGTGTAGCGGCGGACGTTCGGGTCGTTCGGGTAGACATCGGCGGCCAACCGCAGCGTGTAGTCGTCACCGCTGCGGCGGAACAGAAAGGCGTCCGGTGCCCGCCACTGCGCCGAGTCCAGCGCCGTGATCAGCGCGTCCGGCGTCTCCAGTTCGCTCCACTGCTCGATCGCGGCGGAGCGCTGCGCGTAATCGGCCAGAGGGTTGGCGTAATGCGAGGTCAGGCCTTGGAAACCGAAGTACGGGTAGTAGGCGAGGAACGTGGTGTCGCCGGTGAGCAGCACCGTCCCCGCGGGTTCACGCCCCGTCTGCTCACGCAACGCCTCGTCGATGTGGTGGTAGTGGCGCACCGCGGACGGGTCGCGCTGGTCGGCGCGTTCACCGTTGCCGTCGGTATCCGTGTAGGCGGTGGTGATCTCCGGCGCCAGCACGTGCGGGATGTCCTGGCAGTAGGCCAGCGCACCGACCGTCGCCACCACGATCGCCACCCACCGGAAACGCGCGGGCTCGTTCAGCGCCTGGTACACCGCGCGGGCGCCCTCGACGAACCCGAACCCGCCGGCCGCGGCCAGCAGCACCAGCAGGACCGGTTCCAGCCGGAACGACAGCAGGGTGGTGCCCGCGACGGTCGCCAGCATGGACAGCAGTGACCACAGGTAGACCGCCAGCACACCGATGCCGAGGGCCTGCGCCCGCCGCGAGGAACTCGCCCGCAGCACCAGCCAGATCACCCCGACCAGGCACAGCGCGCCGAGCAGCGAGAAATGCGCCATCGGCAGCGGCAGCTCGGAACCGGCTTCGGGCAGATAGTGGAAGGCGCCGCCGGACTGGAACCGCGGACTGTCCAGCATGCGCAGCAGGAACGGCAGGAACACCGGCAGCGCTACCAGCGCGGCGACCACGCCCATCACGATCAGGCGCAGCAGCGGCGCGCCGATGGCCCGTCCGATACCGCCGACCGGTTGCTCTGCTGTCCCGGTCCGGACCGCGATCCGGCGGCGGGGGCGGGCGGCGTACCGGGCCCGGACTCCCAGCCCGGCCGCCACGACTGCCATGAGCACAACGGTGAACACCGCGAACGCGAAGTACAGGGTGTAGAAGGTGGCGGCCAGGCCCAGGAAAAGGCCGGTCCCGAGCACCGCGGCCCAGCCACCCGCCGTGGGCGCCGCGTCGGCGGCGACCACCGACCCGCCGGTCTCCCGCGCGGAAGCGGGTTCCGTGCCCGGCTGAGCGTGGCCTTCTGCGGCTTCCGATCCGGCGGGCCTCGTCACCGGGTCGTCGTCGGCGTCCGGCGCGGACCCCGGCTTTCCCACTGCCCCGGCCGCCCCGCGCTCCCGTCCGCCGAGTTCGGCCGGCCGGTACAGCGCGCCCCAGGCCAGGACCAGAACCGGCGGGATCAGGATGGCGATCACCGCGCCGTACGCCTCGGGCGCCGCGTAGGTGACCGCGACGGCGGTGATCGCACCGGTGACCCCGACCGCCCAGTCCGCCCGGATCAGCCGCGACCACAGCACCAGCGATATCACCGCGGCCACCGCGATCGATCCGATCGCGTACGGCTTGAAGACTTCCCAGCCGTCCACGCCGAGCACGTTCGCGACCCGGCCGCCCATCCAGAACCAGCCGGCCGGATAGAACGGCGGGAGGTCGGCGTAGGTCATATCCCGCAGCGCGGCGCTGTCGGTGAGCCTGGTCAGGTACTCGGTGCGGAATTCCTGATCCACCGAGATCCCGAACAGATACAGCTTGGTCGCCGCCAGCGGCATCCCCAGGGTCACCGTGACGAACGCCGAGACCCCGGCCCAGGACAGCACTCTGGCCCATCCGCGCGCCCGCCGCAGCCGCAGCAGCGCGATCGAGACGGCCACCAGCACCAGGGCACCGACCTGACCCACCGTGGTCAGCGCGCGCACCACATTGGAGGAGTTGAAGGCCGGCCACTCCACCAGCGAGAAGGCGGTCAGCCCCACCGCGACCACCACCACGGCGACCACCGTGGCAAGTACCGCCTCGCCGATTCCGGCTCCGACCTGACGCACCAACCGCGCGCCGCGACTCGTCGTCATCGGCGTACTTACCTCCGGCTCCGATCCACCTACTGGGCGTCGGTCAGCCTAGTGCAGGCCGTCGGGCGCGGACGCATGCGCGCGACGGCACCGCGCGCAGAACCCGCTACCGGTCCGGGTCGAACGGGCCTTCGTGCACATTGAGTTGCCGAACCTCGACCGCAAGCCTGGAAGCGGTGACGAAATCGGTGTCGTCGTGCACGATTGTCAGGCCGTGATGCGCAGCAGTTGCGCATACTTGCAGGTCAACGGCTGACAGACAGCGATGGTTACCGCTTTCGGCGGCGTAGTACTGCACCTTTCCGATCCACTGTCCAGCACCCTTGGGGACCCCGATATCCCGATAGAGGGTGTCGAACATGCGGCAGAAGTCCGAGTACTCCTTCAGGTTGCGCGCCGAGATGAGAAATTCGCTGCGCTGCGGATAGCACGAGCGGACCTGACCATCCGCGAGCGTTTCGCGCCAGCGATCCAGAACTGCCCGGTCCCGGAGGATGCGCCAGAGCGCCGACGAATCCACCAGGTATCCGGTCACTCGGCGGCTCCACGCTTCTCCGCTGCGTGTGCCGCTTCGGCGCCCTCGATATCCCAGTCACGTGCGAGCTCGAAGTAGTAGTCGACCGCAGCAGCTCGGTTCATGCGCTGGTTGTACTGACGAAGCGCCTCGGCCACCGCTGCTGTTTTGGTTTTGTGCCCGCCCAGCTTCTTCGCGGTTTCGAGTTCTTCGTCGTCGATCTCGATATGAGTTAGCGACACCACGACCCCCTGTACATTATTTACAAATCTGGACAATCAGATTGTACATAGGATCGCGGTGTCGTCACCTGCCGTCAGTCGATCAGAAGACCCTGAGCATTCCTGGATCCCACAACCCGTTACGGGTCGCGGTCCCGGTCTGCAATTGCGCGGGCACCGAGTCGTAGTACTGGTCGTAGCGTTCCAGCGTGCCCCAGTCCCGGCCCCAGTCGTTCTTCAGATAGGTCGGGATCGTGGTGGATTTCGCCAGCATCTGGGAGAACCCGAGCGGCCCGCCGAACTCCTGGGCCTGCCAGGTGTTGGTGGAACTCACGGCCAGCGGCCGGTCCGGCAGCACCCGGAACTTCGGCACCTCGGCCACCCCGTTCTCGTGCCGGAACGGACGCTGGCACGGGAACTGCAGCCCCACCGCCCAGTCGAGCAGGATCGGCTGCTCCGAACCGAGGTAGTCGTTGGCGGTCTCCAGCTTCGGCAGCCGGGGCGGGGTGAAGGCCAGCCACTGGTCGCCGATGAGGATCGGATCGTTGGCGACGATCCGGACCACGTCGGCTTCGGGGGCGATCTCGTCCAGCGGAACCCGCAGATTGCGCCAGGAGGGGAACGGCCCGATATCGCGCGGGAGATAGGTTCCCAGCGGGGTCACCGAACCGTCCGGCTGCCGCTTGCCGTAGTCGACGGTGAGCGACTGGCCGTACTGCATGGCACCGGTGTCGTCGTAGGACAGGATGCGGCCGGCCGCGGTGATCACCAGCAGCGGATGGTCCGGCGACCGCTGCGGCAGCTCGTACCAGCTCGAGGTCACATGGGCCGGCTGCTGCACGCCGTCCTGGTAGCTGCCCAAGATGGGCGTGGTGGCCGGATCGAGGCCGAACGGCAGCGCGACGGTGCTGCCGTTCACACCGAGTGTGCCCTGACCGCCGCCGGTACCGGCGTTCTGACCTTCGGCGAAGGCCGCGCCCACGGTCTGGTTGGAGGTGTTGCCGGTACCCGGTTTCACCTCGACGGCGTCGGCGGACAGGTCGTCGGGCACGCCGTTGGGGTCGAAGCCCACCGGATCGATACCGGCCATCGGATCGCCGGGATTGGTGGGCGGATTCGCCGGGTCGATGATCGCGTTCAACCGGCCGGCGTTCGCGTTCACCTCCACCAGCACATCGTTGGCCAGGCCGCAGGTCTGCCCGCTGAGGGCGTCGATATTGCCGCGCCCCAGCGAATACGCCGGATACTGCGAGTACGCGCCCTTGGCCAGCGACAGCACCTCGAACAGCACCATCGCCGCGGCCACCAGGGTCAGCGGGATGGCGGCGAACTTGCGGACCCGGCGCCCCCGCGCGGTACGGGTGGTGTTCGGCGGTTTGGCGTAACCCTCACGCAGCACATGCCAGGCGACCAGCAGCAGCGCGAGCCCGAACAGGATGAGCGCGCCGGTGTTGGAGGAGAAACCGGCCAGCGACGCACGTTTGTCGAACCACGGAACGCCGTAGCTGGACACATACCAGTACCCGTTGATCCCGGAGAACGCGAGCGCCAGGGTGAACATCAGGCCCGCCAGGAAGATGGCCCGGTTCTTGCGCGCCCGCAACGCCGAGGCCGAAACCGCCACCGCGGTCACCGCGGCCAGCGAACCCGCGATACCGGCGTAGGCGCCGAAGTGGTGGGTCCACTTGGTCGGATTGAACATCATGAAGAAGATCGTCCCGAACACCACGCCCATCAGCCGCCAGGTCGGACCGGCCGCGATACCGGGGACCCGGCGCCGGCGCAGCAGCACCAGCATGGTGGTGAACAGGCACAGCAGCATGGCGAGGAACGCGAACCGGCGCGACAGCGAACCGTCCACGGTCTCGACGAACAGGTAGTAGTAGCGCAGGTAGTCCTCGTACCAGGCCAGGTTGGGCCCGGCCAGCTGCCGAACCCGGTTCGCCTCCTGGATACCGGCGAAGGTCTGGTCGCTGTAGACCACCGTGAGGACCAGGAACCCGGCCGCGGCCAGCGGTGCCAGCAGCGCCACCGTCCCGTGTTCGCGATGACGTTTCACGATGATGCGGGTGATCGGCCGGATACCGGCCAGCAGCGCCGCCACACACATCAGGCCGGTGGGCGCGGCGGCCAGTGTGAACGCCGCGATCAGCACCGCCATGGCGGCGGGAAGCAGTCGCGCGGTCGCGATGGCGCGTTCGATGGAGACCCAGGTGAGCAGCGCGCCGAGCGCCACGATCGGCTCCGAACGCAGGCCGTTGTCGTAGGGCAGCCAGAACGCCAGGAACACCAGGCCGCCGGTCCACAGCGGCACACTGCCGAACCAGGCCCGGGCGCGGGCGCCGCGCAGGCCGTTGCCCAGCCGCGGCACCACCTCACGGCTGATCACCATCCAGCAGAGGATGCCGCAGGCCAGCGCGGGCAACCGGACCCACGGGCTCGCGGTGGAGACCTCCGAGAACAGCTGGATCACGTAGTAGTACCAGCCGAACGGGGCCTCCGGGACGCCGTACCAGCGGAAATAGTTGGCCATATAGCCCGCGTCCGGGGCGACCCGGACCATGCTCAGGATATAGCCGTCGTCGGAGGTGTTGGCGCCCAGGAAATGCCAGATCACCAGGGTGCCGATCACGCCACCGTCGGCGAAGGTGGGTTTGAGCCAGTGCGCGGGCAGGAACCGCCGGTGCCCGCGGCCGTCGCTGGTGTCCAGCCGGGCCAGCGCGACCAGCGACAGCACAGTGCACAGCACCGCCGCGATGATCGCGGCGAGTTTGATCCAGGTCGGGCTGGAGGTGAACCGGGTGTCGATGGTGGATTCCAGGTTCAGTCCGGCCGGGATTCCGCCGGTCATATCCGTGAACACGCCCACCATCTGCGGACGCAGATCGCCGACGAGCTGCCCGGCGTTGGGTGTCCCGGCCGCGGTGACCAGGCCCTCGAACGCGGCGCTGGTGCGCTCGTTATCGGAGTTGATGGTGATCGCGGTGCAGTTCGCCATCTCCGCCCGGTCGGCGGTCGCCACCACCGCGTTGCGGTCCACCACATCGACCGAGGTCTCCGAGACGCGCACGAACAAGGCTTCGAGTGAGGCCCGGTCGCCCTGCGGCGGCGCGGTGGACAGCAGCATGCCGCCCTGCGGGGGCAGCTGGTTCACCGCCGAACAGGGAATGGTCGCGGTGAGGTCGAGCGGCACCTGCGACATCAGCGGCGCCTGCACATTGGCCAGGGTGTCGTTCTGCGGCCAGCTCAGCGTCGCGGTGGTCTGGGTGACCGGGAGAAACGGCGTGGCGATCGCGAACAACGCGCCGAGTACGCCGGTGATGATCGCGACGAGGCGCGCGACCCGGAAATCCTTCGGCGCGACCTCGGTCTCCGGCTCCGGTGGCGTCTTCGTCAATACTGCGGTGGCGACTTCTGGCACGCTGGCATGCTACTTGGGCATCCGGCCCGGGGCCGGATGGTGCCCCCGGCGAGTACCCACTACGTCGGAAAACACTCCCGGCGAACGGGGCATAAAAACCGGCAGAACGGGGTAAAGAGGGGCGGCTGGCACAATCGGCCCGGAAACACCCCCTTATGCGTGGGGTATGGCGGCGCTAATGGAAAGGTAGGGGCATGACCAAGGTGAATCTCGACACGAACTACGGAACCATCGGCCTCGAGCTGGACGAGGCGAAGGCGCCGGACACCGTCCGCAATTTCGTCGAATACGTGAAGTCCGGGCATTACGACGGCACGATTTTCCACCGCGTGATCCCGGGTTTCATGGTTCAGGGCGGCGGCTTCGACCCGCAGATGCAGCAGAAGCCGACGCAGGCACCCATTCAGAACGAGGCCGCCAACGGCCTCAAGAACAACAAGTACACGGTCGCCATGGCCCGTACGAACGACCCGCATTCGGCGACCGCGCAGTTCTTCATCAACGTCGCGGACAACGATTTCCTCAACCACACCCAGCCGGCGGGTCAGGGCTGGGGATACGCCGTTTTCGGTGCGGTCACCGACGGCACCGATGTGGTCGACAAGATCGCCGCGGTATCCACGTCCTCGCAGGGCATGCACCAGGATGTCCCGGCGGAGAACGTGGTGATCGAATCCGCGACGATCACGGGCTGAAGTATCGGCCGATCCCGGCCGGTCCGGGCTCGATCGCGGGCGGAACCGGGTTCACGCGCCGGTTCGGGTTGTCGCGGTAGCCACCGGGACAACCCGAACCGAGCGCATCACAGCGGCAGCAGGTGGTGCTTACGCGGGTTGCGGATCACCGTCTTGTCGCGCAGTAGCTGCAAGGCGCGGCGCAACTCCAGCCGGGTCTGCGACGGCTCGATCACCGCGTCGATGAAACCGCGTTCGGCGGCCACCCACGGAGTGGCCATGGTGGCGTTGTAGAAGTCGATCATCTGCTGGCGGACGGCCGGCTTCTGATCCTCGGGCGCGGCCGCGATCTGCGCCGCCCCGATCAGGCTCACCGCGCTCTCCGCGCCCATCACCGCGATCCGGGCCGTCGGCCAGGCCAGGTTGACGTCGGCACCGAGTTGTTTGGAACCCATCACCGCGTAACCGCCGCCGTAGGATTTGCGGACCACTACCGTCACCTTCGGCACGGTGGCCTCCACATAGGCGAACAGGAACCGGCCGCCGCGTTTGATGACGCCGACCTTCTCCTGCTCGACCCCGGGCAGGAATCCCGGGGTGTCGACCACGAAGACCAGTGGAATCTCGTAGGCGTCGCAGAGCCGCACGAAATGCGAGGCCTTATCGGAGGCACGCGCGTCCAGCGCTCCGGCGTAGACCATCGGCTGGTTGGCCACCACGCCGACACTGCGGCCGTCGACCCGGGCGAACCCGGTGATGATGTTGCGGCCCGCTTCGGCGCCGTATTCGTGGAACGCGCCGTCGTCGAAGATCCGCAGCAGCACATCGTGCATGTCGTAGCCGGAATTGTCGGAATCCGGGACGAGGGCGTCCAGTTCCCGATCGGAATCGGTGATCTCCGGTTCCAGCCCAGGATTCACGATCGGGGGCTGCTCCTGGCAGCTGGTCGGCAGATACGAGAGGTATTCGCGGACCCATTCGAAGGCGGCCTGCTCGTCCTGGGCGACATGGTGGATATTGCCGTACTGCGCCTGGCTGTGGGCCCCGCCCAGTTCTTCCAGGCTGACGTCCTCGCCGGTGACCTCACGGATGACCTTCGGCCCGGTGACGAACATGTACGCCGCCTCGGTGGCGACCACGACATCGGTGTTGATCGGCGAATACACCGCGCCGCCCGCGCATTTGCCGAGAATCAGCGATACCGTCGGCACCATCCCGGACAGCAGTTCCTGCCGGGTCGCGAGTTCGGCGTACCAGGCCAGCGAGGACACCGCCTCCTGCACCCGGGCGCCACCGGAGTCGTTGATACCGATCAGCGGGCAGCCCACCTTGGCCGCGTACTCCATGATCCGGGCGACCTTGCGCCCGAACATCTCCCCGACCGAACCGCCGTACACGGTCTGATCGTGTGAGAACACCGCCACCGGCCGGCCGCCGACCAGACCGTGCCCGGTGACCACGCCGTCGCCGTACAGCGCGTCGGGATCGCCGGGCCGGCGGACCAGGGCGCCGAGCTCCACGAACGAACCCGGATCCAGCAGCATCTTGATCCGATCGCGGGCGCTGGGGATGCCCTTACGCGCGCGTTTCGCGACAGCGGACTCGCCCGCCGGTTCCTGCGCCAGCTCCAGTCGTTTACGCAGATCGGCGAGTTTCTCGGCAGTCGTGCTCACTTGCTCCCTTTCCCGGCCGCACTCGAGGTGATCTGCGCGAGTTTAGCGGTCAGGTCCGCACCGATTCGGCCGATCCTGGGCTCATCGATGATCTGCAGGTGGTCGCCGGGGATATGGATGATCTCCAGGTTCGGCAGGTATTCGTCCCAGCCACCGTTCGGGCGGCGCTCAGCGTAGCGGGGTTCGAGTTCGATCGCGCCGTCGTGGTAGCGGTCGGCCAGGTACAGCACCACATCGCCCTCGTAATTCGTGGGACTGACCTGCTGCAGGGCACGGTTCTCGATCCACGAGGTCTTCTGATGTTCGAGTACTCCACCCGGGATCTTGGCCCCGGTCATCTTGATCAGATCGCTGATCATCTGGAACTGCTGCTCATCGGTCGAGTCCGCCAGTTCGCGCAGCTGATCGTCATCGAGTTCGCCGTTGACGTTGAAGGTCCGCTTGGCGAAGGCCTGGTAACGCTGCATCCGCCGGAACCGCTCCTCGGAGCTGTTGTCCTCCGGTTCCGCCGGGATGGCCAGATCGATGAGGCCGACGAGCCGCACCTCCGCCCCTTCAGCGCGCAGCAGTTGCGCTACCGCCATCGCGAGCACGGCCCCCAGCGACCAGCCGTAGAGCACGTAGGGTCCGTCACCCTGCAGTTTGCGCAGTTCCGGAACGTACTCGCGCGCCCGCTCCTCGATCGAGCCCTCCGCCCGCTCCAGGCCGTACATCGGCGTGCCCTCGGGAAGCCGCTTCAGCAACGGTTCGTAGACCAGGGTGTTGCCACCCGCCGGATGGAAGACGAACACGGGCACTTCGTCCGACCCGTCGGAGCGTGGCCGCAGGGGGCGGACGTAGCCGTCCACGTCGGCACCACTGTCCTGCAGCGTGCGCACGATATCGGCGAGCTGTTCGATGGTCTCGCAGTCGAGGACGTCGTCCACGGTGATCTCCGCGCCCACCCGATCGGTGAGCCGGGCCGCCAGTTTCTCGGCGGTGTCCTCGTCCAGGATCGGCAGGGTGTTGAAGATCCCGCCGGCCGACGCGCCGGTGACGACCGCCCACGACGCGTAGGTCAGCCGTTCCGCCGCGTCACGTGGCGGAACGTTGTCGCTGTCCGACGACCCCGGCGCGCCGCCCCCGAAGATCGCCGTCTCGGCGGGCGCTGCCGCCTGCGGTGCGACCGCCGGTTCGGGAGTGGCCACCGGAGGCTCCGAGGCCGCCTCGGCACCTGTGGTCTTGTTGCCCTGGCTCAGGGCCGCGACCGGATCCTCCCCCGCCTCCATCGCGGCCTTGGCGGCCTCGACGAAGTCGTCGTCCACGTTCAGTGCCCCGGATTCACCGCTGGCCTGCTTATCGGCCATCTCCCGCACCTCGTCGCGATGCTCGATCGCGTAGCGCAGCACCTTGCCGACCTCGTGCAGGCTGGCGTCGCGTACCGCCGAAACCTGCAACTGCGGGATATCGAATTCGTATTCGACCCGGTTCTTGATCCGCATCGCCATCAGCGAATCCAGCCCGAGTTCCATGAGCGGAATCTCCATGGGCAGATCCTCGACCGCGTAACCCATCGATTCGGCGACGATGAGCGCCAGCCGTTCCTCGACCGACTGACCGCTGTCCGGATTCCACCGGTCACCGAAACCCACGGTGTCCACCGCGTCGGTCACCACGATCTCGGTGGCGGGCGCCGCGGTTCCGGCCGGCGCGGCCGGAACCGGCAGGGCCGCACCGGAGGTGACGACCGCGTCGAAGAGCAACCGGAACTGCCCTTCCGCGCGGGCATGCACCTGGATGGAAGCGCCGCCGGGATGCGGGGTGAGCGTGGTGGTGAGGGTGCCGGCGGCGGGCAGTGGGGCGTGCCCGATGCTCGCGCCGAGAGTCACATCGGCCAGCACCTGCGACGCCGCCGACCGGACCAGTGCGGGCAGGTCGTCGACCGACGCCGCCTGGATCTCCCAGACGTGGCGGCCGTCCGGCAGCGCGACCGAGACGCCCGGGACTCCGCCGCCGCCGGTGGAGAAAGCACTCACCTTGGGCCAGTACGGTTTACGGACGAACGCGGTACGCGGCACATCGGCGTACGGGCCGGCCGGCAGCAGCGAGGCCAGATCGACCGCGTGCCCGTGCACATAGAGCTGAGCCAGCGCCGCGATCACCGCGGCCGATTCGTCCTCTTTGCGCTTGAGCGTCGGAATCAGCTGCGCGTCGGGTAGCCCGGCGGCGAAGGTGGTGCCCAGAACCTGCATGAGCGCCACGGAATTCGGGGCCAGCTCCAGGAACGTGGTGATCCCGGAATCGACCGCCGCCCGCACCGCGTTGGTGAAGTACACGCTGTGGCGCATGTTCTTCACCCAGTAGCCCTCGGTATGCACCGGATCGTGACCGGGCGCGTAGTACTGCTCCTTGTCGACCGTGGAGTACAGGCCGACCTTCAGGGCCGTCGGTTCGATACCGGCGAGTTCGGCGGCCAGTTCACCCAGCAGCGGATCCATCTGCGAGGTGTGGCCGGCGCCCTTGGTCTGCAGGACCCGGGCGAATTTCCCGGCTTCCTCGACCCGCGCGACGATCGCCGCGACCTGCTCCACCGGACCGCCGATGACGGTATTGGTCGGCGCCGCGTACACGGCTACCTCGATATCGGGATACTCCGGCAGCATGGCGGCGACGTCCTCGGCGCTCAGTTCCACCAGGGCCATATTCCGGACATCGTCGTCGGTGAGCATCTCCTCGCCCTCCCGCATGAGGCGGGAACGCGCGCAGATCACTCGGACGGCATCCTCCAGCGGCAGCCCACCGCTGATGTACGCGCCGGCCACCTCACCCTGGGAATGGCCGACGACCGCGGTGGGTTCGGCGCCGTGCGCCCGCAGCAGCGCGGCCAGACCCAGCTGGATGGTGAAGGTCCCGACCTGAGAAGTGCCGATATCCCAATCCTGGGCGTCGTCGAGCATCATCTCGCGCACCGAGTAGCCGGCCTCGTCCTGGACGAGTTCGTCCACCTCGTCGACGGTGCGCCGGAAGATCGAATTCTCGAGGTAGAGCTGTTTACCCATCTTGCGGTGCTGGGCGCCGAACCCGGCCATCACCCACATGGGTCCCTGGGCGGCCGGGGCGTCGGCGGTGAACACGCCCTGTCCCGGTTTGCCCGCGGCGATGGCCCGCAGGCCCGCGATCGCTTCGGTGTGGTCCTTCGCGAGCACCACACCCCGGGAACGCCAATGGCTGCGTTTGGCCAGCGCGCGGGCCACATCGGCGAGCGGGGTCCGCTGTCCCGCTTCGGTTTCCAGCCAGTCGGCCAGATCGGCGGCGGCGCGGCGGCGCCGGGAGGGCAGATAGGCGGAGACGGCCAGGATCACCGGAAGCGGTTCGGCGCGGTCGGTGGACCATTCGATTTCGGGCGCGACGTCCGACGCCACGGCCTCGGCCTCGGCGACGACATCGGCGCCCACCACATCCAGCGCCTCGTCGTCCGCGGCGGGTGCGGGCGCCGCGGTCACCGCGGCGGGTTTGTACTCCTGCACCACCACGTGGGCGTTGGTACCGCCGAACCCGAAACCGGAGATACCGACGGTGGCGGTACCGCTGTAGCGCGGGAACGGTGTCGGCTCGTCGACGACCTTCAACCGGGCCTGTTCGAACGGGATGTACGGATTGGGCCCGGCGTAGTTGATATTGGCGGGCAGCACATCGTGCCGGAAGGCCATGATCACCTTGGCCAGGCTCGCCGCGCCCGCGCCGGACTCCAGATGCCCGAAATTGGTCTTCGCCGAGCCGAGCAGCGCCGGGGCGTCGGCGGCGCGGCCCGCGCCGACCACCTGCCCGAGCGCCTGCGCCTCGATCGGATCGCCGACCAGGGTGCCGGTGCCGTGGGCCTCGATGTAGTCGACGGTCGAGGGCACGATCCCGGCGTCACGGTACGCGCGCCGCAGCACATCGGCCTGGGCGTCGGGGTTCGGGGCGATCAGACCGTTGGACCGGCCGTCGCTGTTGACCGCCGAACCCTTGACCACGGCCAGGATGTCGTCGCCGTCGCGTTCGGCATCGGCGAGACGTTTGAGCACCACCAGACCGGCGCCCTCGGAACGGACCATCCCGTCGGCGTCGGCGGAGAAGGCCTTGATGCGGCCGTCCTTGGCGACCGCGCCGTTCTTGTCGAACCCGAGGGTGGTCATCGGGATGAGCAGCATGTTCACGCCGCCCGCCAGCGCGACATCGGCATCGCCGGCGCGCAGGGCCTGCACGGCCTGATGCATCGCGACCAGCGTCGAGGAGCACGCGGTATCGACCGCGACCGACGGTCCGCGGAAATCGAAGAAGTAGGACACGCGGTTGGCGATGATGCTGCTCGCGCTACCCATGATCTTGTACGCCTCGGCCGAGGCCGGAACGTTCGGATCGGACTCCCCGAGGCTCATCGCGGCGATCAGCTGGAAATCACTGGTCGAGGTACCGATGTAGACACCCACCGATTCCCCGCGCAGATCGCTGGCCGGGATCCGGGCGTGCTCGAGCGCCTCCCAGGTGAGCTCCATCATCAGCCGCTGCTGCGGATCGATCCGCTCGACCTCGATCGGCGACATCGCGAAGAACTCGGCGTCGAAATCGGTGACGACATTCTGATCCAGGTAGCCGCCGCGGGTGTTGCCCTCGGCGACGGCCTGCGCCACCTGCGGGTTCTCCAGGAATTCCGACCAGCGCCCCGCCGGCCGCTCCCGGATGGCGTCGCCGCCGTTGATCAGGAATTCCCAGGTGGACTCGGGGGTGTCACCGGCACCCGGCAACCGGGTCGACAGACCCACGATGGCGATATCGTGCGCGTCACCCGGGGCGTATCCAGCCGTGTAGAAGGCGTCGTCGGCGGCCTCGAGGACCAGCTCCGGGGGGCCGTTGACGATGACATCGGCCAGTGAGGCGATGGTCGGATGCTGGTAGACCACGGTCGCGTTCAGCACGACACCGGTGAGTTCCTCGATCTCCCCGCCGAGCGCGAGCGCGTCCCGGGAGGCGAGCCCGAACTCCTCCATCGGCCGGTCGACCGTGATCTGCTCGACCTGCTGTCCGGTGGCCTCGGCGACCCAGCGCCGCAACCACTCCCGCAGCTCGGCAACCGATATATCGGGGTTCGAGCCCCCCGCATCGGCCGCGGGCACCCCGGCGGCGCCGTCTCCCGCCGCGGCGGAAAGGTTCTCGGTCGTCTCCGGCGACGTGCCCTCGTTATCAGCCATCAGTCCTCAAACTACCTGTCTGTACGCGGTGCGGCGCACCAGCCCGCGCCTCGCGGGGATGGATGGGCGGCGAGGCCGCGACCCGGACTCGGGCGCGGACCTACTCCTCAGGTGCATCGGGGAAAGCCTGCTGGGTGTAACCACCGCGCAGAGTGCCCTCGACATAGGCGGACCTGCAGGCCCGGCGGGCGATCTTGCCGCTGGAGGTACGCGGAATCGAACCCGCGGGCACCAGCAGCAGGTCACGCACGGTCACACCGTGGCGCTGGGAGATCGCCGCGCGCACCGCGTCGGCGATCGGCAGCGGATCGGCCTTGCCCGCGCCCGGACCCCGCTCGGCCACCACGACCAGTTGCTCGGACGCGTCGTCTGCGTCGAACTTCAGCCCCGAGTGGCTACCCTGGGCGAACACCTCGGCCGGCAGCTGGTTGGCCGGGACCGAAAAGGCCGCCACGAACCCGGGGCGCAGCGCGGTGCTCGCCTCCTGCGCGGAGAACTCCAGGTCCTGCGGATAGTGGTTACGGCCGTCGACGATCACCAGATCCTTCACCCGGCCGGTGATGTAGAGCTCGCCGTCGAAGTAGACGCCGTAGTCGCCGGTGCGCATCCAGTTCGACTCGGGTGTGGTGCCCTCGGCGTGGCTGCCCTCGGCGAGCGGAGTGACCACCTTGTTCCGGAAGGTCGCCTCGGTCTCGTCGTCCCGGCCCCAGTACCCGATGCCCATATTGTTGCCGTGCAGCCAGATCTCACCGACGTGGCCGTCGGGCTGCTCGCGCGCCTCGCCGTCGATCGTTTCCGGATCGACGATCACGGCCCACTGCGACTTCGCGATATAACCGCAGCTCACCTGGGCTATCGCATTATCGCTGCCCTGGTCGACCCGCACCATCCGCCCGGCATTGAGCTCGTCGCGGTCCACATAGGTGACCTTGGCCTCGTCCTCGGCCTTGGTCGCCGAGACGAACAGAGTGGCTTCGGCCATGCCGTAGCACGGTTTGATCGCCGTCTTCGGCAACCCGTACGGGGCGAACGCCTCGTTGAACTTCTTCATCGACGAGGTGGTCACCGGCTCGCTGCCGTTGATCAGGCCGATCACATTCGACAGATCCAGCGCTTCGCCGTTCTTCGGCAGCCCGCGCACCGCGGCGTGCTCGAACGCGAAGTTCGGCGCGGCGGCGAAGGTCCCGGCGCCGTCGGAGGCGGCGGCCAGTTCCTTGATCCAGCGGTAGGGGCGGCGCACGAACGAGGCCGGCGACATGATGGTGATGAATTTGCCGCCCACGGCGGGCAGGATCACCGTCAGCAGGCCCATATCGTGGAACAGCGGCAGCCAGGTGACGCCGCGCGAGTTCCAGTCGAGATTGATGGCGTCGACCATCTGCAGCAGGTTCGTGCCGACCGCCCGGTGGGTGATCTCCACACCGGCCGGGGTCCGGGTGGAACCCGACGTGTACTGCAGATAGGCGATCTCGTCCACGGTGATGTCGGGGCGTACCCAGCTGTCACCCAGGGTGTCGGGGATCGCGTCGACGGCGATGATGCGCGGGCGCTGCGCCGCCGGTAGTGAACGGAAGAACTGGCGCACCCCGGCCGCCGACGAACTGGCGGTGAGAATGGCCGACGGTGTGCAGTCGCCGAGCACGGCGTGGAGCCGATCGGTATGCCCCGGCTCGTCCGGATCGAACAGCGGAACCGCGATGGTGCCCGCGTAGATCGCGGCGAAGAACGAGATCACGTAGTCGAGCCCCTGCGGCGCGAGCACCGCCACCCGATCACCGGGGGTGGTGACCTGCTGGAGTCGACCGGCCACCGCGCGCAGCCGGACCCCGAACTCTTGCCACGTCAGCTCATGCACCTCGCCATCGCGCTCACGCGAGTAATCGATGTAGCGGTACGCCAGCGTGTTCGCGTCGTTGCGGGTGTGCTTCTCGACGTGGTCGACCAGGGTGCGATCTTCGGGAATGGTGATGTTCCCGTTCTCGTCCAGGTAGTCGTCGAAAGTCTCGTCCATTCCTTCTCCTCCGAGGCGCACGTGGCAACGGCACGTCAGCCGTTATTTACTGTGTGGCCCCGACTCGCTTTCGCCGCGGAAGCTCTCCATCCGAGAACCGTCCCTGCGGGTTTTGGGGTGCGGTCTGCGCGGTGACCGCTATCGGCTAGATGTTCTCAAACCAGAGACATGTTACAGAGATGAGCTTCTCACTCCTCCCGGAGCAAGGGAATCACCGGTGCGAACGCATCCATCTGGGTCGGGAATATGCCGACATAGGACATACCCGTGAGCTTGCGCACCCGTCGCATCTGGTCGGCGATCTCCTCGAAGGTGCCGATCGCCACATACGGCGAATCCAGGATCTCCTCGACAGAGAGCTCGACGTCGACCTCCAGATCGGGATGCAGCCCGCGGTCGAGCGCCGTCAGCGCCATCTCCGCGGTTTTCTCCCGGTCGTCGGTGATGACGATGGCGGTGATCGCCCAGTTCAGCTCGATCTGATCGAACCGATCACCGGCGGCCTCCCGGATGAGCTCGACCTTCTCGATCGTCTTCTCCAGCGTGATACCGGACAGCAGGCCCTTACCGTTGGCGGTGGTGACCGGCACGATCGAGACGATATCGGCGTGCTTGGCGGCCAGTTTCAGCATCCGCGGGCCACCGCCGCCGGTACACAGCGGCGGCCGTGGTCCCTGCCGCGGGCGTGGGGTCCCCTTGACACCGTGTACCTGGTAGTACTTGCCCTCGAAGGTGCACTCCTGCCCTCGCAGCAGCACATCGAGAATCGTCAGCGTCTCGTCCAGTTTGGCCAGGCGGACGCCGGGACGGTCGTAGTCCAGGCCCGCGGCCTCGAATTCGTCGGCCTTCCACCCGGCGCCGATCCCCACCTCGAGCCGGCCCTTCGACAGCACATCGATGGTTGCCAGATCCTTGGCCAGCACCACCGGATGCCGGAAGCCGTTGGCGAGAACCGACGTGCCGAGCCGAATCGTCGAGGTGGCCTGGGACAACGCACCCAGGGCCGCGATCGGGCCGATCTGGTCACCGAGATGGTCCGGCACCACGAACGTGTCGTAGCCGTATTCCTCGGCCTGCTGCGCCGTCTGGATGAACTTGCGGGCGCCGCCCTCCTGCTTGTTTCCCTCGCCCGCGGCCGCGAAACGGAACTTACGCAGCGGAGTGCCCAGCGCGCTCAACTCATCCACCGGTGCGGCGGCTTCTGTCATGAACTCATGCTCCTGGATATCGGAAGTCACTGCGCATCCCTGCCGGCGCAGGGCGCGGGATGCGCGATCACCAGCGCACTTTACAGCCTGCCGGACCGGAGGGAACACGCTGCGTGCGGTGAATTGTCACAAGGCGGCGCACCGGCGCGACCGCATGGGACAGTGCGGCCCGTATCCGTTCCGCTGTCACGAATGCGGCGGCGACGGCGCGCCCTCCACCAGGCCGATCGCCCAATTCGCCGCCCACTGGGTGGCGGTGGTTCCGTCCTGATCCACCACGAACCCGTGGTAGAGGGCGTGCACCGGGTTGCCCACCGCCTGGGTGAGCGTACCGAGGCTGCCGAAAATATTGGCCGGGCTCAGCGCGTTGCGCGGAGCGTCGCAGATCAGGTCGCCGGGAGCGCAGATGGTGTACACGCGGTCGGCGAGGTCGCCGAACCCCTCCGTACGCGGTCCGGTCATGGTGATCCCGGGCACGGTGAGCCCGTTCAACGCGACCTCCGCGCCCACCCCGGGGGGCGGGGTGCCGACCTGGATCGGCTGCCCGTCGCCCGACTCACCGGAACGGCGGCCGTCGGCGATGAGCGTCACACCCAGGACCTTGTTCTCGGGCACCGGGCCGTTGCCCTTGCCGATCTGCTCGGCGATATCGCCGACGATCACCGCGCCCTGCGAGAACCCGGCCAGCACGTAGGTGGTCAGCGGGCATTCCTGGTGCCGAGACGTCAGGAAATCGAACGTCTTCCGGGTGCCCTCGGTCCGGCTCACGTTGTAGGAGGCCTGACCGTCCGGCGGGATCGCCACCGGATTGGAGAACTGGGCGACATAGGGGACGGTATAGACGTCCACCCGCTGGTCCGGGAACTGTTCGCGCACCGGACCACTCACGTTCAACATGAGCGAAGCCGGGTTCGCCGACGGGTTGTAGGGGTCGTCCGCACTACTGGACTCCCAGGTGCCGGGCACCGAGATCATCTGCACGTCCGGGCAGCTCGCGGGCTGGCTCGTCGGCTCCTCCGGGCCCGGCCCCGGACCCGGCGGCTCCGGCTTGCGCAGACACCCGGCCAGCAGGTACCAGAGCAGCACCACGATGACCAGCCCGGCGACCATCAGCGCGAGCACCGTGAAGCAGCCGGACCGACGGGTCCGGGAACGTCCCCTACTCACCGCCTCACCCCTGGCAGTAACTCGACTTGGCGGTGTTGATATAGATCTGGCCCGCCTGCTCGACCGGCATCTTCGCCGGATCGAACGACGGATCCGATCCGGCCATCGCGGTCACGAAGGTCGCCATATCGGCATCCGAGGTCCCGGCGGCCACGCCCTGGCACACATAGTTCCCGATATCCAGCGCGTACTCCGGGATCGACGGGGTCACGCCCTGCTTGGCCAGCTCGTCGAGATACGTCTGCTCCGTCTCACTGAGCTGACCGGTATCGGCCTCCTGCGGCGGCACCGGTGCGGGACGCTCCGGCTCGGCGGGCGCTTCGGGCTGTTCCGGCGCGGCCTCGGGAGCGGGTGCCTCGGCCTCCGGAGCCGGCGCCTCGCTACCGGGCGCCGGGGCAGGAGCCGAACTCACCGACGACGCGGCGGCCGGAGTCGACAGCGTGGGGGTGCCGGTCGCGGTCGAATCGTCGTCGCCGCAGCCGGCGAGCAGGCCCACGGCGGCCACAGCCGCCACCACACCGAGCAACGTGCCTCGGGTCCGATACATACATTCCATCCTGTGCTCCGGCGCGCGAGAGCGCGCGGGTTCCCGGCCCCTGGATCGCGGGCCGCCGAACCATTGGGGTTGACCGTCAGGTTGCTTCCCGGCCCGGCGTGTTGCCGGACCGCGACCCCCGAGGGTAATGGTTTGTCTTTTTGCGCGCTGGCGGGCTGTGTCTTTTGGCGCGGCTTCGCCGCGCGGGGTTCGGCCCCCGAAGCGTCGCCTGTCAGCACGCGATACTCGCGGCTGCGCCGAGGAATCCAACTTCTTCTTCCGGCTCTCGGCCTACCAGGACAAACTCCTCGCCCTCTACGACGAGCAC
>NZ_JBEZYU010000074.1:0-20493 GCF_040638875.1 Nocardia sp. NPDC024068 | reverse complement strand
CTGTCAGCCCTCGAGACTCGTGGCTTCGCCACATCGCTTCGAGGGCTGACAGCAGACGCGGGCCGAACCCTTTCAGGGTCTCGCTGAACTCGGCGCCGGGAGGGTGGGCCTTTCGCGCGGAGGTGACCATCCGGATGGGAACCAGCACGCCGGGTCATGTGCGGAAGGCAACACAACGGGCCCGCAACCCCCGCGGCGGCGGAGCCGCCGCCAATTAGACTGCGCTGGTGCGGACGTTGTTGATCGTCAATCCGAATGCGACTTCTACCACGGCGGCAACCCGTGATCTTCTCGCGCACGCTCTGGAGAGCCGGACTCAGCTCACGGTGGCGCATACACAGCATCGTGGTCATGCGGCGGAGTTGGCGCAGTGGGCGGCGACCAATGAGATGGATCTGATCGTGGTGCACGGCGGGGATGGGACGGTCAACGAGACGATCAACGGGTTCGTGCCGCTTCCGCAGGTCGACGACGGGCAGGCGTGGCGGCCGCGGCTGGGGATCATTCCGGGTGGGTCGGCCAATGTGTTCGCGCGGTCGCTGGATATCGCGCCCGATCCGGTGGCGGCGACCAATCAGTTGATCGATCTGCTGAAGGCCGGGGACGGTGATCGCCGGATCGGGTTGGGGATCACCGACGACCGCTGGTTCTGTTTCAGTGCGGGGGTGGGGCTGGATGCCGATGTGTGCGCCGCCATCGATGCGAGCCGCGCCAAGGGGCGTGCCGCGACCCCGGCGCGGTATGTGCGGACCACTGTCCGCCAGTTTTTCCGTACCAAGCGGGCCATGCCCGAGGTGACCGTGCATGTTCCGGGGCGTGAGCCGGTGACGGGGGTCCGCTACGCGTTCGTCACCAACACCAGTCCGTGGACGTATCTGGAATCGCGGCCGGTGCGGACCAATCCGGGCACTCGCTTCGAAACGGGTCTCGGAGTGTTCGCCGTGCGAACCATGGCGTTACTGCCTACACTGCGCCTGGCGACGCAGCTGTTGTCGCCGCACTCCGAGCCGAAGTCACGGAAATTGTTCCGGGACGACGACGTTCCGTCGGTGCGCATCTCCAGTGCCGAGCCCATCGGCCTGCAAATCGACGGTGACTTCATCGGCGAACGCGACGTGGTGGATTTCACCGCTGTGCCGAACGTCCTCGACGTAGTTGCTCCGCGACCGGTTTGAACTGACGCATTCGGGAAATACATCCCGTTGTGCTGCAGAAACCGGCGTGGGCGAGTACAAAGGACTGCGGCAGGTCCCCGATGTGGGACTGCAGTGCGTGAGCTTTGCCACGGTGCATCGGATACCTATTGACATCTACGGTGTTCGTGAAAGCATTCACAAGCAACCGTGCGGAAACATTCAGTTCGCACAAATGAACGACCCACCAACCGATCGGCGCCCTGTGCGGCGCCCTACAAAGGAGCAGAAGGAATGGACTGGCGCCATAAGGCCATCTGTCGCGATGAGGACCCCGAACTGTTTTTCCCGGTGGGCAACAGTGGTCCTGCGCTCGCGCAGATTGCCGATGCCAAGCTGGTCTGCGCCCGCTGCCCCGTCACCGCCGAATGCCTGTCCTGGGCCCTGGGTTCCGGGCAGGATGCCGGTGTATGGGGCGGTATGAGCGAAGACGAGCGGCGCGCGCTCAAGCGCCGCAATGCGCGCACCCGCACTCGTACGTCTGTCTGACAAGCGCGGGGAAGCGACTACCGGACCATTCAGCCCGGTCCGGGGAGTCGTGGAATGCCCGGCACCAGCCTTCTGGTGCCGGGCTGAATTTTTTCCGGAGCATGCCGGTCTCGGGCGTTCGTTATTTTGCCGAAATATGGCCCCTGAAAAATAGGGGGTGTTTTCGGACACAGCCGATCTCGGGTATGCATAATCGGTACAGGCGAGTTTCCGTCAGGTATCAACGTGCCGAACGGCGCCCCAGCGGTACCCGCAGGACCGCGTCCGTTCCGATATCCGCGCCCGGGTGCAGCCCGATGGATCCGCCCAATTCCGCGGTGACCAGAGTGCGCACGATCTGCAGCCCGAGGCTGTCCGACGATTCGAGGCTGAAGCCGGCGGGCAGGCCGCCGCCGTCATCGCTGATGATCACATCCAGCCAGCGTGCGGAGCGTTCCGCACGGATGGTGACCGTCCCGTTCTGACCGCCGTCGAACGCGTGCTCGATCGCGTTCTGCACCAGTTCGGTCAGCACCATCACCAGCGGCGTCGCCCGCTCTGCCGAGAACACGCCGAGGGAACCCGCCCGCCGCACCGTGATTCGCGCGGTGTGCACCGTGGCGACATCGGCCATGATCGGCAGCAGCCGGTCCACGACCTCGTCCAGATCGACCTCTTCGTCCACCGACATGGACAGCATCTCGTGTACCGAGGCGATCGAGGTCACCCGGCGCACCGATTCGGTGAGGGCCACCCGGGCCTCCTCGTTCTCGGTGCGCCGCGCCTGCAACCGCAGCAGCGCGGCCACCGTCTGCAGATTGTTCTTCACCCGGTGATGGATCTCGCGAATGGTCGCGTCCTTGCTCAGCAACGCCCGGTCCCGGCGCTTCACCTCGGTCACATCACGCACCAGCACCGCCGCCCCCGCCAGCTCACCGTGCGGCCGCAACACCAGGGTGCGCAGCAGCACCGTCGCACCGCGCGCCTCCACCTCCATCCGGCGCCCGGTCCGCCCGGCGAGCGCGGCCTGGATATCGCCCACCACTTCCTGCGCGTCGAACGGATCGGTCACCAGCGACCGCGTGGTGACCGCCAGATCCTGACCCGCCAGATCCGCCTGCAAACCCATACGGTGGTAGGCCGACAGCGCGTTGGGGCTGGCATAGGTGACGATTCCCGCGGTGTCGAGCCGGATGAACCCATCACCGGCCCGCGGGCTCGAATGCGTGGCCGCCCGGTCCTCGGTGGTCGGAAACGTCCCGTCCGCCATCATCTGGCACAGATCGTCGGAGCATGCGACATAGGCGATCTCCAGGCTGCTGCGCACCCTCGACCGCTGCCGGTCGGTATCCCGGCTCAGCACCGCGATCACATCGTCACCGCACCGCACCGGGATGGCTTCCCGGATCGCCTGTACCGGGTAAGGGTGGTAGACACCCTTGGCCTCCCCCTCGGTGTCGGTTCGCACGATCTCTCCGACGGTCAGCGCGTCGAACACCTGCGAATGCTCCGAACGCCGGGCGGTCTTGCCGACCAGGTCCTCCTGGTGCACCGTGGGCGCGGTGGTCGGGCGGCACTGGGCCACACAGACGAGATCCGCGCCGGCCTCGATCGGCCCCGCCCCGACCCACAACAGCAGATCCGAGAACGACAGATCCGCGAGCAACTGCCAATCCCCCACCACCCGCTGCAGATGATCCACCGCCACCCCCGGTAGATCGGTGTGCTCGGCCAGCAGGTCACTCAATGTGGACATAGGCAGGATGGTATTCGGCGCGCTTCCGGCACGCGGGGCCGAACCCTTCGGGGATCTCGGAGAACTCGGCGCTGTGCGGGTGCGGTCAGTCGATGACGGCGATGAGGTCACCCTGCTGGAGCACCTGTCCGGGGGTGACGGCGATGGAGGCGACTTCGCCGCCGGCCTCGGTGATCACCGGGATCTCCATCTTCATCGATTCGAGCAGGACCAGCGTCTGGTCGATCGTGACGCGGTCGCCCACCGCGACCTCGACAGTGAGCACCGTGGACACCATTTCCGCCCGCACTTCTTCCGCCATGACACCCCGTTCACTAGGTTCGTCCGGTCGCGAGGCCGGGGCCCGCTGTACCGCCGTCGGTACAGCCAATCACACGTGAAAGAATAGGCCGGATCAACATGTACTCCCCGCAGTCGCGGGAATTGTCCCCAGGAGGGAGCTACCTATGGGTAAGCGTGGCCGCAAGAAGCGCAGCCGTAAGGGAAACGCAGCCAACCACGGCAAGCGTCCCAACGCCTGAGCCGACCGGGCGCAGGCCCGGCACAGACCACGAACGGCCCGTACTTCGTTTCGAAGTACGGGCCGTTCGTCGTATGCGTATCCCCGGCGGGCCGGGCGCGATCGCGGCAGAGGGGTCAGGCGCGGCCGGGATCGGCGGTGACGTCGTCGGAGGTGATGGTCACCGAGCGGCGGATTTCGATCGTGAGACGTTCGCGCAGGGCATCGGGAGCCCTGTCACCACCGCATTTGCGGCTGAGCATGCTCTTGATCTTCTCCTCGATGCCGTAGGCCTCGATACAGGGCGCACAGTGGTCCATATGGTGCTGGAGGCGTTCGCGGGTGCGATCGTCGCATTCGCCGTCGAGCATCAGCCAGACATCTGCCAGTACCGCGGTGCAGTCGAGCTCCATATCGGGATCGCGCTCGGTGCTCACTGCTTGACCTCCTGGCGCACCGCCGAGGCGGTATCGGCATTCCCGGACCCCGGCGCGGTGCGGTCGAAACCTCGTTCGCGCGCCACATCGGCGAGCAAACCCTTCAGTTGTTTCCGGCCGCGATGCAGCCGGGACATCACCGTACCGATGGGAGTGCCCATGATGTCGGCGATTTCCTTGTACGGGAACCCCTCGACATCGGCGTAGTACACCGCCATCCGGAACTCCTCGGGCAGCTGGACGAGCGCGGCCTTGATGTCGTCGTCCGGTAGCGCGTCCAGCGCTTCGACCTCCGCCGAGCGCAACCCGGTCGAGCTGTGCTCGGCAGTGGCGGCGAGCTGCCAGTCGGTGATCTCGTCGGTCGGATACTGCGCGGGCTGGCGCTGTTTCTTCCGGTAGGAGTTGATGTAGGTATTGGTGAGGATGCGGTAGAGCCAGGCCCGCAGGTTGGTGCCCTCTTTGAAGGACTTGAAGCCGGCATAGGCCTTGACGTAGGTCTCCTGCACCAGATCTTCGGCGTCGGCGGGATTACGCGTCATCCGCAGGGCGGCACCGTACAACTGGTCCAGCATGGGCAGTGCGTCCCGCTCGAACCGCCGGGCCAGTTCGGCACCGGTCTCCGGCCGGCCGGCAGGCCGCTCGTCGGCGCCGGTTCCGGTCGCCACGTCGTCCTCGCTCGTCACACGTGTCCCTTCGATCGGCTTACCAGCCAAATCTACCGGCAGTGTGAAGTCGGAGAAGAACCGCGTGCGGACCGGAGCCGGATCGTGCTGGACCGGGCGTTGTTCGACGAGAACGGGCACCGTCACTCCTTCGCTTCCGCGGTGTTCGCATCCCGCGGGCGCTTCGCCCGCATATGCGCTGTTCTGCCGCGTACAACTACGCCGGCGGGCGAACTGTTCCCCATCACGGGAAAGTCACGCCGCGACCCGGGCGGGACCGGGCCGGCGGTAGGGTCGCGCCATGGCAGCAGGCGCCACACCGGCAATCCGCGCCCTGGTCACAGCCGGGGCCGACCATACGGTCCACGGTTACGATCACGATCCGCGCGCGGACTCCTTCGGCGGCGAAGCGGTCGACGCGCTGGCGGCCCGGCTGGGGGTGGCGCCCGAGCAGATCTTCAAAACACTGGTGTTGCAGCTGTCCACCGGGTCCCTGGCGGTGGCGGTGCTCCCCGTACCGCGGACCCTGTCGCTGAAGGCCGCCGCCGCGGCGCTGGGCGCGCCCAAGGCCACGATGGCCGACCGGGCCGCCGCCGAACGCGGCACCGGCTACGTCCTCGGCGGTATTTCGCCGCTGGGTCAGCGCAAACGGCTTCCGACCGTAGTCGACGTGTCGGCGCTGGAGTGGGAGCGGATGTTGTGCAGTGCGGGGCGGCGTGGGCTGGAAATCGAGGTGGCGCCCGTGCACCTGATCCGGCTCACCGGCGCTGTCACCGCCGCGGTCACGACCTGAGATCAGCGGAGCAGCACCGCCACGGGCAAGCCGGCGACCGCGGACGCGGCGACCCGGAGACGCCGGGCGGCGGTGTGTCGCGGACCGGTCCCCGCGTGCCGGACGGGTAATTCGGCTGGTCGCGGGCAGTCGTATGCGTTACTGGGATCGACCGTTCGACCGATCCGAGGATGTGATGCGATATGTCCCAGCGCAAACCTGTGCGCACCGCGTTCTTCGCCGTATCCGCGGCAGCGGCACTGCTGGCCGGGCCCGTCCTGCTGACGGCGCCGATGGCGACGGCGGCCCCGTCGCCGGAGTATCCGCTGGGCGGTGAGGGTGACGGCGGGGCCGGTACCGAGAACAAACCGGAGGACGACGCGGGCGAGCGCGCCGAACGCGCGGGCGGCGGACTGGCGTCGGAGGTGATCGATCTCGGCGCCGACCTGCTCAAATGTGGTTTGAGCATTGCCACGGAGGCGGTGAGCTGCCCGCTCGGCACCTGAACCGGCGAACTCCGGCCCGGAGCGGGCCCGTCCGCTCCGGGGCTCCGGTTCCCCCCTCGCGGCGGTCACAGCAGCGTGGTCTGCTCTCCGGGGTCGCCGACCGGCGCCAGCAGTTCCGGGCCGTTGTTCTTCACGCTGTTCACCAGGGGAGGCACCGGCCGGGCGGTGATTTCGGCGACGAGGGCCGCACTCGGTGTCTCCAGTAGTTGCGCGGGCGCGGGATGGTCCGGGTCCAGCCAGGCGGCCCAGTTCTCCTCCGGCATCGGCAGGGGCATCCGGTCGTGAATACGGGTCAGCTCCCCGACCGCGTCGGTGGTGAGGATGGTGCACGACAGCAGGGGTTGCGGATCGTCGAGCGAGCGATCCCGCCACACCGACCACAGACCTGCCATGTACAGGCGCGATCCGTCGGCGCGCGACATGAAATACGGGTGTTTGATCACCTTGGGCTTCTTGCCCTTGCCCGGGCCCGCCGGGTCGGGTTCGACCAGCCACTCGTACCAGCCGTCCATCGGCACCAGGCAGCGCCGGTACTTCACCGCGTCCCGGAACGACGGCAGCCCCGCGGCTTTGTCCGCGCGGGCGTTGAACAGCGGCTTTCCCTTCACGGGCACCCCGGGCTCGGCGGGTTTGGTCCAGTGCGGGATCAGACCCCAGCGCATCCGCCGGATCCGGCGGGTAGCGGGCTCGCCGGGATGGTCGTGGTCGTGCCGGTCGACCACGGTGAGGATCTGCGTGGTCGGTGCGACGTTGTAGTTCACCCCCCGATCCCGGTCGCCCGGGTCGGCGGCGGATTCGGCGGCCGCACTCGAATCGCCCCGTAGGCCACTACCCGATCCGGTCGCGGTGGTGGCACCGGTCTCGTCCAGCGCATCCAGTTCCACCGCGAGCCGCCCGGGATTGGTCGTCGTCGCATATCGCCCGCACATATTTCGATCCTGGCATCGGATACCGACAGATGAGCACAATTAGCGGCCGATGAACACAAATGTGTCCCGAGTGGACGACAATGGGGCTTGTACTGGGTGACGCGTTGAGAGTTATGCCCTAACATTCTCTCATCGGGGACGAGGCGGTCGTTGACTGCCCGTTCGCGCGCGCAGCTACCGCCCTACTTCCCGCAGAGGAGATCCTGTGACAACCACAGAAAAAGCCACCGAGAAAGAGTCGGTGCTCACCTCGGTCGATCCGGCCACCGGCGCGACGCTGGCCACCTATCCGATCGCCGACGAAGCGGCCGTCGCCGCGGCCGTGGCCAAGGCACGTGCCGCCGCTCCGGTCTGGGAAGACCTGGGTTTCGAGGGCCGTAAGAAGGCACTGCTGCGGTGGTCGAGCACATTGGTCGCCAAATCCGACGAATTCTGCGCGCTGATCCATGCCGAGAACGGCAAACCGCTCGACGACGCGTTTCTCGAACTGATGCTGGCGCTGGAACACATCGCGTGGGCGGCCAAGCACGCCAAGAAGACGCTGTCGCCGCAGAAGGTGCCCTCGGGTGCCACGATGGCCAACTTCGCGGCGCGGATCGAATACCGCCCGCTCGGCGTCATCGGCGTGATCGGCCCGTGGAACTATCCGGTGTACACCCCGAACGGTTCGCTGGCCTACGCGCTGGCCGCGGGTAACACCGTGGTGTTCAAACCGTCGGAGTTCTCCACCGGTATCGGCAACTTCCTGGCGGAGGCGTTCTCCGAGGCCAACCCGGAGCTGCCCGAAGGCGTTTTCGTCGCGATCAACGGTTTCGGCGCGACCGGCGCCGCCCTGGTGAAATCCGGTGTGGACAAGATCGCGTTCACCGGTTCGGCCGCCACCGGCCGCAAGATCATGGCCTCGGCCGCCGACACACTCACCCCGGTACTGCTGGAATGCGGTGGTAAGGACCCGGTGATCGTGGCCGCGGACGCCGATGTGAAGGCCGCCGCCGACGCGGTGGCCTGGGGCGCGACCTCCAACAGCGGTCAGACCTGCGCCGGTGTCGAGCGCGTCTACGTCGACAAATCGGTCAAGGAGGAGTTCCTCGCCGAACTCACCCGAATCCTGAAGGACGTCAAGCCCGGTTCGGAGGCCGGCGCCGCCTACGGCCCGATGACGATGCCCGGCCAGATCGCGATCGTCAAACGCCATATCGAGGCGGCGATCGCCAGCGGCGGCAAGGCCCTGCTCGGCGGGCCGGAATCGGTGAAGGGCCCGTTCATCGAACCGGTCGTTCTGGTCGACGTCGACGAGAACTCCGCGGCGGTCAAGGAGGAGACCTTCGGCCCGACCGTCACCGTCACCACGGTGAACGATATCGACGAGGCCGTCGATCTGGCCAACAGCACCACCTTCGGCCTGGCCTCGGCGGTGTACTCGAAGAAACAGGGTCTCGAGATCGCGCGGCGGCTCAAGGTCGGCGCCACCTCGGTGAACTCGGTGCTCGGGTTCGCCGCCATCCCCGGCCTGCCCTTCGGCGGCAGCGCGGATTCCGGTATCGGCCGCATCCACGGTGAACCGGGTCTGCGGGAATTCGTCCGCCCGCATTCGATCGCGGTGCAGCGGTTCGCGATTCCCGGGATGTCGCTGATGAGCTACAGCCGCACCCAGGCGAATATGAAGATGCTGCGCCGGTTGGTGCCGCTGCTGCACGGCCGGAACAAATAAAAGCGTCCGGCACAAGTGGTGAAGCGATCGGTGGTGCTCGGCGACACACTTGCGAGCACCACCGACGCGCATGTCACCCCGATGCGCGAAGATGGTCGGGTGAGTTTCTGGCCAGCGCCCCATGTCGATGCCCCCGTGCAGGCGACCGTCACCCTGCCCGGCTCCAAATCGATCACGAACAGAGCGCTCGTCCTCGCCGCGCTCGCGGACGGCCCCTCCACCATCACCGGCGCCCTGCGCAGTCGTGACACCGGGCTGATGATCTCCGCCCTGCGCGCGCTCGGTACCCAGATCATCGGGGACGCCGAAACGGTGGCCGTCACGCCCGCCGCGCTGACCGGTGGCCGGGTCGACTGCGGTCTGGCCGGGACGGTGATGCGGTTCGTGCCGCCGGTGGCCACCCTCGCCGCGGGCGACAGCGCGTTCGACGGCGATATCGCCGCCCGGGTCCGCCCGCTGCGCACCATCCTCGACGCCCTGCGCGGGCTGGGCGCGACCATCGACGGCGATGCTCTGCCGTTCACCGTCCGCGGCGGCGGCGCGCTGCGCGGCGGCGCCATCACCATCGACGCCTCGGGTTCCTCCCAGTTCGTCTCCGGCCTCCTGCTCTCGGGTGCGCGTTTCGACGAGGGCGTGATCGTGCAGCATTCCGGCAGCGCGCTGCCGTCCATGCCGCATATCGAGATGACCGTCGAAATGCTGCGCCGGGCCGATGTCGCCGTCGAATCTCCGGCCGATGCGCGCGGTGCGCAGACCTGGACCGTCGCTCCGGGCCCGATCCGCGCGGTGGACTGGACCGTCGAACCGGACCTGTCCAACGCCACCCCGTTCCTCGCCGCGGCCGCGGTCACCGGCGGCCGGGTGCGCATCCCGCACTGGCCCCGGCTGACCACGCAGGCCGGTGACGTGATCCGGGAGATCCTGGTACGGATGGGGGCCGAGGCCGGTTTCGACGACGGCGCGCTCACCATCACCGGACCGGACCGGCTGGCCGGTATCGATATCGACCTCCACGATGTGGGCGAGCTGACCCCCACCGTGGCGGCGCTGGCCGCGCTGGCGGATTCGGAGTCCCGGCTGCGCGGGATCTCCCATCTGCGCGGCCACGAGACCGACCGGCTCGCCGCGCTGTCCACCGAGATCAACCGGCTCGGCGGGCAGGTCACCGAGACCGAGGACGGTCTGGAGATCACCCCCGCACCCCTGCACGGCGGCCGCTGGCACTCCTACGCCGACCACCGGATGGCCACGGCGGGAGCGATTCTCGGTCTGGTGGTCCCCGGAATCGAGATCGAAGATATCGGCACCACCGCCAAAACCCTGCCCGATTTCGTCTCCCTGTGGGAGTCGATGCTCGACCCGGCGACGGCCGGACCGGGGGCGGCACACTGAGCCGGCGCGGCCGCTCCACCGCCTCCTACGACGAATCCGATGTACGGGTGCGGCCGGGGCGGAGTTCCCGGCCGCGCACCAAAACCCGCCCGGAGCATCGCGACGCGCAACCGGCGATGGTGGTGTCGGTCGACCGGGGCCGCTGGGGTTGTGTCCTCGACGGCGACCCGGAGCGCCCGCTGATCGCGATGCGGGCCCGGGAGCTGGGCCGGACGCCGATCGTGGTCGGCGACCGGGTGGATGTGGTCGGCGACCTCTCCGGGCGCCCCGATACGCTGGCCCGCATCGTGCGGGTGGCCGAGCGGACCACCGTCCTGCGCCGGACCGCCGACGATACCGACCCGTTCGAACGCGTGGTGGTGGGCAACGCCGAACAGTTGTTCATCATGGTGGCGCTGGCCGATCCCCCGCCCCGCACCGGTTTCGTGGAGCGGGCCATGGTCGCCGCCTACGCGGGCGGGCTGACTCCCGTGCTCTGCCTCACCAAACACGATCTGGCCGTGGATTCGGATTTCGCGGACGCGTTCCACGATCTGGACCTCACGATCGTGTACGCCGGGGTCGACGATCCGCTGGACGCCACACTGGCGTTGCTCGAGGGGCGGCTGACCTGCTTTATCGGTCATTCCGGCGTCGGGAAGTCGACCTTGGTGAACCGGCTCGTCCCGGACGCCGCACGGGCCGTCGGCGAGGTGTCGGGCGTCGGGAAGGGTAAGCACACCTCCACCCAGTCGGTCGCGCTGGCGCTGCCGGGCGGCGGCTGGGTCATCGATACCCCCGGGGTGCGGTCGTTCGGCCTCGCCCACATCACTCCCGACGATGTGATCGCGGCCTTCACCGATCTCTCGGATGCGATCGAGAACTGCCCGCGCGGGTGCACCCACCTCGGGCCGCCCGCCGATCCGGAATGCGCGCTCGACGACCTACCGGACCGGGCCCGCCGGGTCGCGGCCATCCGGCTGCTGCTGGTCGCGCTGAATTCCAACGACCAGTGGTGATCCGGTTCGGGGCGGCACCCGGCCGGCGATAGCGCGGGCCCCGCGATCATGTCAGCGTTTCGGCTTCTTGGGTGGCAGCGAACGGGCGAACCGCGCACCGCGGCCGACCCAGGTATCCAGTTCCCGGTCGCCCGCCACCGCCTCGGCGGTTATCCGCAGCCAGCCGTCCAGCTCGCGGCCCTGCATCACCATCGGCGTCACCGTACGGTCGTCGACCAGGTCCGCGGCCGCGGCCGGATCCATCCGGACCATGAGCCCGCCTTCGCGGCTCACGGCGACACCCATATTCCCACCGAACAGAAAGGCCAGCCCGCCGAACATCTTCCGTTCGGAGATATCGGGACCCGGCTCCACGGTGTCGCGGACGCGTTCCGCCAGTTCTTCGTCGTAGGCCATCGGGTCATTGTGCGCGTGGCGGCCGACAGTTTCCGTCCCGGCAGCACGCGGCAAAGATTCACTTGTTATGCTTCAAACATAACAAGGAGGTGCCCATGACGACCCCCACCACGATCCGGCTCGGTCTCCTCGCCGGATTGCCGCCTGTCCTGTCCGCCGTCCCCAACATCCTGTTGCTGAATGTCGCGGCAGATCGGCTGCCCGACCCGATAGCCACGCATTTCGGTGCTCACGGTGCCGATGGGTTCACCGGCCGGGTCGCGACCATGTTCGTCTCCGCCGGCGTGAGTATCACGCTGGGAGCACTGTTCGCGCTGATCCTCGTGGTGGGCGCCCGGACCGGCAAACTGAAGCGCACACCGGACACACCACTGGACCCGATCCGATTCATGGTCGCCACCGCGTGGGGTGTCGGCGCTTTCACCGGCGCCCTCATGTTCTTCGGCACCCGCGCCAACCTGCATCTCGCCGATGCCGCGGCGGCGCGCCTGCCGGGCCTGGCGGTTGTGGCGGCCCTCGCCATCGGGGTGCTGTTCGCGGCAGGCGGCTGGCTCAGCGCACCGAAGGCGCCGATGACGCCGAATGCGCAGGCACCGGCCCGGCCACTGCCGCTGGGCCCCACGGAACGCGTGAGCTGGACCCGCCGGATCTCCTCACCGTGGATGCTGCTCGGCGGGCTCGCCATGGTGGTCATCGGTGCAATCGCCGGTATCGTCACGCAACCCGGGATCGGCGTGATGCTGGCGCTCACGGGCGTACTCCTCGCTCATCTGGGCGTGATCCGGGTGGTGGTGGATCAACGCGGTCTCACTGTCGGGACCGGACCGTTCGGCTGGCCGCGCTGGCGGCTGGGCCCCAACGAGATCACCTCGGTCGCCACCGAAGATCTCTCCCCGGTCCGGTACGGCGGCTACGGAATCCGCATGATCCCGGGAGCGACCGCGGTACTGCTGCGAAGCGGACCCGGCATCGTGGTGACCCGGCGTTCGGGCCGGCACTTCGCGGTATCGGTCGACGACGCCGAAACCGGAGCGGGTGTGCTGGCCGGTGTCGTCGACCGGGCGGCCTGAGCGGTGTTGATCCGGGTCGACCCGGCGCGATCGGAACCCCTGGCCGATCAGATCGCCGCGTGCGTCCGCCGGGCGATCGCCGACGGCGAGGCCCCGGCGGGCGGGCGGCTGCCCGGGGCCCGCGAACTGGCCGCGTCGCTGGATGTCAGCATTCATACCGTGCTGGCCGGGTACCAGCAGTTACGCACCGAAGGTCTGATCGACCTACGCCGCGGCCGGGGCGCCACGGTCCGCGCGGGCGCAGCCGACGGGCGGGCCGCGGTCATCGATCTGGCGCGCCGGCTCGTGACCGCGGCCCGGCGCATCGACCTCGACGACGAGGAACTGCTCGACCTGGTGCGCGCGGCCGCCGGCGGCGAGCGCACCGCGCCGGCGGTCGACGTGCCCCGGAAACCCTAGGCGCCGATCCCGGCGGCCGCCGGTGCGACCCGGCCGGGGTGGCGCTCGTCGGTGCCTGTCTAGAGAGCCACACGCCAGCGCGACAGCCGGCGTTCGACGCCTACGAGAACAGCGTTGAAAACCAGCCCCACCAGGGCGATGGCGATGATCCCGGCGTACATGTCGGGGATCTGGAAGTTCAGCTGGGCAGCGGTGATCAGATAGCCGAGACCGGCCTTGGCGCCGACCATTTCGGCGGCGATGAGAACCAGGATCGACGAGGCGGCGGCCATCCGGAGTCCGGTGAAGATCGTCGGCACCGCGGCCGGAAGCACCACCTTGTACACCAGCGCGATCTGGGAGAAGCCCAGTGAACGCGCCGATTTGATGAGCAGTGGGTCCACCGTCCGCACCCCGGAGATGGTGTTCAGCAGAGTCGGGAAGGTGCACGCGTAGATCACCACCGCCACCTTCGAGGTCTCCCCGATACCCAGGATCAGGACGAACACCGGCAGCAACGCCAGCGCGGCCGTATTGCGGAAGAGTTCGAGCACCGGATTCAGGAAATCGGCCACCGGCCGGTACCAGGCGATGGCGACCCCGAGCGGAACCGCGAACGCGGCGGCGATCACGAAACCGGTCAATGCCCGCGACAGGCTCGTGGACACGTGCTCCCAGAGTTGCCCGTTGCCCACCAGTTCGAAAAAGGTCTGGGCGACCTCGGTGAAGGGCGGCAGGAACACCCGGTCGACCAGCCCGGCCCGCGGGGCGGCCTCCCACAGCGCGAGGAAGGCCAGGATCGCGAACGAGGGCTTGGCGACCCGCCAGGCCAGACCGCCTGCGCGGTGGCCGAGCCGCCGGACCGGACCGGGCGCCGCCTCGCGAGAGCGCGGCGGTGCGGGCGCCGCGGAGGTATCCGGGATGCGGTCGAGGGTGCCGGCGGCGAGAGCGCTAGACATGCTGAACCTCTTCGGTCGTCGAGATATCCGCGAGTTCGAGCGACCGGGCCCGCTCCACCTCGTCGTGCAACAGCGACCAGACCCGGTGCCGCAGATCGCGGAAACCGGCACCGGACCGCACATCCTCGGCGGTGCGGTCGATATCGACGTCCACCACCGTTTTGACCCGGCCGGGCCGCGAGGTGAGCACGGCCACCCGCTGCCCCAGGTAGATCGCCTCGTCGATGCTGTGAGTGATGAACAGGATCGTCTTACCGGTGCGCTCCCAGATGCGCAGTAGTTCGTCCTGCAGCGATTCCCGGGTCTGGGCGTCCAGCGCCGCGAACGGCTCGTCCATCAGCAGCACCTCGGGGTCGAAGGCGAGACTGCGCGCGATGGCGACCCGCTGCTTCATCCCGCCCGAGAGTTCGTGCGGGTAGCGGTCGGCGAAACCGGTCAGCCCGACGAGTTCGAGGTAGTGCTCGGCGCGGGCCCGGCGTTCGGCCCGCGCCACCCCCTTGGCCTCCAGCCCGAATTCGATATTGCGGCGCGCGGTGCGCCACGGCAGCAGGGCGTACTGCTGGAAGACGATGCCGCGATCGAGACCCGGCCCGGTGACCGGCTCACCGTCGAGCAGGATCCGGCCCGACGTCGGCGTGGAGAGTCCGCCGAGCAGATCCAGCAGCGTGGACTTCCCGCAACCGCTGGGCCCCACCAGCACCAGGAATTCGCCTGCCGCCAGGTCCAGGGTGATGTCCTCGATCGCGGTGAGCCCGGCCTGCTGCCCCCGGATCGGGAACTGTTTGGTCACCTGCGCCAGGCGGAGTTTGGGTGTACTGCTCATTTCTCACCAGCCAGTGCTTGTCCGTCGGGTCCGCTCTCGGCGGGATAGGTCCCGTTGGCGTACGGGTTGTATTCGTTGGTGTAGAGATCGCGGGCCGTCAGTTCGCCCTCGTCCAGTTCGCCGTTGCGCGCGAGCCAGTCGATCCAGATCTGCAGTTCGCGGTCGGCGATCACCGCACCCGGCACCGGGATGCCGGAGCTGCGCCAGTATCGGATCGCCCGATCGCTCTCGGCGCGGCCACGCTTGTGGATGATGTCGAGAAAACGGGCGACCACCTCGTCGCGCGGATGAATCTGCGTCCAGCGGACCGCCCGCGCCGTGCCCTGCACGAAATCGCGCACCGCATCGGGGTTGGCGGCGATGAAATCGTCGCGCATCACATAGGTGCCGTAGCTGAACGCGCCGAACAGATCGCGATCGGTGAACAGCGCTCGGATACCGCCTCGTTCGAGCGCCACCTCCCGCTGCACACTGCCGAGAGTGGCCACATCGATCTGGCCCTCACGCAGGGCCTGTTCGGTGTTGACCGGCGGGACCACGATCAGCTGGACAGTTTTGATCTCCTCGGGGGTGAGGCCCTGCTGGGCGAGCCATTCCCGGGTGAGGAACTCGTGATGCGCACCGAGGGTGTTCATCCCGACTTTCTTCCCGATGAGGTCACGCGCCGTGCGGATCGGGCTGCCGTCGAGGACGTAGTAACCGGTGTAATCCCCCTGGTCCGCGCCGTAGGAGCTGAGCACCGAGGTGATCGGGGCCCCGGCCGCGTTGAGTTTGACCACCGCGCCGTTGAACGCCGAACCGATCTCCGTTTCGCCGGTCGCGGCCGACTGGATGTCCTGCGGGCCGCTGGTGGTATCGCCCACCCATTCCAGCTGGATCTTGTCGAAATAACCGAGATCCGCGGCCAGTTCGTGGAACAGCACGTCCCCGGACCAGCCCTGGTATCGCACGATCGTACGGCCGTCGGCGGTTTCGGCGGCCTTTCCACCCGCCCCGCAGCCGCAGACCAGCAACAGCACGGCGGCGACCAGCGCGGTCCCCACCCGGCCGAGCGGCCGGCGGTGCACTCGTGACTTCGGGCGTCCTGGCATGGCATCGATCCTTTGGGTGATTCGGCTGCCAGTTATGGTGCGGGCGCCGCGGCGAAGTCTGAACCGTTTGGGTCAGGGCGAGTCGAACCGGGCGCGGCGTCCCGCCCGTTCACCGCCCCGGCAATACGCCCGGAATCGGTACGTCAACAGGGATATCGCGTCGAATTTCCCTGTGCGCCATAGCGAATTCAATGTCCTGCGATGTAATCCGAAGGCGTGTCGGTTCGCTCCCCGGTCGTCCCCGGAGCGGGTGCCGTACCGGTCCGGTTCACCGAGGGGAAGGTCAGTTCCGATGGTTCAAGAGCCGGGCACCTGGGCCGGTCTGAAGCAGGACGCGTCGCAAGACCTGCTGTATTTCGATCCGGCCGCAGCGGTGACCGGGGCCGAAGCGGCGAAGCGGATGGTCGATCAGATGCTGGCCATGCGGGCCGCGATCGACGATTTCTATATGGACGAACTGGGCAACTTCACCGGCGGCATCCTGACCTCGGGCCAGAAGCTCGCCGAGATCTACAACAAGCGCGCCGACCGGTTGTCCACGGTTCTACAGGACCACGCCAATATCGGCACCGAGATGGCGAACGCGTTCGTCCAGGCCGGCCTCTACTACCGCCGGACCGAAGACCAGAACTCCGCCGAACTCGACAAACTCGCCGCGTTCCACATCCCGGTCGAAGCGACCTCGGAGATTCCGAGCCTGTACACGGGCGGCACCCGGTACGACGGCATCGACTATCCCGACGGGGAATTACGCGACGGTGGTCGGCCGGGAACCCAGGACGACTATCTGTACACGCCCGCGGCCGGTCTGCCCAACGAATTGCAGAACTACCTCGGCCGCCAGGAATCGATATCGCCGGACATCGTCGGGCTGGAGAACAGTGCGGCCCTGGGCTTCACGCATTTCCGTGGTCTCGCGGACAATCTGCCGTGGGGCGTTTTCGTGCTCGCGGGCATATCGCGCCGCTGGTGGCAGCTGGCGGCACATACGAAGGCCGAACTGGAGAAGTTCGAGACCGCCATCGAGAGCATTCAGGACAAATGGCTCGGCCAGGCCGCCGACCGGGCCCGCACGGCCACCCGGAACTACGTGGACGCGATCGCCCCGCTGTGGAACTCCATGTTCTCGATGAGCGAGAACATGCACTACAGCGCGGACTGGCTGAGCCGCACCCAGATGTCGATGCCGAAGGAGGATTTCACCTTCACCAGCACTTCGGTCGAGCAGGCCGTCCTCCAGCGGTATCGGGAGGAGTGGGAGAAGCACTACGCCGAGGGTATGCGCAACAGCCTCCGGGAGATGCCGGTGATCGAAGGGCCGATCGCCGAGCCCAAACCACCGCCACCGCCGCCCAATGACGACAACAACGGCGGGGGCGGCAACGGCGAGGGCGAGGGCGGCAACAGCGGGAGCGGGAGCGGCGGGGGTGGCAACAGCGGGAGCGGCAGCAGCGGGCAAACCCCGGAAGAGGCATACGGCGAGGGGTACGACGAAGGGTACGAGAAGGGCTTCGAGGACGGTTCCCAGCAGGGCAACGGCCAAGGAGAAGGTCAGGGCCAGGGCAGCGGCGGGCAAGGCGGGGGCCAAGGCCAGGGCAGCGGACAAGGCCAAGGCGGTGGACAGGGCGGCGGCCAAGGCGGTGGCGAAGGCCAGGGCAGCGGACAGGGCAGCGGCGAAGGCCAGGGCAGCGGACAAGGCGGCAGCGAAGGAAGCGGGGGTCAAGGCGAGGGTCAGGGCGGCGGTCAGGGCGGCGGTCAGGGCGGCGGTCAGGGCGGCGGCGAAGAAGTTCCCGATGTACCCAGCTACGACCAGGCCGAGTACGGCTCCGGGGACCAACCGGCCGGCGCCACCCACCAGGACCCCACCTCGAGCGAACCCAGCGGAGCCGTCGAAGGCACCCCGATCCCGACTCCGGTCACCGGCACCACCATGCCGAAGAACCCCACCGCCGCCGATATCCTCTCCAAGCTCACGGGTATCCCGAAGTCGATACTGCCCGATGCCCTGAAGGATCTGCCGATCACCGGCAAGGACGGCAAACCGCCCACCCTCGCCGACGCGCTGGCCACCATCACCGGTATCCCCGTCGATCAGATGCCGCAGGAACTGCGGGACACGCCGCTGGAATCGCTGTATTCCGAGGACTCCCCGTACGGCATGGTCGATACGTTGTTCGGGGCGTTCGGTGATGTTCCCGGCGGCGCCGCGGGCGCGACGCCGACCGATCAGGAAGCGGCGATCTCCGCGCTGCTCGGCGGTACCCCGGGAGTACCGGCCGGCGACTCGTCGGTGCCCGGCCAGCAGCAGAACATCCTCGAACGCCTCACCACTATGCTCACCCAGGGCGTCCAGGCCTTCACCCAGTCCGGCAGTATGCTGCCCGGATTCGACCAGCTGCAGCAGCTGCTCGATCCCAGCGGTGTGCAGCAACATCTGGAGCAACTGCTGGACCCGGCCAAACCCCTCGCAGCGGCCGGTATTCCCGTCGGCGACGTTTCCGGTGGCGGTGGAGGCGGTGGGGTTCCCGCCGGAGACTCCGGTCCGCTGGAGCCGTATCCCGGTACGAAACCGAGTCCGTTCCCCCGGGCCTCGGTCGGCGGGCCGGGTCTGGAACTCGCCGGGTACGCGGGTGTATCCGCAGGTTCCGGCAATCCGGGCGGTTCACCGGGTATGCCCATGATGGGTTCGCCCGCCATGGGCGGCGGCGCGCCCGGCCGGCCGGGCGGCGGCGAGGACCATACGCCGGCGGAATTCTTGGTCGGCCGGGAAAATCTGGACGAAGTGTTCGACGATTCCCCGGCCAAGGTGCGGCCGGTGATCGAGCAGTGAGCCATACCTGGGAGCTGACCGACCTCGAATTCGTGCTGCTGTGCGAAGAACACGGGTGCTCCGAGATACCCGTTCCGTTCACCTTCACCAGCCGCACCTGGCTGGCCGCGGACTACCGGCAGGAGCGGGAGAAAACCCTGCGGGCCCTCCGTGAGCGTGACGATTCGGATCTGGAGGCGATGGCCGGCGCGGTCGCCCGGCCGGACGTCACCATCGTGGCGCAGTGCTGGGACGAACAGGATCCGGAGCGGCCGGAGGGCTGGACCCGGGTGCACGCGGTGCGGCAGCGGGCGCGTGGTTTCGTGATCACCCAGCGCCCCGGAGAGACGGTCTGGCACAGTGGGGGTTTCGATGTGACCGTCTGCGATCCGCACGCCCTCGCCGAGGCCGCACTGGATCTGCTGCCGCACGAGAAGGCCGGCCGGATGCGCCAGATCACCATCGTCGACCCCGAGACCCTCCCGGACGCCCGGCCGTTCGTTCCACTGATCAGCGACGACGACGAACCCGAGGACGACGAGGCCTACCGCAGCGAGGCGTTCCTGAACGCGCCCGCGACCGCGACCGGACTGGTCCGGGTCTTTCAGGGCCGCTCCATGTTCGGGCCACGCGGCCGGGTCGATATGGGGCTGCGGTGGCGGGATCTGCCCGACGACGGGCGCTATGTGATTCCGCTGGCCGCGGAGGTGCCGGTGGCGACCGGGATGGGAACCAAGGGCATGGTCGACTGGGTGCAGGAGCAGGTCGCCGAGGTGGTTCTGCGTCTGGACCGCAACCTCGAACACGAGGAGTGAACGGCCCCGCGGCCACTCACTTCTGGTCTGTCGGCGTGGCGCGTCGTGCGACGCGCGGGCGATGACGCCGCAATCCGCGGCGCGTCGGCGGTTCCGGCCCGAATAACAAACCGGCGGGGATGATTCCGGATACGATGCGCGCGTCGATGCAGTTCCTCCGCGACCGGTCGCGAGGTATCGATGCAATCGTCCGGACCACGACTCCGGATATCTGTGTACGACAGCACCTCCCATCCCGCATGTCATCGAGCACAGAAGGAACGATGTCGAGAATATTGATCATCAGCGCGGCCGCGGCCGCGCTCGTATGCGCCGGCTCGCCGGCAGTCTGGGCTCATCCCCAGTCCGGTACCCGGCCCGGTGCCGCGGCCACCACCGGAATCCACAATCCGGCGGGCAAGGATGATTCCGTCGCCCAGCTACCGTTCAACGATCGAGAGTTCCTCCGGGCCAGCGCGTTCGACGACGAGACCCGGCCGGTACAGGACGGTGCCATCGCCCTGGCCCACGCCCAGTGCGACTATCTCGACCAGGCCGGGAACACCTCGGCGAACCGCACCTACCTCGCCGAGGAAGCGCGGCCTTTCGTGGAATACCCCTACCTTTTCCTGGCGGCCGCGGTCGGGTCCTACTGCCCGCGGCACGGTACGACGGGCTGAGCGGATCGGTCGCGCGGACCGCACCGCGCGGATCCCGCGACCGGACGACGAAACGGCGGCGCCCCTCCGATCGGATCGGCCTCGAATTCCCCACTATGGTCCGGATAGCGATCATGGTTTCCACCCACACCCAGAGCTCGGCCTATCCGCTGGCGGTGGAGCAGTTCGCG
>NZ_JBEZYU010000073.1:0-22800 GCF_040638875.1 Nocardia sp. NPDC024068 | reverse complement strand
GTTCATCAACGGCGGCGAGCATGTGAGCGTCCCGGAGATCTCGACCGGCCTGTCGCTGTCCATACCGGTCGGCGAAGCCGCGAGTCTCGAGGGCTGAACGACGACGCACAAGGGGGCCGAAACCCCGCGCGCGCCAGCGCGCCAAAAACGCAGCCAACTATTCAGTCGACTCGTAGCGCATGCTGTTCTCCGAGCGGCAGATCTCGTCGATTCCGGTGACGATATCGTTCAGCTGCTCCGACGGCAGAGCGTAGGGCCGCAGCCGGCAGGTGAAGGTGATGAGCCCGTGGTCGGCTTCCGGGAGATTGTGGGCGGCCGATTCGGCCCGCAGGTATTCCGAGCGCACACCGTAGGTCATGGCGGAGATGACCGTGAAGCAGCCCGTGCGTTCGCGGTGTCCGTTGAACAGATCGTGCAGCCGGTAGAACACCGACGTGTAGTTGGACAGCGGCGCGAACACCCCCACCCGATAGGCGGGGCCCCGCTCCGACGAGCTGATGACCGTATCCGCCAGATATTCGGCGTCGCGCAGCGTGAGGACCTTGGGCGTGAACATGACCGCGCCCGCGGCGGCGTTGCGGACGGGCATACCGGCTTTACCGCCGGTGGCCGAGGCGATGGCGCCCAGCGATTTACGGGCCCGGCTGCCGACTTCGCGGCGGGCCCGCAGTGACCGGGTGGGGGCGGTGGGGTAGAGGCTCGACCATTGGCCGAAACGTACTGTGCCGAGTTGTACCTGACCGGCGCCGACCGGGCGCGACACTTTCAGGGGCGCGGTGTCGACCCAGCGGCCTACCTGCAGGACCGCGTCCCGGGGGCGGCTGACCTCGGTGTGGGCGTAGTCGACGAAACTGTCGAAGTCGAGGAATCGATGCGAATCGGTGGACAGCCAGGTGTTGTCCTTGTCGATATCGACGGTGTCGAGGGTGAGTGCGGTGATGATGCCGGCCCGCCCGCCGGCGCCCAGGATCCGGTGGAATCGCTCGGTGTGGTGCGTGCGGCCGCAGGTGCCGATCCGGCCGTCGGTGTCGACGTATTCGAGGTCGGCGATCTGGTCGATGAACAGCCCGTAGCGGTGCGAGGAGGTGCTGACGCCGCCGACCGAGGCGAAACCTCCGGCGGTGATATCGCGGTGATCGCCGACGACCGGTAGGCCCAGTCCGTGTGCGGCGAGGCGGCGGTCGATATCGGAGAGCCGCGCCCCGGCCTGCACCCGTACGGTCCGCCGGCCGAGGTTGAGGTCGAGGATCGCGTTCATCCGGCGCAGCGACACCACGGTCTGCTGATCGGGCAGGGAGAGCCCGTCGGTGGCGGGATCGCCGCCGTGAACGGTGAGCGGCCTGGCCTGATCCCGGGAATTCCGCACGGTGCGAACGACATCCGCGGTGTCGCGAGGAAGGTACTCGGCGGGGGCAACGATGTGCGGCGTGCTCATGGCACGAAAGCTAACCACAGCGCGGCGGCGCTGGCGATATCGATTCACCGATCGAATCCCGCCCATCTGCCCGATGGTGTGTGACCTGCGGCTTCTGCGTGGTTCCGTCCGGGGTGGCGAGTGTGCCGGGCAGCGCGCCCGCCTGTTGCTGCCGGGAAGTGTAGCGCCGGAGGCGGGGGCCGGTCGACCATATTCGGAAGTGTCGCAGGCCGAGTTGAACGGTGGGTCGCGCCCATTCACCGAGAGGGACAATTCCGGCCCGGCAGGAGCTGCCGGGATCAGCGGGCGAGCAGCCGCAGGCGCTGACCGACCACTTCCACCCAGTTCACCTGTTCGAAGGTGGCGAACTCGACCCGGATCGCGTCCATGACATCGCGGCCGGGCGCGAACATGAGGGCCCGTTTATCCGCCTCGAGGACCACGTACATTCCGTGCGGTTCGGCAAGGAACGTCACCTCCAGCTGGTTGAGTCCCGGGAACTGCGGGGAGGGCCCGAATTCGATCTCCTGGAAGAACGGCAGCCGGTGCGGGATCCGGTCCACGCGACCCGCCTCCACGTCGGCATGACGCAATCCGAATCCCCAGGCCTCCACCGCGGCCAGCAGGACATGTTGTGGCGGCAGGGCACCGACCCCGATGGGATCGGTATCGGCGGCGTCGAATCCGCCGTCCACATCGACCCGGGTGCGCACCGCTACGGCTGTTCCGGGGAGGTGGCGGCCGTTGTAGAAGGTGATCGGCGTCTCCCACGGCGCGACCAGCTCGAACTGTCCCTCCAGCGGATGCCCGGGCACGAGTTCGAACGGGCCGAATACCGGCTGCCGGGCGAAGGGCAGATCGACGAGACGCTCGCCGTCCTCGTATTCGCGTTCGGCCCGGGTGATGAACTCCACGGCGACACCGTTGATCCGCGCCGGACGGTCCTGGCAGCGCATCCGGATCACTCCGCGCACCGGTTGCCCGGGCTGGACGCCCGGCGTGAACAACTCGGTCTCCACCTCCACGGTGTTCGTGCCCAGCGAGCCCAGCAGTGATGTGAACATTCCGAGTCTCCCTCCGCCCCGCCCGCGAGTCCCGAACTCGCCGTGGGTTACCGGGTCCACAGCGTAGACCTAAACCCGCACCGATGTATCAGGTGGCCCGGTAGGGTGGTCAGAATTGCTGGGCGCCTGCGTAATCCGGTGTCGTGGGTGCGATGGAGGGGTCGGTGTGTCGAATATCGAACAGCGGATCGACTGGGCCGTCGATTGGTTGCACCGCAGCCAGCTCGGCGATCGCGGGGGCGGCGCCGGGTGGGGCTGGGTGTCCGATGTGCCGCCGAATCCGCAGAACACCGCGGAGGCAGTGGTCGCGTTGACGGCCGCGCGCCGCCCGGTACCGCGCGCCGACGAGGTGCTGACCCTGGTGCGGCGCGATGTCGTGGATACCGACAGCGGCGCATGGGAGTTCCGCTCACCCATCGATCTGTCCTGGCGGCTGCGGGCCCTGAACTGCCTGGGTGCCCCGCCCACGGATCCCGCGGTGGCGGGGTGCCTGCGTGAACTGCTGGCGAAACGGGACCCGGACACCCGGGGCTGGCGGTTGTCGGGTCCGGTGGGCCCGGTATCGCTGACCGCCACCACCGCCGCACTGCACGCTCTGGCGGATCTGGCGGCCGGAGACGAGACCGCGGCCGCCGCGCTGCTGCACGGAACATCGTTGGTGGTCTCGCTGATCCTGGACGAGGATCCGCGGACCCAGCCCATGTACACGTGCGCCTACACCGCACTGCTGCTGTCGCGGCCGGAGATCGCGGCGGTGGGTGGTAAACGGGTGGACCGGGTCCGGGCGATGACGGTCGAACGCATGCTGCACGGCTTGCGGCAGGGTGAGGCGAGGGTGGAGGAGGAGCCGTTCCGGCGCGGCCCGGTCGCCGATACCTGGCGGCATCTGAGCCTGCATCTGGCGGTGGCCGCGGTGGTCACCGCGGACGAGCGCGCGGTATTCGATCCGGGGGTGCGCCGCGGCCTGGTGGAACTGCTGGAACTGCAGGAGACACAGGACCTGTCCGCGGCCCGTGGCGGATTCCGCACCTCCACCGAGGGGTTCGTGACGTCCTACGCCACCGTCCAGGGGCTGGCGGCCATGGACGCGGTCCGGCGCATGGTCAACGACCGGGTCAACCCGGCGACCGTATTCGACATGATCTGCCGTGAGCAGGGTGTGCATCCGCGTGACGCCCAGGAGGTGGTGGGCTTCCAGGGACGCTCGGTGCTGATGAACAACGACGCCGGGGCGATGACCCTGGCCGCGGCGGTACCCGCCGGCCTCACCATCGCCCTGCTGGCCATCCTGTTCGCCGACGATCTCGGGGTGGTGGTCAGCCGCTCTCTGGTCGTCTGGGGTTCGTTCTTCGTGGCGATGGGGACCTTCACCGGGATTGCGACCCGGCTGCCCTCGGTACCGAAGGGTCGCACGGCGGCGGCGGTGTTCGCGGCCTACACCGCTGTCATCCTGCCGGTCGTCACCTTCCTGCTCTCGTGAACGGCACCGGCCGCGGGCTGGTGTTGCTGATCGCGGCCACCAGTCTGTGGGGTGCGTCGAGCGCCGGAATCGCCGGTGTCGGAGCCGCGGGGTTCGCGGCCGCGCCGGTGGCCGCGGGCGGCGGGCTGGCGCTGCTGGCGTTCACGGCATTACGCGGTGCGCGCCCGTGGCGGGACTTCCGTGATGCGCCGGGACTGTTCCTGCGGCTCGGCGCCCTCGAGGTGCTGAACCTGGTCTGTTACGTCGCCGCATTGCATATCGGGCCGCTACCGGTGGTGGTGGCGCTGCATCTCACGGCGCCGGTGCTGATGATCATCACGCAGATCCTGCGGGGGCGGCGGGTGGTCACCGTCGCCGTTGTCGCCGAACTCGTGGCCGTGGGGGCGGCGATCTGGCTGGTCGCGGGGAACCAACCGGCCGATACTGCCCTCGGCCCGGCCCTGGCCGGATGTGCGCTCGCGGTGGCCAGCGCAGCCTGTGTCGCCGGTCTGATCACGCTGGTGGTGCGGGAGTCGGCGGACCGGCCCAGCGGTCCGGCGGCCGGGCTGCAATTGCTCACTGCGTCGGTGCTGGGGGCGCCGCTGCTCGGCTGGGCGGTATTCGCCGGGGCGGGGCCCTCGGCGGCGCAATCCGTCGCGCTGGCAGCGATCGGTGCGCTGCTGCTGGGCCCGGGTTTCGCCTGCTACTGGCTGGCGCTTCGCGACCTGAACGAGGTCACGGCGGGACTGGTGGGGTTGAACGAGGCGGTGGTGGCGACGCTGGCGGGTGCGGCGGTGGTGGGCGCCGATATCACCGGGGCGACCCTGCTGGCCGGAGCTCTCGTACTCGGGGCCGTAGGGCTGGAACTCGGTAACCCGGGTCGCTTTCGTGCGCCGTCTTGACGAATGCGGCGCAGGCGGCGAAATCCTTGTCTCCGGCGGCGGTTTCGACACCGCTGTTGACGTCGACCCCGAACGGGCGCACGGCTTCGATCGCCTCGTCGACGTTATCGGAATTCAGGCCCCCGGCCAGGATCACCGGCCGGCCGATCCCGGCGAGCTCACGCACGATACGGGCACTGAGCGACCAATCGTGGGTACGGCCGGTACCGCCGAGCCGGTCGGCGGTGCGCGAGTCCAGCAGGACTGCGTCGCAGTCCGCGGCCACAGTGCGGGCGGTGGCGAGGGAGTCCGGTCCGGTGACGTGGACCGCCCGGACGATGGTACGGCCGTGGGCGGCGCCGTGCACCGCGCGCAAGGTGTCGCGATCCACCAGACCGTGCACCTGGATGATATCGACGTCGACCCGGTCGGCGAGATCGAGGATGGCGTGGGCATCCTCGAGATGGGTGACCAGGACCCGGTTCACGAACGGGGGAGTGATGACTGACAGCTGGGCGGCCGCCTCCGCTGTCAGTACATCCTCGCTGTAATGGGTTGTCCCGGAGATGAATCCGACGGCATCGGCGCCGGCATCCACCGCCGTGTCCAGGTCCGCCCGGGACCGGATACCGCAGATCTTCGCACGAACCGTCATCGGACCATGGTACGCGCCGGCCTCAGCCGGCGGCGGACTCCGGGATACGCGGTGTATGTGATGCCGGGCCCGAGGGCACGCCCTTCTTCAGGCTGGCCGCGTAGACGTCCACGTACTCCTGGCCGGACATGCGCATCAGCTCGTACATGACCTCGTCGGTGACCGCGCGCTCGACGAAGCGGTTACCGCTCATACCCTCGTAGCGGGAGAAATCGATCGGTTTGCCGAACTTCACCGTGACCTTGCGCCGCTTCCAGCGGAAGCGTCCGGGAGGGCTCACCTCGTCGGTGCCGACGACCGCGACCGGGATGACCGGGACGCCGGTTTCCAGCGCGAGTCGCGCCATACCGGTCTTGCCCTTGTAGAGGCGGCCGTCGGGGGAGCGGGTGCCTTCGGGGTAGAGACCGACCAGGCGACCCTCGTCGAGGAGGGTGCGCGCCGCGAGGAGCGCGTCCTCGGCGGCGGAGGCGCCGCTGCGGTCGATCGGGTACTGGCCGCTGGCGCTGAAGAAGAACTTCTGCAGCCGGCCTTTGAGCCCGGGCGTGGTGAAGTATTCGGCCTTGGCGAGGTAGTTGATCCGGCGGGGACTGGACAGCGGGGCGAAGAGCCAATCCGCGATGGAGAGATGGTTTCCCGCCATGATGGCCGCGCCCTCGGCCGGGATGTTCTCCACGCCCTCCACCTCGGGCCGGTTGTAGAAGTGAATGAACGGACCCAGCAGCACGAACTTAAGCAGCCAGTAGAACATGACGTCCTTATCTCCGGGAACCGGGATGGAATGTTGTGGAATACCTCTCGGGGCCGACTCTACCGCTGGTTACAGATCACATCCAACCCGCCGCGGAATCTCACTCACACCTTTCCCGACGCACTTCACCAGTGCGTTTCACCGATGTGAACGAATTACGACGGCTCGGATCCCGTCGCGCGGACGCATTTCGGCACGGTCGGCCCCGAAGCATCGCCGCAGGTCAGTGCCCGGCGATCAGCGCGGTGCGGGCCAGTTCCGCGGCGCCGACCATACCGGCCGCCTCGCCCAGCTGGGTCGTGCGGATCCGGGCCAGCGGGCGATGCCCGTGTCCGGTGACCGCCGCCGCGTACTCCTCGCGCGCCTCGTCCAGGAACAGTGGGGCCGAACTGCTCACCCCACCCGCGATCACCACCAGATCGGGGTCGAAGATATCGCCCACGAACGCCAGGCCCAGCCCGAGCCAGCGGGCGAAATCGGCCATCACCCGGACCGCCAGCGGATCGCCGTCATGGGCCGCGTCGGCCACCCGCCGCCCGGTGAGCGCGCCGGGATCGGCCACGATATCCCGGGCCAGCGCAGACGGTTCCGCATCGGTCCCGACCAGTTCTATCGCGGTCTCGGCCAGCGCCGTTCCACTGCAGTAACGCTCCCAGCAGCCCTGTTTTCCGCAGCCGCAGTCCCGCCCCTGGGGCACCACCTGCAGGTGCCCGAGTTCCGGCGCGACCCCGTAGGTGCCCCGATACAGGTGCCCGTCGATCAGCAGGGCCGCTCCGATCCCGGTGCCGATGGCAACCAGCACCACGTTGTGACCGCCCGCGGCCGCCCCGAACCGGTATTCGGCCCATATGGCGGCGTTGGCGTCGTGTTCGAGCAGGACGGGCAGCCCGAGCCGCTCGGTCAGTCGTTTCGCGACCGGAGCATCGCGCCAGGGCAGATGCGGGGCGAACCGGACGGTGCTGCGGTCCTGGGAGACGAATCCCGCGACGGCCAGCCCGACCGCGTCGAGGGTGTGCCGCCGGGCGAGTTCGCGGACTGCCCGATCCAGTGCCGATTCGAGGGCGGCGGCCGAATGCGGGGTGGGGCACTGCACCGTTTCGAGCACCGATCCCGTGCTGTCGACCACGGACGCCCGGATGTTGGTCCCACCGATATCGATCCCGACGGTCAGTGGGCTGCCCGATCCGGAGGCGGTCATTGTTTGATGTTCACGGGTATGCCGACATAGCGCGACTTCCCGGCCGTCCCCGCTCCCGGGCCCGGGGCTCCGGTGTTTTCCGCGGCGCCGGCCGATCCCGGTGCGGCCCGGTCCTCGGCTGCCGGCTCCGATCCGGCGGTATGCCCGGGCGTGGCAGCCGATTCCGGGTGGTGATGGTCGTGGGCCGCCAGTGGGCCCACCGGTACGCCCGCGAGCGCCTCGCGCAGCACCGTGACGATCGCGGTGCCGTGCGTCGCGACCGCCGCCAGCACCTCGTGATGCTCACCGCGTACCAGCGCGGCGGCGGCGCAGACCGGGCACCAGGTGCAGCTGCTCCATTCGGGCAGATCCTCGGACGCGGCCGCCCGCAACACCGGTTCCACTCGTTCGAGTACGGCCTCGGCGAGCAGGCGGAGCTCGTCGGCGAATTCGGCGATGCCGTCCGGCTGCCGATAGTGGGTTCCGGTCACTGCGGCCACTCCTGCGGGTCGGGGCGGAAACGGACAACGAGGTATCCGTCGTCGAGTTCGGCGGCACTGACGGTACAGCGACGCAGTACCGGTGCCAGGCGTAGGCGGCGGCGAACCCCGTCGGCGCCCACGATGAGATCGTCGTCCACCCGGCCCAGGCGGAGGGTGGCCGGATCGGCGACCGGCAGCGGGATGCGCAGCGCGTACACCGATTGCAGGCCGCTGCCCGACTCCAAGCGCACCGCGGGCCCGGCGGCGGTCGTGCCGACCCCCGGCGCGTGATCGGGGCCGGTCCCGTCGTGGATGCCGGCGCGGCCCGGGCCGGCCTCGTGGCGGATGGAACGAGTCGCATCGCCGCGCTCGGGCGGCTTCCCGTAGCCGGGAGCCGGCGCCGCGGCCACGCACGACAGCGCCGCCAGTGGCCCGATTCCCACGGGTTCGGCCCCGGTATGCCCGGCGACCAGTACCGGGACCTCCGGCATCGATCGGCGCAGGCCCTCGATGACGTCGAGTTGTTCGGCGTAGCGGTGCAGATACCAGTGCACCGCCGGATGTTGCGGTTCCGGGCCCGGTGCCGGCACCGGCGGCAGCACCTTGTTCACCACCACCGCCTCCAACCGCAGTCCGAGCAGCGCCGTCGCCGACCGCACCCGCGCCGATTCGGCCACCGCGACCCGCTCGGGAAGGGCGATCAGCCGGGCGGCGGTGCGGTCCCGGTCCGCCAGCAGGTCGCGGACCTCGGTGACCGCCGCGACGATCCGCTGCACTGTGGCCGCCAGCACGGCCCTGCGCAGATCGGCTCCGGCGGCGCTCATCATCCGCCGATGCGGCGGCCAGACCCGGTCCAGATATCCGAGCACCGTCTCGGGCGCCGTGACGATTCGCAGCATATCGGCGGTGGGCGGGCAATCGAGCACGATCACATCCCACTCGTCGTCGGCGGCGTACTGTGCGACCTCCACCAGCATCAGCAGTTCCTGCACGCCCGGCAGGCCGGTCAGTTCGGCCGGATCCAGGGCGGCCAGATCGATGCCGTGCTCATGCCCGGTATCGGCGCGCAGCAGATCGGACACCGTGCGGAACCGGTCCTCGAGCAGTGCCAGCGAATCGAGCTCGATCACCTCGAGTCCCGGCACCACCCGGGTGATCCCGGGAACCGCGCCCGCGTCGTGCGCGAACCGGAACCCCAGCGCGTCGCCCAGCGAATGCGCCTGATCCAGCGACGCCAACAGGACGCGGCGCCCGTCGCGGGCGCATCGCATCGCATGTGCGCAGGCCAGGGTCGTTTTTCCGACCCCGCCCTTGCCGACGAACAGTTCGATACGCGTGCGCGGTCGCGCGTTGCGAGAACCGGCGCGACGGTCGCCGGTGTGGCCCGGCCCGGTCAGCCTTCGACCCGTTTCTTCAGTTCTTTGAGCGCGGTATCGGTGATCACCTTCTCCGCCTTGCGTTTGAACATGCCGATCATCGGAATGGTCAGGTCCACGGTCAGTTCATAGCGCACCTCGGTGCCGCCGTCAGGTTGCTCGACGAGTTCGTAGCGCCCCTCTTGCGCCTTCTGCAACTCGCCGCTCACCAGAGTCCAGCTCACAGCCCGATCGCCGGGTTGCCAGGTATAGGACAGAACGTAGGTGTCCTTGACCACGCCGGCGTCCAATACGAACCGGGCGGTGCGCGCGCGACCGTCCGGTCCGGACTCCAGCACCTCCACGGACTTGGCCGCCGATACCCATTCCGGGTAGGACGCCAGATCGGCGATAACAGACATCACCTGCCGCGCGGGTGCCGCGATGACGATCGATCTCTGGGTCCGGTCGGCCATAGGTTCTCAGGGGTTCCTTTCGGCGGTGCGGTACGGGTTACGTCAGTTCTCGCGCGGGTCGACACCGGCCGGCCGGTCGCCTTCGAGACGATCCTTGATCTCGAAGGACATGACCTTGCCCGCCACCCGGCGTGCCCGGTTCGCCGCGGCCAGCTTGCGCGGCGTCAGCGGCTGCGGTGGTTCGGCGTGCAGGAAGTAGTGCAGGATCACCCCGTCCAGCGAAGGCTCCAGCCATACTTCCATGGTGCCGGATAGTGCCCCCCGCACCGACCAGCGAATTCCCTTGTCGCCACGGTCTTCCCGGACATCCAGTTCGAGATCCGGCCACCAGCCCCGCCACCTGCTCGGGGCGGCCAGCACCGCCGCCACCGCGTCGCCCGGGGCGGCGAGAAATGTTTGGTCCGCGACCTGGATACTGCTCACCCGCGTGAGTTTATGGCGCGGGAGTCCGAACCCGGGACACCAGGGGCCACGAGCGCCGCCTAAATATATCCGCGCAGGCGGGTGCCCAGGGTGTCCCAGCGCCATTGGCGTTCGATCCAGGCCCGGCCGGCGGCGCCCATGGCGGCGGCGCGGTCGGGGTCGGCGAGGATATCGGCGATCGCTTCGGCGACATGGTCGGCGCGCCGGCCGTCGACCACCCGGCCGGTTTCGCCGTCGAGAACGGTTTCCGGTGCGCCGCCGGAGTTTCCGGCCACCACCGGGACGCCGGTCGCCGAGGCCTCCAGGTAGACGATGCCGAGACCTTCGACGTCCAGGCCCGCGCCGCGGGTGCGTGCGGGCATGGCGAAGACATCGGCGAGGGTGTGGTGGGCCGCGAGTTCCGCCGACGGGACGCGTCCGGTGAACACCACGTCGTCGGCAACGCCCAGGGCTTCGGCGAGTCCGCGCAGCCTGTCTTCGTAGGGGCCGCTGCCCGCGATGACCAGGACCGCACCCGGAATCCGTTCCCGGATCCGGCGCATCGCGACGAGCAGGACGTCCTGGCCTTTGCGCGGTACGAGCCGGGACAGGCACAGCACGGTGGGCCGGTCGCCGAGGCCGTAGCGTTCGCGGAGTTCGGCGCGGGCGGCGGGGTCGGGGCGGAAGGTGTCGGTATCGACGCCGGGGGGCAGGTATTCCAGGGCGGCGTTCGGTCCGAACGCGGCGGCGAACCGGCCGCGGGTGTATTTGCTGACGTAGGTGACGATATCGGTCTGTTCGCCGATGACCCGCAGCGCTTGCCGCGCCGCGGGCAGCATCGACCATCCGACCTCGTGGCCGTGGGTGCTGGCGACGATCCGTTCGGCACCGGCCCGGCGCAGGAGCGGGGAGAGCAGTGCGAGGGGCGCGGCGGCGCCGAACCACACCGATTCGCACCCCTCGGCGCGCATGACTTTGCGGGCCCGCCGCGCGACCGCCGGGGTCGGCAGCATCAGGGTGGTGGGGTGCCGGACCACCTGGAAGCGCTGGTTCGCGTCGAAGCGGGTATGGCTGTCACCGCGCCACCGGGGTGCGTAGACGACCAGGTCGTCCGGGGGAAGCTGCCCGGCCAGCGCCTGCAGATACGACTGGATACCTCCCGGCCGTGGCGGGAAATCATTGGTAACCAGCAGAGTTCGAGCCATGCGATCCACAGTATTGGCGAGGTGCGGTGGCCGGCGCTCCGGGGCTCAGTACCGGCGGGCCGAGTGGTACGGGGTGGAATCCATCGGGGCGACGGCCACCGGCACTCCGAAGGTGGACGCGTGCAGCATCAGGCCGTTGCCTGCGTAGATGCCGACGTGGGAGATCTCGTCGTAGAAGAAGACCACGTCGCCGGGCTGTAGTTCGGACCGGTCGACGGGCGTGCCGTAGGCGGCCTGCGCCGAACTGGTGCGCGGGACCTGCTTGCCGACCTGTGCGAACGCCCACTGCACCAGACCCGAGCAGTCGAATTGGTCGGGGCCGGTGGCGCCCCAGACATAGGGGTCGCCGACGCGGGTGAGGCCCGCGGCCAGGGCGCTGGTACCGCTACCGGGTACGAGATCCCGGAGCAGGGTGTCGCGGTCGAATCCGGGCGGGAAGGGCGACCCGGCGAGGGCGTTGCGGTCGGCCGTGGACAGGGCGCCCCAGGCCTCGATGACCTTGGCCACCGCGTTCTGCAGATCCGTTTGTTTGCGCTGCACGTCGCCGCGGACGGCGTTGGCCTGGTCGGCGGCGGTGCGGGCGGTATCGGCGGCGGCGCGGGCCGCCGATTGCGCGGCGGTCGCGGCGTCGGTGGCACGTTTGTACTGCTTGAGCTGATCGGCGGTTTGCGCGGTCACCACGTCGAGCGTCGACATCTGGTCCAGCAGTTGCTGGGGGGAGTCGCTGACCAGCACCGAGAACATGCGGTTGGTCCGGGCGCCCTGGTAGGCGGCGATGGCGGTGCGGTCGATCATCGGCCGGTACTTGGCGACCTCGTTGCGCGCCGCGTCCACCGCCGCGGTGGCGTCGGCGACCTTGGCGTCGGCGTCGCGCTGCACGGCGAGTTTCGCGTCGAGGTCGGCCTGGGTGGTGAGGGCCTGCTGGTTGAGCTGTTCGGCCTGCCGGGACAGGTCGATCATCTGCTGGACCGCTTCACCGGCCGAGGCGGGCATGGGGGCGGGGTCGGCCCCGGCGGGGCCGCCGCCGTACAGGGCCGCCGCGAGGAGTCCGGCGGCGAGGACGGTGCGGCCGGGCCTTCGGTCCCGTCCACGGTTCCGATGACTCCGCTGATCTGTTGCCACGGCCTGCCGTGCCCCGCTCTCGTTGTGACGCCTTGTGCGATGAAGCCCGTGAAGGTCTCGATTAGATTACGGAACGCCCCGTGGGGTGTCCAGTACGGCGCGGCCGGTCATGTCCGCCCGCGCGTAGGACCTTCCCACGGGGCGTGGAGTCAGTAGCGGACGGCCCCCGCGACCGGCATGGAGGAGATCGGTGCCACCCGGACGGGGGTGCCGGAGGTGGAGGCGTGCACGACGTTCCCGTCACCGGCGTAGAGGCCGGAGTGGCCGCCGCCGTAGAAGGACAGGACATCGCCGGGCTGCAGATCGTTCATCGAGACGGGCGCGCCCTGGGACAGCTGGGCATCGCTGGTGCGGGGTAGTTCACGCCCGGCCTGTCTATACGACCACTGCACCAGGCCGGAGCAGTCGAAGGCGTCCGGTCCGGCGGCGCCGTAGACGTAGGGCGATCCGACCTTCGACAGCGCCGCGTCGAGGGCGAGTTCGCCGGCGGTCTTGGTGGGGGTGATGAACGGGGGCGCGATGCCCGCGGATCCGGGCGCCTCGACCCCGGGGATGCCGCCGGGGATCTGGATCTCGTTGGGAATCTCGAAGGTTCCCACGCCGTGGATGGTCACCGGCTGGGCGGCGGCCGGGGCGGCGGGGAGCAGGAACGCGCCCAGGGTGGCAGCGCCTACGGCTCCGGTTGCGGCAACGCGCCGCGCCTGTCGCGAGACGGTGGTGAACGCCATGATGCGGTCCTTTCGATCTCCCCGCCCGGCCCACCGGCTCTGGTGCGCCGAACTCCGCGAGGTCTCGAAAAGATTACGAACGGATCACGGTGGTTTGTAAAGTCTCCGGCCTCCGCGAAAGTCCGGGTCTCAGTTTCCGGCGGGCAAATTGTGCGAGAGAAATCACAGGCGCGGCCGAGATTGCACCCCGGTTACGTCCGGGTGAGCCGAGGTGTCGTGATCGGGTGTTCCGCGCGCCGCCCGGCGCGGCATTGATCTTGTTTTCCGCAGCTCGAGCGGGAGCGTGTCCGTCGATGGACAATGGCGCCGGTGTGCCCGGACGAATCGTTTGCCCCCGGCCGGTTTCCCGGTTTTGGGCCCTCCGACCATTTTCCGGATATTCAGGCAATTACATAGCTAATACACATCGTGTGTGAACTGACGCACAGTTGGGTGGTAAGGGTGGGAGCGGCTGGGAACGCGCGGGGTCGGCGCCGGCGGCGTCCGGGAGATATCGATCCGGTCACGCGAAGTTGTCGGACCCGGCCCGTACTCTGCCCGCCGTGTCCGAAGCCCAGCCGCTGCCCGCCCGGCAGCTGGCGTTCGACCAGCTCGACACCCCGCTCTACGACACCACCTTCGTGGTCGTCGACCTCGAGACCACCGGAACCAGGTCGGCCGAGGACGCCATCACCGAGATCGGAGCGGTGAAGGTCCGCGGCGGCGAGGTGCTCGGTGAATTCGCCACCCTCGTCGATCCCGGGCGCGCCATACCGCCCGCGGTCGTGCAGATCACCGGGATCACCACCGCGATGGTGCGGGCCGCGCCTCCCATCGAGGCCGTCCTGCCCGGATTCCTGGAGTTCGCCGCCGGCGCGGTACTGGTCGCGCACAACGCGCGATTCGATATCGCCTTCCTGAAAGCCGCGGCCATGCGATGCGACACCCCCTGGCCGCGCGCGCAGGTGGTGTGCACCGTTCGGCTGGCCCGCCGGGTCCTCGGCAGGGACGAGGCCCCCTCGGTGCGCCTCGGTGCCCTCGCCCCGCTGCTAGGCGCGAGCACCACCCCCACCCACCGTGCCCTCGACGACGCCAGGGCCACCGTGGACGTCCTGCACGCGCTCATCGGGCGGGTCGGCAACCAGGGCGTGCACAGCCTCACCGAGCTGATCGACTATCTGCCGGAGGTCACCGCCGATCAGCGGGCCAAACGCACTCTCGCCGCGTCGCTGCCGGCCGCCCCCGGGGTCTATCTGTTCCGCGGTCCGTCCGACGAAGTCCTCTATATAGGGACGGCGGTGAATCTGCGCCGCCGGGTCCGCGGCTATTTCACCGGCTCGGAGACCCGGGGCCGGATCCGCGAGATGGTACGGCTGGCCACCCGGGTCGACCATGTGGTCTGCGCGCACGGCCTCGAGGCCGGGGTGCGCGAACTGCGGCTGCTCGGCGCCCACGCCCCGCCGTACAACCGGCGCTCGAAATTTCCGAAACGGGTCTGGTGGATCGCGCTCACCGCCGAAGCCTTTCCCCGGCTGACCGTGGTCCGTGACCCGGCCGGCGCGGCGGTGGGCCCCTTCCACGCCCGGGCCGCGGCCGCCGATATCGCCGCTACCCTCGCCGAGTACTGCGGACTGCGCACCTGCACCACCCGGCTGGCACGGTCCGCACTGCACACCTGCGTGCCCGAGGCCGTGGGCGGGTGCCCGGCCGCCGCTCCGGCGCCCCGCCCTGCCGCCGCGTACGCCGGCGCCCCGGCAGCCGCCCGCGCCCTGTTCGCCGGCGCCGACGACGGCCCGATCCGGGTGATGCTCGCCCGGATCGAGCAGTACGCCACCGCGGAGCAATACGAAGCCGCGGCCCGCCTGCGCGACCGCGCCGCCGCCGTCATCCGCGCCCTGCGCCGTACCCAGCGGCTCGCCGCGCTCGCCCGGGTCCCCGAACTGATCGCCGCGCACCCCGATGGCGCGGGCGGCTGGGAATTCTCGGTGATCCGCTACGGCCGCCTCGCGGGCGCGGGGACCGCGCCCCGCCGGGTCCCGCCGATGCCGGTGGTGGAGCAGATCGTCGCCGCGGCGCAGACCGTGGTGCCCACGGGCCCGGAGGTGGCCGAGCCGCAGGGCGATATATCCCCAGCCGAACTACCGCTGGATGCGCGGTTCGCCGCGACACCGCCGCTGCGCGGCGCGCCGCCGGAGGAGACCGGGATCATCCTGCGCTGGCTGGAACGTCCCGGTGTGCGGATCGTGCGCACGGCCGAGGGATACGCCGAACCGGTCGGCGGCGCCGGCCGGTGGATCGACTGGGCCGAAGCGGCGGCCGCGGCCGCGGGCGCCGCGCGGGAAGCGACCACCTACGACGAACTACACGGCTGACGAACGGCGGTGGGTACCGGCCGCGCTGGGCTCCGCGGCGGCGCACCACGGAGGTGTTCGCAGGTCGGCACCGGGATGATGCTGTGCGGGGATCCGGGGCATGCGGATACGCATGGCCGGAGCGGATGCGGAGGTACGCCGAGGTCGGCGGGGGTGGGTGGTTGTGTGCGGGTCGGTGGCATGCGGGCGCGCACGGCCGGAGCGGATGCGGAGGTACGCCGAGGTCGGCGGGGGCGGGGTTGTGTGCGGGTCGGTGGCATGTGGGCGCGCATGGCCGGAGCGAATGCGGAGGTACGCCTAGGCTGTTCCCATGATTACCGCGATCGTGCTGATCCAGGCCGACAACGGCCGCATACCGGAAACCGCGCAGGCGGTCGCCGATACCGAGGGCGTCGCCGAGGTGTACTCCTGCGCCGGGGACGTCGATCTGATCGCGCTGGTCCGGGTTCGCGACCACGAACAGGTCGCCGAAGTGGTCACCGCGCGGATCGACAAGGTGGCCGGCGTCCAGCGCACCGTCACCCATATCGCGTTCAAATCCTATTCACGCGCCGATGTCGAAGCCGGGTTCTCGATCGGGGAGTGATCCCGGCGCGCGTTCAGTCGTCGCCCAGGGTGCGGGTGAGCGCGGCCCAGCGGTCGAGCAGGGCCGCCGCCGCACCGCTGTCGATGGCGGTGGCCGCGCGCTCGATCCCGGCGGTCAGATGGTCGTCGAGGTCGTCGGCGAGTTCCGCGCCGCGTGACAGGTCGTAGGCGGTGATCGCGGCGGCCGAGTTCACCAGCACGGCATCGCGCACCGCACCGGGGTTGCCGGCGAACACGTCCCGTGCGACCCCGGCGTTCACCTGGGCGTCCCCGCCCCGGAGCGCATCCAGGTCCACCCGGGGGATGCCGAGGCGTAGCGGGTCGATCACCGTCCGCCGCGCGGTCCCGCCGGTGACCACGTAGGCGTCGGTGACATCGGAGGTGGTGATCTCGTCCAGGCCGTCGCGTCCCCGGACCACCAGGGCGCCCGCGCCGCGATCGGCGAACACCCCGGCGATGGTTTCCAGCAGATCGTCGAACGCGCAACCGACCAGACCGGCCCGGGGCTGCGCCGGATTGGTGAGCGGGCCGAGCACGTTGAACACGGTCGGGATCCCGATCTCCTTTCGCGCCGGACCGGCGAAGCGCAGACCGGAGTGGAACAGCGGGGCGAAGCAGAACCCGATGCCCACCTCCCGGACGCAGCGGGCCACCGATTCGGGACCCAGCGCCAGTTTCACCCCGAGCGCCTCGAGGACATCCGCGCCGCCGCTCTTGGAGGTGGCGGCCCGGTTCCCGTGCTTGACTACCGGCACCCCGGCCGCCGCCACCACGATCGAGGACATCGTGGAGATGTTGACCGAACCCGATCGATCCCCGCCGGTGCCCACGATGTCCACCGCGTCGCCGTCGACCTTCACCAGACGGGCGTGCCCGAGCATGCCGCGGGCCATACCGGACAGCTCGGCCGGTGTCGGGCCCTTGATCTTCATCGCGACGCCGAACGCGGCGATCTGCGCGGAGGTGGAGTTGTCGGTGAAGATTTCGTCGATCACCCAGGTCGTATCGTCCGCGGTGAGGTCTTGTCCGTCGGCGAGGGCCCCGAGCATCTGGGGCCAGCTGCGCACGCTCATCTCAATCTCCTCGTCGCACCGATTGCGGGTGACCGAACGGTCACGCATACCCTAAACCGCGTGACCGTTTCGTCACCGCACGACATCATCGGCGCAGTTCGGGTGTTTCCCGCCGCGCGCCCGCGTGCGACACGCCGAACCTGGTCGAGAGCCTCACTGAGCCGGTGAATCCCGACACAAATGATCGAGTGGGGAACCCGACTTCGACTGTCGTACTACGAAGAGTCATACTTACCCCCGTGACGACCGCAGTAGGTACCTCAGGATCGGCCATAACCCAGCGTGTGCATTCGCTGAACCGGCCCAACATGGTCAGCGTCGGTACCATCATCTGGCTGTCCAGCGAGCTGATGTTCTTCGCCGGCCTCTTCGCGATGTACTTCGTCGCGCGCAGTCAGGCGCCCGAGTGGCCGATGCCGCCGACCGAGCTGAACATCACGCTCGCCATCCCGGTCACCGCCGTGCTGATCGCCTCGTCGTTCACCTGCCAGATGGGCGTGTTCGCGGCCGAGCGCGGTGATGTGTTCGGGCTGCGCCGCTGGTACACACTGACCTTCTTCATGGGGGCCTTCTTCGTGGCCGGTCAGGCCTACGAGTACTACCACCTGGTCGCGGAGGGGACCTCGATCGCCGGGAGCTCCTACGGTTCGGTGTTCTACATCACCACCGGCTTCCACGGTCTGCACGTCATCGGTGGTCTGATCGCCTTCCTGATGCTGCTCGCGCGTACCAAGCTGAGTAAGTTCACTCCGGCGCAGGCCACCGCCGCGATCGTCGTCTCGTACTACTGGCATTTCGTCGACATCGTCTGGATCGGGCTGTTCGCCGTGATCTATTTCGTCCAGTGACATCGGCCGGCTTCCGAGCGTCAGCGCCGGAGGAGGTAGCGCAGCGTAACCACGCAGGCGTAGCTCGGAAGCAAAACAAAGCACCGACCAGCCCGGTTCCGTCTACTCCAAAGGGACACAGATGAGTTCATCGCCCCCGACAGCGCCAGCGCCCGCCAGCGGTGGGCACGGCGAGGCCAGCAAACAGCGCAGGCAGCGCCGCGTCCGCCGACGGATAGCGGGCGGGCTCGCGCTGCTGGTGGGTCTCGTCGGAGCCGGATTCCTCGCCTCGGCGCTCACACCCGAACCGCAGGTCGCCACGGCGAACGAGGATTCGGTGGCGCTGATCCGTGAGGGCCAGCAGCTGTACGAGACCTCGTGCATCACCTGTCACGGCGCGAACCTGCAAGGTGTGCCCGACCGCGGTCCCAGCCTCATCGGCGTCGGCGAAGCGGCCGTGTACTTCCAGGTGTCGACCGGGCGTATGCCGATGACGCGTAACGAAGCGCAGGCCGAACGCAAACCCGTGAAGTTCGACGCCCACCAGACCGACGCCATCGGTGCCTATGTCGCCGCGAACGGCGGCGGACCGACCGTGATCCGCGACGCCAACGGCGAGATCGCCCAGGAGTCGCTGCGCGGCGGCGATATCGGCCGGGGTAGCGAGCTGTTCCGGATGAACTGCGCGTCCTGCCACAACTTCACCGGCCGGGGCGGCGCGCTGTCCTCGGGTAAGTTCGCCCCGCCGCTGGATCCCGCCTCCGAGCAGCAGATCTACGCCGCGATGATCACCGGCCCGCAGAACATGCCGAAATTCTCCGACCGGCAGCTCACCCCGGAAGAGAAGCGCGACATCATCGCCTACGTCAAGGACTCGGCCGAGGCCAAGACCCCCGGCGGCTGGGGCCTGGGCGGCTTCGGTCCCGCCACCGAAGGCCTCGCCATCTGGGCCATCGGCATCGTGGCGGTCGTGGGTGCGGCGATCTGGATCGGATCGAGGACTTAACAGCCATGAGTGGAGAACAGGAGCGAAACGAGATGGGTCGCCTGGACAAAGATTCCGCGGCCGCGACCCCGGCGGAACCGACCGAGGCCGAACTGGACGCGATGTCGCGGGACGAGCTGGTCGAGCTCGGTACCGCGCGCGACGGTGTAGAGGTCATCTACCGGCGCGAACGCTGGCCGGTGCCGGGAACGCGCGCGGAGAAGCGCGCCGAACGGCAGGTCGCGATGTGGTTCGCGATCTCCGGGCTGGCCGCGGCCGCGCTGGTGGGTGTGTTCCTGTTCTGGCCCTGGGAGTACAAGGGCAAAGAGGACAGCGGCCACGGCCTGTACTCGCTCGCCACCCCGCTCTACGGCCTGACCTTCGGTATCGCGATCCTGGCCATCGGTATCGCGGTGGTACTGATCCGTAAGAAGTTCATCCCCGCCGAACTGTCGGTGCAGGATCGCCACGACGGCAAATCCGCGGAGGTCGAGCGGCGCACCCTGGCCGCCGAACTGACCGACGCCCTCGACACCTCCACCCTGGGCCGCCGCAAGCTCATCACCCGCACCGCGGGCGCCGGCGTCGGCGTGCTCGGTATCGGCGCTCTGCTGGTGTTCGTCGGCGGCATGGTGAAGAACCCGTGGGCCAAGGGCGACAAATCGCCGCTGTGGGTGTCGGGCTGGACCCCGGACTTCCCGGGCGAGACCGTCTACATCCGCCGCGATACCGGCCGCCCGCAGGACATCGTGCTGGTGCGCCCGGAGGATCTGGACGCCGGCGCCATGGAGACCGTCTTCCCGTGGAAGGAATCCTGGCGCGGTGACGAGCACGCGACCCTCCAGTCGCTGCGTGGTATCCGCAACGCCGTGATGATGATCCGGCTGCGCCCCGAGGACGCGAAGAACGCGATCAAACGCAAGGGCCAGGAGAGCTTCAACTTCGGCGACTACTTCGCCTATTCGAAGATCTGCACCCACCTCGGCTGCCCGACCTCGCTGTTCGAACAGCAGACCAACCGGATCCTGTGCCCGTGCCATCAGTCGCAGTTCTCCGCGACCGAATGGGGTAAGCCGATCTTCGGTCCCGCCGCCCGGGCGCTGCCGCAGTTGCCGATCACCGTAAACTCAGAGGGGTACCTGGTCGCCAACGGTGACTTCATCGAACCCCTCGGCCCGGCCTTCTGGGAGCGTCGATCATGAGTGCTGGAAGCAAGCTCGCGGCACAAGCCAACGAGATGGACGAGCGCTACCGCGCCGCCGCCTTCGTGAAACGATCGATCAACAAGGTGTTCCCCACCCATTGGTCGTTCCTGCTGGGTGAGATCGCGCTGTACGCGTTCATCATCCTGCTGCTGTCGGGTGTGTACCTGACGCTGTACTTCGACCCCTCGATGGCCCACGTCACCTATGACGGCGCCTACCAGCCGCTGCGCGGCGTCGGTATGTCGCGGGCCTACGAGACCGCGCTGAACATCTCCTTCGAGGTGCGCGGCGGTCTGTTCGTCCGGCAGGTACACCACTGGGCGGCGCTGCTGTTCGCGGCCTCGATCATCATTCACCTGTTCCGCATCTTCTTCACCGGCGCGTTCCGCAAGCCGCGTGAGGCGAACTGGGTGATCGGCTCGCTGCTGCTGATCCTGGCCATGTTCGAGGGCTTCTTCGGATACTCGCTGCCCGACGACCTGCTGTCGGGCACCGGCCTGCGGGCGGCGTTCTCCGGTATCACCATCGGCGTTCCGGTGGTCGGCACCTGGCTGCACTGGCTGATGTTCGGCGGGGACTTCCCCGGCGAGATCATCGTTCCGCGCCTCTACATCGCTCACGTACTACTGTTGCCGGGCATCATGCTGGCACTGATCGCCGCGCACGTCGCGATCGTCTGGTACCAGAAGCACACCCAGTTCCCCGGGCCGGGACGTACCGAGAAGAATGTCGTCGGTTCCCGGATCGTGCCGGTGTTCGCCGCCGACCAGGGTGCGTTCTTCGCGTTCACCCTCGGGTTCGTCGCGCTCATGGGCGGGCTGCTGCAGATCAATCCGATCTGGAACCTCGGTCCGTACAACCCGTCGCAGGTGTCCGCCGGGTCGCAGCCGGACTTCTACATGATGTGGACCGACGGTATGGCGCGTCTGATGCCGCCGTGGGAGCTGTATCTGGGCCGCTACACCATCCCGGCGGCGTTCTGGGTGGCCCTGATCATGGGTCTGGTGTTCGCGGTGCTGGTCACCTATCCGTGGATCGAGAAGAAGCTGACCGGCGACACCGCCCGGCACAACCTGCTGCAGCGGCCGCGCGACGTTCCGGTCCGCACCGCGATCGGCGCCATGGCCATCACGTTCTACGTGGTGCTCACGCTGTCCTGCGTCAACGACATCATCGCGCTGAAGTTCGATATCTCGCTGAACGCGACCACCTGGATCGGCCGAATCGGCCTGCTGGTGGCGCCGCCGCTGGCGTACTTCCTCGCCTACCGGTTCTGCATCGGCCTGCAGCGCAGCGATCGGGCGGTGCTGGAGCACGGTATCGAGACGGGCGTCATCAAGCGACTGCCGCACGGTGAGTACATCGAGGTGCACCAGCCGCTGGGCCCGGTCGACCACCACGGCCACCCGCTGCCGCTGGAATACCAGGGTGCGGTCGTGCCGAAGAAGATGAACCAGCTCGGTTCGGCCGGGCAGCCCGGTACCGGCAGCTTCCTGCGCCCGGACCCCCGCGAAGAGAGCGAACAGCATTTCGCGACCGAGTTGGAGGAAGAGCACAAGCAGCTCGCCGTCCTCAAACGAGTGCAGGACGAAGCCGGCTCCAACGGCAACGGTCAGCACGGTCACTGATCGCACCACAGCGAAAGGCCCCCTGGAATCCAAGATCCAGGGGGCCTTTCGTATGGTGCGTCCGGGAGCGGATCAGCTCGCGCGCCGCCGCCGCGCCGACTCGATGGCCTCGAACTTGGCCAGATTGTGCCGGGCGTCGGCAAGGGCGTCATGGGCGTCCCGCGGCGGCGCCGGCAACTCAGGCCGTCCGTGGGCCTCCCAATGCTGGCGCAACTCGTTGGTGTAGCGGGGCAGCGCCGCCGGCAGATCCACCATCGAGCCCCACAGCTGGCAGAGCACCACATGGTCGTAGGCCGCCACCCAGGCCCACATCTCCGGCTGCACCGTGGGCCGGGGTACCAGAAACCGATACAGCTCATCGCGGATCTGCGTCCGGGACTTCCACAGTGGGGAAGTAGTCGGAGGAAGTTTCGGCAGCACGTTCTTGTTCACCCACGGTCCCGCCCGCCCCGCGTCGAACTCGGAGGAGACGGCGTAGAACTCGCGCCCGTCCTCGCAGACGACGCCGATCGAAACAAGATCGATAACACGACCGTCCTCGATGAACTCCGAATCGTAGAAATATCTCAAGTAGCAGGCTTCCTAGGCGGTGGGCAGACAGGTTGAGCCTACTGGGGGGTGATGTGCTGTTGCCCATCGATGGGTTGGGGCTGTTGAGCGCTTACATGAGGGTGGACGGGTGACGTTGCGCGCGGAGGTGGGGTGGGTGACGTTGCTCGTGAAGGTGGGGTGGGTGACGTTGCTCGTGAAGGTGGGGTGGGTGACGTTGCTCGTGAAGGTGGGGTGGGTGACGTTGCTCGTGAAGGTGGGGCAGGTGGCCTTGCTCGTGAAGGTGCTGTGTTTATTGGCGCGCTGGCGCGCGCGGGGTTCGGCCCTCTTGGCGTCTGCTGTCAGCCCTCGAGACTCGTGGCTTCGCCACGTGCGCTTCGAGGGCTGTGAGGTTGCCGTGCACTTCGGCTTCGGTGAGCGGGGTTTCGC
>NZ_JBEZYU010000072.1:0-23348 GCF_040638875.1 Nocardia sp. NPDC024068 | reverse complement strand
CCTCGAGACTCGTGGCTTCGCCACATGCGCTTCGAGGGCTGACAGCAGACGCGGGCCGAACCCTTTCAGGGCCTCGCTGAACTCGGCACCGAGAACGTGACCCATCCAATGGATTGAGCCCGATTCGGATCGGAACCGGGTGGTGACGCTGGTAGCGGGCCCGGGCGCTGCGTAGTACGGGGCCGCCTTCGCGGACATCTCACGTCTTTATCCGGATGGTCGCATCCGTCCAGGATATTTCAGTGTGCGGCAGCGTCCCAGCTGCGGCCGACGCCGACCGAGACGCTCAGGGGGACCGAGAGTTCGATGGCGGAGGACATTTTGTCCAGGACCAGTTCGCGGAGTTGGTCCTGTTCACCGGGGGCCACGTCGAAGACGAGTTCGTCGTGGATCTGCAGCAGCATGCGGGAGCGCAGGCCGGAATCGGCCAGGGCGCGGTGCACGTTGATCATCGCGACTTTGATGATGTCGGCGGCCGTGCCCTGGATGGGGGCGTTGAGGGCCATTCGTTCAGCGGCTTCGCGGCGCTGGCGATTGCTGTGGTCGAGGTCGGGCAGGTAGCGGCGGCGCCCGAAGAGGGTTTGTGTGTAGCCGACCTTGCGGGCCTGTTCGACCACGGCCTGCAGGTAGTCGCGGATTCCGCCGAAGCGGGAGAAATAGATGTCCATCTGCTCCTTCGCCTCCTGGGTGCTGATCTTCAGCTGGGCGGACAGTCCGTAGGAGCTGAGCCCGTAGGCCAGGCCGTAGGACATCGCCTTGATGCGGCGGCGCAGTTCCGGGGATACCTCGCCGATCGGGATATCGAAGGCTTTCGAGGCGACGAAGCTGTGCAGGTCTTCCCCGGAGTTGAAGGCCTCGATCAGGCCTTCGTCGCCGGAGAGGTGGGCCATGATGCGCATTTCGATCTGGCTGTAGTCGGCGGTCATCAGCGATTCGTAGCCGTCGCCTACGACGAAGGTGTCGCGGATCATCCGGCCGGTATCGGTGCGGATCGGAATGTTCTGCAGGTTCGGTTCGGTGGAGGACAACCGGCCGGTGGCGGCGATGGTCTGGTTGAAGGTGGTGTGGATGCGGCCGTCGTCGGCGACGGCTTTGAGCAGGCCGTCGACGGTGACCTTCAGCCGGGTGGCGTCGCGGTGGGCGAGCAGATGCTGCAGGAACGGGTGCTCGGTCTTCTCGTAGAGCGATTCCAGCGCGTCGGCGTCGGTGGTGTAGCCGGTTTTGGTGCGTTTGGTCTTCGGCATATCGAGTTCGTCGAACAGCACCACCTGCAGCTGTTTGGGCGAGCCCAGGTTGATCTGTTTACCGATGACCCCGTAGGCGGCGTCGGCGGCTTCGGTGACCTTGTCGGCGAACTGCCGCTGCAGTTCGCCGAGGCGGTCGGTGTCGACACCGATTCCGGCGTCCTCGAGTTCGGCGAGCACGCCGAGCAGCGGCAGTTCCATCTCGTCGAGCAGTGGCGTGGATTCGATCTTCGCGAGCTCGGTGTCGAGGGCATCGGCCAGGTCGGCGACGGCGCGGGCGCGCAGCATCTCGTTCTGCGCGAGTTCGGCGTCGACCGCGTCCTCGGCGTCGAGCAACGACAGCTGCGGGGTGGCGTCGGTTTCGCTGCGTAGTTCGCGGTGCAGGTAGCGCAGCGAGAGATCGTCGAGGTTGAAGCTGCGCTGACCGGGCCGGACCAGGTACGCCGCGAGCGCGGTATCGCTGGTGAGTCCGGCGAGGGTCCAGCCGCGACCACGCAGGGCGTGTATCGCGCTCTTGGCCTCGTGTAGCGCCTTGTACCGGGTGGGGTCGGCCAGCCAGGCGCCCAGTGCGGCCTCGTCCTCGGCGGTGAGGGCGGTGATATCGACATAGCCGGATTCCCCGTCGGCACCGGCGATGGCGAGGGCCCGGACATCACCGGCGGCGGGTACGCCGGTTCCGGACAGGGAGAGTCCGTGCCGGGATTCCGCTTTCGCGTGTTCGGCCAGCCAATCGCCGATACTGCCGGGTTCCAGTGTGCTGCCGCTGATCTCGAAGCCGGCCTCGGCCTCGATGGTCGGCGGTGCGAGCGTCTCGAAGAGCCGGTCGCGCAGTACCCGGAATTCCAGATCGTCGAACAGCTGATGGATCCGTTCCCGGTTCCACGCGCCCTGGGCCAGCTGGTCCGGCGTGTAGGGCAGGGGTACGTCGCGGACCATTTCGGTGAGCTGACGGTTGAGCACCACACTGCTGAGGTTGGCGCGCAACGCGTCGCCGACCTTGCCGCGCACCTCGTCGACCTTGTCGACGAGGGTGTTCAGATCGCCGTATTCACGGATCCACTTCGCGGCGGTCTTCTCCCCCACGCCGGGGATACCGGGCAGATTGTCGCTGGGGTCGCCGCGCAGCGCCGCGTAGTCCGGGTACTGGGTGGGGCTGAGTCCGTATTTGCCCACGACCTCTTCGGGTGTGAAACGCGTGAGGTCGGAGACGCCCTTCTTCGGGTAGAGGACGGTGACATCGTCGTTGACCAGCTGGATCGCGTCGCGGTCACCGGTGACGATGGAAACCCGGAAACCCTGGGGCACGGCCTGGGTGGTGAGGGTGGCGATGATGTCGTCGGCCTCGTAACCCTCGATCGCCATCACCGGTACCCCGAGCGCGCCCAGCACCTCCTTGGTGAGCTCGACCTGGCCGCGGAACTCGTCGGGCGTTTTGGACCGGTTCGCCTTGTATTCCGGGTAGGCGTCCACCCGGAAGGTCTGGCGGGAGACGTCGAACGCGGCCGCGATATGCGTGGGCTTCTCGTCGCGCAGCAGGTTGATGAGCATGGCGGTGAAGCCGTACACCGCGTTGGTGGTCTGACCGGTGACCGTCTGGAAGTTCTCCGCCGGCAACGCGTAGAACGCCCGGTACGCCAGCGAGTGCCCGTCCAATAGCAGCAGCCTGGGCCGCTCCCCCGAGGATCCGGAGGCATCGGCGGAAGCAGGGGCGGTCGGCTGCGCGGTGGTCGGTGGGGTCACACCCGGAGAGTCTAGGGACTCCCCCCGACAACCGGGCAGGCCGCCGGAGCGACGGACCACGGGCACGGTCGGTCCCGGCGCTCGCCGGGTCGTAGCGGCCCACCCGCGGCCCGCACGACCCGCGCGTCAGCCGACGCCGAGGTACGCGGCCTGGACCGCCGGATCGTCGAGCAGTTCCCGGCCGGGCCCGGTTTTGGTGACCTCACCCGTCTCCATGATGTAGCCCCGGTCGCTGCGCGCCAGGGCCTGCCGGGCGTTCTGTTCCACCAGCAGCACCGTGGTACCCGTAGCGTTGATCTCGGCGATGATCCGGAAGATCTGCTGGATGATCATCGGCGCCAGGCCCATCGACGGTTCGTCGAGCAGCAGCAGCCGGGGCCGCGCCATCAGCGCCCGGCCGATCGCCACCATCTGCTGCTCGCCGCCGGACAGGGTGCCGCCGACTTGTTTCTGCCGTTCCCGCAGGCGCGGGAAGAGCCCGAACACCCGCTCCAGGGCCGCGTCGTGATCGGTCTTCTTCTTGAACGGCCTTGCATAACAACCCATATCGAGGTTCTCACGCACGGTCATCCCGGGAAACACGCCTCTGCCCTCGGGTGCCTGGACCAATCCGGCGAGAACCCGTTCGTGCGCCTTCAACCGGCTGATATCACGACCTTCGAAGAGGATCCGCCCACCACTGAGCGGCAGCAGTCCCGACAGCGCACGCATGGTGGTGGTCTTACCGGCGCCGTTCGCGCCCAGCAGGGTCACCAGCTCCCCCTCCGCGACCCGCAGCGAAATACCGTGCAGTGCCTGGATTCTGCCGTACCGAACGACGATATCCTCGACCTCGAGCAGCGGCTCCACGCCGAATTTCTCGCCCCCGGCGCCCGCCGCGCTCATCGCCGTTCCTCCGTTCCGCCGGATTCCTCGTCCCGCTCCGCGCGCAGCGCGACCGTGGACGCCGAGACGTCGGCATCGGTCAGTTCGTCGTCGGGCACACCCAGATACGCCGCGATCACGGCCGGATCGGTGCGGATGTCCGCGGGCAGCCCGTCGGCGATCTTGCGGCCGAACTCCAGCACCACGATGCGATCGGTGACGCCCATCACCAGCCGCATATCGTGCTCTATCAGCAATACGGTGAAACCGTCGTCCCGGATCTTGCGGATCAGATCCATGAGCGCGGACTTCTCGCTCGGGTTGAATCCGGCGGCCGGTTCGTCCAGGCACAGCAGTTTCGGCTCGGTGGCCAGGGCCCGCGCGATCTCCAGCCGCCGCTGATCGCCGTAGGAGAGGTTGCGGGCCTTCTCGACCGCGCGCGGCGCGATACCCACGAACTCCAGCAGCGCCATACCGCGTTCGACGGCGTCGCGCTCCTCCCGCCGATGCCGGGCGCTGCGCAGGATGGCCCCTGCCACCGAGGTGCGATGGCGGGCGTCGGTGCCCACGACCACGTTCTCCAGGGCGGTCATCTCCCCGAACAACCGGACGTTCTGGAAGGTGCGGGCGATCCCCAGCCGGGTGATCGCGTTCCGCTTCGTCTTGGTCAGCGGTTTTCCGTCGAAGTACACGGTGCCCGCGGCCGGCCGGTACACACCGGTGATCGCGTTGAAGCAGGTGGTCTTCCCGGCGCCGTTGGGTCCGATGAGACCGAGGATCTCCCCGCGCCGGATGTCGAAACTCACCGAATCCAGCGCGGTGAGCCCACCGAAGCGCACGGTGAGATCCTGCGTGCTCAGCAGCGGCTCACCCACCTCGGTCCGGATCGCACGGTGCGCGGCCACCACTTCGGCCACGGTCTCGGCATCGCCGAGCGCCGGATCGACGGCGGTCACATCCACGACCCCCGCCGAGCCCGGCGCGGGCGCGGGCGCGGCATACCCCGCGGCCATATCCTCGTTGTCGAACAGGGCGTCGCCCGCGTGGGGTCCGGTCACGATGCCGCCTCCGCAGTCGGGCCGCCCACCGGGCGGCGAACCGCGCGGACGATCTGCCTGCCGTAGGCGAGCAGCTTCTGCCGGACCGGGAACAGGCCCTGGGGTCGCAGGATCATCATCACCACCAGTGCGATACCGAAATACAGATACTTCAGGTCACCGAGACTCTTCGCGCCACCGGCATAGGTCATGAGCACACTGCTCAGCAGCAGCACCGCGTACACCGCCGCCAGCACCGACACCGCGAGATAGGCCCAGCGCGGCAGACCGGTCAGGTTCCGGGCCCACAGCCGCCAGCCCGCCAGCAGCGCCACGAACACGACCGCCACAATCGCCAGCTGCACATATCCGGTGGTGCCGTCGTCGGCGATCTCCACCGACATCAACCGGTTCGGCAGATACACCACCAGGAAGGCGCCGACGATCACCCCGAGCTTGTTGCCGGATCCGCCGATCACCACCGCGCACACGAACAACATCGAGTTGATGATGTTGAATCCGGTCGGATTGATGAACTGCACCTGTCCGGCGAACAGGGCGCCCGACAGTCCACCGATTCCGGCGCCGATCATGAACGCCCACAGTTTGAACTTGAACGTGGGCACACCCATGATCTCGGCGGCGTCCTCGTCCTCACGGATGGCCACCCAGGCCCGCCCCACCCGGCTGCGTTCCAGGTTGCCGACCAGCAGCAGTACCGCGACCACCGCGATCATGCCGACCCAATACCACCAGGTACCGGAATTGGCCCGTTCCAGCAGATCGGAACTGTCCGGGTTGCCGACGTTGCCGGCGGAGAACACGCCGTTGGGATGGGTCTCGGATTCCCCCACCCGCGGATAGGCGATACCCGACAGACCCAGGCTTCCGTTGGTCAGTTCGCCGAGATTGTCGGCCAGCAACCGCACGATCTCGCCGAATCCGAGGGTCACGATGGCGAGATAGTCACCCCGCAGCCGCAGCGTCGGCGACCCCAGGATCAATCCGGCGACCGCGGTCACCAGAATCGCCAGCGGAACACAGGCCAGCCAGGCCCAGTCGGAATTCAGCCACCCGCCGTCGGTCTGGTTCCAGGGGCTGTTCGGGCTGGTCAGCAGGCCGACGGTATAGGCACCGACCGCGTAGAAGCCGACATAACCGAGGTCCAGCAGCCCGGCCTGGCCGACCACGACATTGAGACCTATCGCGATCAGCGCGTACATGGCGAACTGCGCCATCACCCCACCGAAACTGGTACCCGGGGTATCCAGCAGCGGCGGCGGGAACAGCGGCAGCAGGGCCAGCAGTACCAGCGCCGGCACCCCCACCGCCCATTGCGCCGGCCGGCTCAGCCCGGCCCACCAGGCGCGGATCTCGTCGCCGAGCCCGCGCCGTCCGGCGGTCGCGGTTGTCGCTGTGCTCATGTGCGGGCCCTCCCGAGACTTTCACCGAGAATGCCGGTCGGCCGGAAGAACAGCACCAGCACCAGCACCACGAACGCCACCACATCGCGCCATTCGGTCCCGAAGAACATCTGCCCGTAGCTCTCCACCACGCCGAGCACCAGCCCGCCCAGCAGCGCGCCCCGCAGGTTCCCGATCCCGCCGAGCACAGCGGCACAGAACGCCTTGATGCCGAGGACGAAACCGCCGGAGTAGATGATGCCGTTCGGGATCTTCAGCACGAACAGCATCGCGGCGGCACCGGCCAGCAGACCGCCGATGAGGAACGTCAGCATGATGATCCGCTCCCGCGAAACACCCATCAGCGTCGCGGTATCGGGATCCTGGGCCACCGCGCGGATACCGAGCCCGAATCGGGTGCGGTTGACCAGCACATCGGCCAGCACCGCCAGCGCCACCGCCGATACCACGATCACCAGGGTCACATTGGTGACCTCGGCGCCGCCGATGGTGAACTGCACCGACGGCTCGACCAGCATGATCGGCTGCTGAGCGTTGGTGCCGCCCAGATCCGGCCACAGTTTCGGCAGGATGAAATGCACGAATTCCTGCAGCACGAAGGACATGCCGATCGCGGTGATCAGGAAGGTCAGTGGTCTGGCGCCGCGCCGGCGCAACGGCCGGTAGGCCACGCGTTCGAGCCCCACCGCGGCCGCACCGGAGACCGCCATACCGAAGACCATTGCCAGCGCCAGATAGGTGACCGTGAGGACAACGCCCTCGCTGTAGACGTTGCCACTCGGCGCGAAGCCCAGCAGCATCAGTCCCACGTACTGCCCGAACATACCGAGCATGAACACCTCGGAATGCGCGAAGTTGATCAACCGCAGAACCCCGTAGACCAGGGTGTAGCCCACGGCCACCAGCGCGTAGATCGCCCCGTAGGACAGGCCGTCGACCGTCAGTCTCCAGAACTGATCGATCACGCCCTCGTAGTTGAAATCGATCGATCCCTGCGCCCAGACGGCCACCTCGGCCGGCATGGATGCTGTCATTCGTAATCCGCCCTCATCATCGTCGGCCCACTTGCGAGCAGCGAGCGGTACGCGCCCCGGCACCCTCGGGCGCGCGCACCGCTCGCGAACCCGCTATCCGACCTCGTAGATCCAGATCAGCGCGTTCGACAGTTCGCCGTCGGCATTCCACTGGTAATGCCGCGCCAGCCCGTCACCGCTGTAGCCGCGCACGAACTCCAGCAGATCGGGCCGGGTCAGCTTTCCGCCGTCGATACCGAGGGCGAGGATGGTCGCCAGATCGTAGGCCTCCACCGAGTACACACCCGGCGCCTGACCGTGCAGTTCCTCGTAGGCGGTGGCGAATTCGTCCGGCGCCGGACCACACGGGCAGGACAGCACGGCGCCCTTCGCGGAGCCACCCGCCTGGGAGACGAACTGCGGGTCGTTGGTGCCGTCGGCGGACACGAAGGTCGCGTCCACCCCGCCGGACCGCAACTGCTGCACCAGCGGCGCCGCCTCGGCGTAATAACCGGAATAGAAGATCGCGTCCGGCTGCGCACCCGAGATCTTGGTGACCGTGGCGGAGAAGTCCTTGTCACCCTTCTTGATGCTCGCCGCGCACGCGGGATCGGCGGCCGCACCCAGCCCCTCGGTGATACTGGCGGCCAGGCCGACACCGTAATCGGTGTTGTCCTGGACCACGCACACCTTCTTGTACCCGGCGGTATCCACCAGGTACTTCGCCACCGACGGTCCCTGTACGTCATCGTTGGCCAGACCGCGGAAGAAGGACTTCCAGCCGTTCTCGGTCAGGGTGGCGTTGGTGGCCGAAGAACTCACCGACACCAGCCCCGCGTCACTGAGGATCTGTCCGGTGGCCTTGGTCTCGCCGGAGAACGCCGGCCCGACCAGCCCGATCACCGAGGGATCGTTGACGATCTGCGGGATCACCTGGCTGGCCTTCTGCGGATCGCCCTCGGTGTCGAATTCCTTCAGCGTGATCTGGCAGCCCGGATTGGCCTTGTTGTGCTGATCCAGCGCCAGCTTCACACCGTTGACGATATTGATGCCCAGAGCCGCGTCCGGGCCGGTCAGCGCACCGGCCATGGCGACGGAGGTGGTCGGCGGGCAGGTCGCGGAACCGTCGCCGGCCGGATCGGCCGCGGCGGCGGTATCGGCGGCCGGGACCTCCTTACCCGCGTCGTCGACCTGCAGCAACGGCTGGATGGACAATCCGCCGGTATCGGCCCCCTCCGTATCACCCGCGGTCTTCTCACTGCATCCGGTCAGAACCAGCGCCGCCGCCGCGGTGACACCCATCAGCGCACGCGCGGTGCGGCCGCGGCGCGACACCCCCGACAGCCATATCGAACCAAGCACGATCTTCCCCTATGTTCCTCATCAAAACCCCGGCCGGCCGAGGGAGCCGGCCACGCCGGCTCGTGAGAAACATAACCTCGCCATGTTGATCCCGCGTCACATTCGGATCATCGGCATGATGTCGTCGCAAATTGTTTTCCGGCTTGTGTTTCGGAGAAGTAAAAACAGCACCGGCCGAGGCGACAAGAACGAACGCGCGGACTATAGGGCCTACTGCGGGGTGAGGTTCTCCAGCACCACCTCGGCCACCGCCTTCATCGTGGTCCGCCGATCCATCGCGGTGCGCTGAATCCATTTGAAGGCCTGCGGCTCACTCAGCCCCTGGGTCTGCATCAGCACACCCTTGGCCCGCTCCACCAGCTTGCGGGTCTCCAGCCGCTCCGACAGCCCCGCCACCTCGCTCTCCAGCGCGGTGATCTCGTGGAACCGGCTGGCCGCCAACTCGATGGCCGGCACCAGATCCGATTTGGTGAACGGCTTGACCAGATACGCCATCGCACCGGCATCACGGGCCCGCTCCACCAGATCACGCTGACTGAACGCGGTCAGGATCACCACCGGCGCAACTCGTTTCGACGCGATCTCGGCGGCGGCATCGATCCCGTCGCGCCGCGGCATCTTCACATCCATGATCACCAGATCCGGCCGGTGCTCCACCGCGAGGTCCACGGCCTGCTGGCCGTCGCCGGCCTCCCCCACCACGCGATACCCCTCTTCGGTCAGCATCTCGACCAGATCCATCCGGATCAACGCCTCATCCTCGGCGACGACCACACGTTTCGCCGCGGCGTCCGCACTAGTGCTCATAAACGACCCCTCTGGTTCCGATGCCTCGTCCCGATACCGCGGACGGCGGATCCGGCCGATCCACGGCCGTCGATCCGCCGTCACGCGATCGGGTGCTGTAAAGACTACCTTTCACCCGGACCGCCAGTACCCGTACCCTGCGCAAAGTGGCCACCAGGGCGCCCTAGGACCCCACCATTCGGTAAACGGGGGTTCGAGGGGATATCATGTGCAACCGGTGCGCCGAGTTGGCGGAACTGGCAGACGCGACGGTCTCAAAAACCGTTGTCCGAAAGGACGTGTGGGTTCGAGTCCCACACTCGGCACCAAGGTCGAATGGCATTTCCGATGCCAGACCATTCCTCTCCCCCTCACGCAGTCCGCAGGGAGTCCGCAGCAGCACGAGCCCCACGGTCCATTCCGTCGGCCACCGAGTCCAGATCATCCGGGAACAGATGCCCGTACAGATCGAGCGTCAGCGTGGCCGTCTTGTGCCCGAGCATCCGCTGCACGACCTTGATATTGGCGCCGGCGCTGATGGCCAGCGAGGCCGCGGTGTGACGGAGCCCGTGCGGGACAACACCTGTGAGCCCGACCTCTTTCGCAGCCGGGTCGAACACCCACCGGAACTCCGTCGAGGTCAGGAACCCGCCCTTGTGACTCGGGAACACCAGCGCTTCGGCCCGGCGCCCTGTCAGGAGTTTTTCTAGGTCCTTCGCCAGCAGACCCGGTATCGGGACCACTCGGGTGGTGTGGTTCTTCGTGTCGGTTTCCACCATCCCCTGACCGGTCACCGCAGTTGCCGAACGACTGATCCGGATCCGTCGTTGATCCAGCAGCACGTCCGAGGTACGCAATGCAATGGCCTCACCGAACCGCAAGCCGGTATACGCCAAGGTGAGCACCAGCGGACGGAACCGGCCTGCCGCCATTCCGAGCTTCATCACTTCCAGGTGGTTCAGATAGCGCCGCTCCCCCGCGATCATCGACGGCAGGTCGACGTCTTCGGCCGGATTGATCGCCAGCCGCTTCGCCTTGATCGCGAACCGCAGGATTTGGCTGAGCACCTGGTACGACTGGATCACCCGGGACGCCGACAATCCCCGGCCTTGAAACCGTGCACTGCCGGATTCCGACAGGGTCACCACCCATTCCTGGATATCCTCGAATTCGATATCTCGAAGCGGAGTCGAACCCCAGCGCGGCAGAATGATTCGATCGAGCAGGGACCGATAGCCGGCCACCGTTTTCGGTTTGCGGAATTTCTTCGTGGAATACCATTTCTCGGCGACGACCTCGAACAGCACGCCGCTACGGTCCGGATCCACCCAGGTCCCGGTGACGACCTTCGTGGTCACATCGCCGTCGAGGAACTTCTGAGCCGCGGCTTTCGTGTCGAACGATCGGGACCGTTCCACCCCGTTGGGATCCACGTACCGGGCGCGCCAGCGTTTGCCCTTCCCGCAGCGCTCGGACTTGACCTTCTTCTTGGACTTCTCCCCGGTCACCGGATCCACGACCACCACAGTCGGATACCAGCGATCCTCGACCCCCGAGCGCGGGTTACGTCGAGTCGGCATCAGGCCACCTCGGTACTGGTCAGCTTCTCCTGCTCGGTGATCCAAGCCAGGACCACCGACTTCCGCCACACCCGCCGGCGCGGCCCGAGCTTGAAACTGGCCGGACCCTGCCCGACGTGCGCCCACCACCGCCAGGTAGCCGCCGGAATACCGGTCAGCGCCTCGCAGTCCTTCGCCCTCAGGTAGACCTCTTGCTCGTCCATCAGATTCCCCTTCCTACGCCGCTTCCGGAATTGCTGAGATTTCGAGATGCTCTGGTGGCCCCGCGTCGAGCAGGACCCGGTTGTACTCAGCGCGCCAGGCGATGCGCTGGGCGATCGAGGCCATGATGATGTGATCTCGGGGCGGAACGTTCTTGTCACCCGGCTTGACCAGCGAGTACCGCAGGTTCGGGTTGTCGGGTTTCTCGATGCCGTACTCGGCGAGCAGTGCCCGGACGAACTCCACCCGATCCGCGCGGTGATCCGGGAGGGTTTTGCCCGACCACTGGCGAGAGTTCGGGGTCCGCTTCCCCGGAGTACCGAGCAGATCCCGGCGGTGAGTCTTGCCGCGGCAGCGGCCCGGGACGGTTTTGTCTGTGGCACCGACGGGGACGATGCCGTAGCGCAGCCACACCGGACAGGTTTTCGAGCACGGGACGTGCTGCAGCTCGGCGTGCAACCGGTCGTAGTGGTCGACCGCCGCTTGCGTTTCGGGTTCGAGGACTTCGGTGACCGACTTGGTGAGGTACTTGGTCATGTAGCCGATATGGCGGGTGGCTTCCTGGGTTCCGCCGAGGATGCCCTTGGAATCGACCTGCTCCCCGAACCGAACCACATGCGCCGGCTCCCACTCATCCATCCCGCCGAGCACGTCGAGCGCGTCCTCGAAACCGAGCAGCGCAGTCCCGGTATCGGGATCCACGAACGTGGCTTGCTGCGCATCCCAGACGGGCACGACGTCGCCGGGGTACATCTCGTCGGCCGGGTCGAACCGTGGCCACCAGACCTGGAAGTAGGTGGCGGCGGTGACCTGCTGGATGATCTTGTGGGAGATCGCGCCGCGCAGGGCGATGTGAAGGTGCGGGGCGCCGCGTTTCTGCGGTTCGATGGTGCCCCAGTACTGGACGTTGAACCCGACCACCCGGCGCAGGTTCTGAATCCAGCGGTCCGCGAGCTGAGCGAAGAACGTGATATCGCGGGCCGCGGCCTGGTAGTCGTAGCTGTCGGGGTGGCGGGGTGCTCCGTCGGAGCGGACCGGCCCGTAGGAGGGCATGGTCAGGGTGACGAACATCGAGGGCCGGAACTTCCCGGCGAACTGGCGCCCGATCGTTTGCTTGGACACCTTGCGGCGCGGCAGATCCGGGGCGTCCTGGCGCCGACGGGTCGAGCGGGTGCGGCGGGTCTTCTCCGGCTTGTCCAGGGCGGGCAGCCGGCCACGGAAACCGGATTCCTTCATCTCCGCATCCAGATCCGCCACGACCTCCTGGACCGCCGCCATCATCGCGGTATCACCCTCGGATTTGGCTTGCTGGTAGGTGGTGAACAGGTCCGCGCGGGCGGTCAGCAGATCGGTTTGGGCATCGGTCGGGTCGCGCTGCTCAACGACGGGTTCGGCATCGAGGTGCCAGCCCTCCCGGCACTGGGTGACCCGCAGGAATTTGTTCCGCATCGCGCACGGGGCGCACACCGATTCCAGGGTCGCCTTGCACGGCACACCGACGTAGTTGTTCCGGCCGACCTCGGGGTCAAACACCTTCATGATCAGCGGCCGGGTGCACACACCGAACTTCTCGGCGGTGGCTTCGGCGACACCCCGGAAATCCGGCAGGCTACGACGCTCGGCCGCAGTCTGCCGGACCGGGACCCCGGCCGTAGTCGAGGTAGGCGAGGACATCAGGCAGCTTCCCCCTTCGGTTTGGTCCAGTGATCCACCCGCGGCAGCAACACCGTGTCGGCGAGGGCGTCGCCGCGGCGGACGACGAGTTCGACGGTGGCGGGGCCGACGATGTGGGCATATGCCTGCTCGGCCCTGAATGCGTGGGCGAAGGCTTCGGCGCTGTTGGCCCAACCGATGGGGGTTTGGCCTTCCAGCATCCGCAACCGCACCCGGTCGGTGCAGTCACCGATACCCACCGCCAGCAGCTTCGGGACCTGGACGCCGGTGTCGGTGGTGACGGTGAGGCGGCAGGCTTTCATCCGGCGGGCCCAGTTGCGGCGATACCGCCACCAGGTCAGGAACCGGGACCGGGCCCGATCGGTGACCCAGCGGGCGAACAGGTCCGGGAAACGACGCCGGAACCCGGCCACCAGGAGACCGCCGGCGAGGCCGGTTGCCAACCCGATCGGCCACCCGAACACCACACCCGCGGTGAGGGCGAGGGCGATCGGGGCGGAGATGACCGGGAACAGGAGCGCCCAGTGGATGGCGACGGCCCACCCGAGGAGCAGGTACCAGCCGGTGTTGAGGACCGCGAGTCCGATCAGGTCGAACGGGTCGCGTTTCTGGTCGCGGGCGAGTTTGACAGTGTGGACGGTCATTTCAGGTTCTCCGGGTCGGGCGGGTCGAACAGGGGCAGTTGATCGGTGCAGGGTTCGTGCAGGTCCTTACGAGTCCGGCGGCCCCGTGGACTGCGGAGCTGTTCGGCGGCAGCTGTGACGATCGGGTGCGGCTCCCGGCGGACCGGTTTCGGCTGGTTGGTCATGCGGCCCACCCCGATCCGTCGGGGTCGTCGCCGGTGTCGTGGTAGGCGGGGAAGTCCCAGCCCGGCACTTCGCCGGTGTCAGCGAACATCTGCACGGCTACCGACACGGGATCGCATCCGGCGCGTTCGGCGCGGCAGCGGCGACGAGCGGCCAGGTCCACGACATCGGCGGTAGCGGGGTTCGAGGTGGTGTGCTTGCGCGTCATGATCAGTTCTCCGTTCCGAGGGATTCCGCGACCGCGGACAGCAGGTCACGAGCAGCAGGTGGGGTGACGGCGTTTCCGGCCAGACGGACCTGTTCGCGGCGGTTGCCCGCCATGAGATAGGAGGCGTCGAAGGCCATCGCCTGTTTGATCTCGCCGGGCTCGAGCATGCGGAACTCGCAGTCCTCCACCCGAGGAGCCGCCGTGGTCAGTCCGTGGTGGGTGCCAGCGGCAGCGATGGTGTCGAGCGGTTCGGCGATGGTTTTGGCGGTGTTGTGGTTGCGGAGCGGGATGACCATCGCCCACCGATCCCGGGCGGTAGCGGTGCCGTGCGGGTCGGAGATGGGGCGGGCGGTGCCGTTGCCGTAGTAGGGCACCAGGATCCCGGTCTCCGAGCGGGTGGTCATCGTCCGCATCGGCGCCCCAGCCGGTTGGGCGTGTTTGCCGTCGCGGCCCTCCACCGGGACCAGCAGGGCATCAGTTTCACGGGTAGTACGTGCTGGCATCGCCTGACCGACCGGTACCGCACCGTCGCGCCAGGTGCCCCCGGCCGGGATCAACAACGCCCGGGAACGGGAGCCGTTGACCAGGTGGTTTCGGGAGTGGCAGACCCGGGTCGCATCATCTTGATAGCGCGCCAACCCGGCCTCGATACGGCGCATCGTTTTGATAGCCAGCGGTTTCGCCCGGTCCCCGATCCGCTGGCCACGCAAACTCCAGTCGATCACCGACGATGCGGGCAGCCAATCCGGTTCCACGATCGTGTTGCGGCAGGTGACCGAGGGGCAGCGCCACACGTACTGGGCGCGATACCGGCCCCACGGGCGGGTGGGGTTCTTCCACGCCTGCACCGCCCGCACCGTCGTCTCACAGCCGGGGCACCATGCGGTGGGTCGGGTCCAGCGGTCGAGATCTGGGGCGGGGTTGCCGGTTTGCCAGAACACGACATACATGCGGTCGCGGGACTGCGGGGCCGGGGCTCCGGCGGCGTGGGCGTGCATCGAGTTGAGGTAGACGACCCGATGCCGATACCCGAGGGCGTGCATGGCGGTCAGCCACGAATCGAACAGCACCCACTTCGCGGCATCCACGACGTTTTCGACCACGATCGCGCGGTAGTGGTGGTGTTCGGTGAACCGCACGACATCCCACATCGTCGCCCGCGACCGCTCCGCCGCAGCATCGGGAAGGATGTCGCCGAACAGGTCCGGTTGCGCATCCACGTTCCGGCGACGACCGCGAGCCACGGAATGGTTGGTGCATTCCGGTGACGCCCACAGGATGTCCGAGGTCCGGTAGCGGCGGGGGTCGACCTGGGACAGGTCCGCGCAATCGTGGTCGGTGTCGGGGTGGTTGGCGTTGTGGGTCTCCACGGCCAGGGTCCAGTGGTTGACGGCGAGCTGGACGCGGATCCCGGGGACTTGGATCGCTCCGGTGGAGGAGCCGCCGGCGCCGCAGAACAGATCGGTCACGGTGATCATGCCGCCACCGGTCCCTGCTCATCGTCACCGAGGTCACCGAGGTCGTCGGGGTCGAACCCCGAATAGTCGGCTTTCGGCGCCAGATCCGGCACCGCAGGCGAGTAGGTGTCCACGATCCGGTCGGCGTCGTCGTCGGAGACCCAGAACGCCCGCACCCGGGTGAATCCGGTGGTGCCGTCTTCGCCGACGTAGCCGACGCCGGGTGTGTGCTCGGAGATCTCGTCGCAGCGGGCACCGCGATCCCGGGCGCCCTGGCCGTGGACCATCGCGGTCTGTGTGGGCTCATCGAGGCGCAGTCCGATCCGGATCGGGAACAGCTGCCGGTTCGGCATGGTCTCCTTGGACGGGTCCTGGAGAGCGGCGATCACCGACACCCCGGCCGCGCGGCCCTGCGACAGCAGCAACCCCGTCAGCCGGCGGAACTCGTTCTGCTCCTCGCGATCGGCATACGCGGACAGCGACGCCGCTTCGTCGATGACGATCAGGATCAGCGGTTCATCGGTGGAGGGGACGAGTTTGCGGATACCGGCCGCGCGCATCCGGGACAGGCGGTCCTGCATCGCGGTGACCGCTTCGCCGAGCATGGTGAGGATCGAGCGCGAGTCCACCGCGAACCGGACGAACAGCTTGTTCTCCCCGCGCCCGAACTCCGCGCCACCCTTCGGATCGGCCAGCCACACATCCACCAGCCCGGCCTTGATCGCGGGGCCGACGCCGTTGAGCAGCGACCACAGCACCGAGCCTTTGCCGGAGCCCATCGCGCCGGCCAGCAGGATATGGCCGTAGAGGACCCGCAGCCGCCACACGTCATGGTCTTCGGTCACTCCGACCGGGACCGCTTCCAGATCCACCCCGTAGGCCAGCAGATCGGTGACCGGGGCCGGGGCGGCGAGGGTGTCGGTGGTGCGCAGGTGCAGGTGCACGAACCCGGGTGCGGGTGAGGACACCTCGATATCGGGAACCGCGAAGTAATGGGCCAGGGCGTCGCGGGTGGCGTCGTTGTTCCAGTCCTTCAACGCCTGGCCGCCCAGCATCTGGACCTCGACCAGCATCCCGGATTCGGTGAGATCGGCGGCAGTGACGTTCGGATACCCCGACTGCCACGAGCCGAGCCCGAGGGCCGGCCACATCAGCGCGAGTTGCGCGGAGTCGGTAACGATCGAGGCAGCCGGACCGAGAGCCACCGGCACCCCGGCAGCGTGGTTGGTGGTGGTGCGCTGATGTTTTCCATCGAGGTGACGCCAGCGCAACAGCATGCCAGCCGATAGGGCGGCGGAGCCTCCGAGGATGAGCAGGTCGGGCGAGATCATGAGGTACCCCCCACAGGGACAGCGATCGGCAGCATCGTTTGAGCCGGTCGCATGGGACGAGGACGGGGACGAGAAGGCACCACCGCAGGTGCCGGGGCCAGCGCCGGAACCGGATCGGCCACCAACGCAGGCGCAGGGACAGGTTCGGGAACCGGTTCCGGAGCGGAATCGGCCACCGGAGCAGGGACCGGTGCGGGAGCCGATTCGGGCTTTGTCTGGGCTTGGGCGCGCTGGCGGGCAGCGACCCGGAACAACAGGGCCAGGCCGTGGGTGTCGACCAGCAGCGATATCGGAGCGACCGCCGCCACCAACGCGGCAGCCCAGCCCGGTAAAGGTTGACCGGCAGTGACCGCGTGGACCGAGTTACCCGCCACCGAGACCAGCGAGCCGACCACCAGCACACCGAGGAAGAACCGACGCTCAGCCTTGTGGTGGGCGCACACCAGCAGCCCCACGGTGGCCAGCAGGATGGTGCCGTCGACGATCAGCGGGAACAGCCACGCATCATCGGCGGGCATCCGGGCCAGGCGGGCGAGGTCTTCCAGGGTGGAGAACGACAGCCGGAACGCTGCCGCCCCCACGCCCAGGATGATGAGTGCGGCGAACCCGTGCGTAAGAAGACGCATCTTCGCCGACTGATCCGCCGCCCGCATCACGCCGCCTCGGAATCCACAACAGCAGCGGATTCAGCCGCTTCGGCCGCCTCGTGCTGTGCCAGGACCGCGGGCAACTGCTCGGCCAGCGACCGGGCATCCTCGATCGACAGATGCAGCCGAGCATCGAAGTTCCCGGCGAATCCGATATCGACGCTTGCCGAGACCGTCCCCACCGTCTCCGAGACCCGGCGCGGCATGTAGGCGACCTCCGGCCCGTCGAACCCCGACACGATTGTCCGCATGAACGACATGGCGATCACGCAGCCTTACCGGACGGACGCGCAGCACCCTGATCAGCCGGCGCCTGCTTCGAACCCGAGTTGTCCCCGGCGATGCCGGTCGCGCGGATGTTCCAGCCGATGCTTTTGAACTCACCCTGACCGGCGATCTTCGGCTTGACCTGCAAGCCCTCCAACACCAGCGGGCGCATACCCGGCGCGACCTCCGGTGCCGAGGGAACCGGCACCTGATCGGCGACGAACACCAGATCGAAACTGGCCTGCCGGGCGTTCGGGGCAGCCGGATCGGTGACCGTGGCCTTCCACAGCCGCTTGCCGGTGCCGTTGCCCTCGTTATCCAGGTCCAGACGCTGCCGCTTCGGCGCGTTGCGGTCGGAGTTGAACTCCGTCATCGGCTCGACATCACCGAGCAGGAACAGGCCCTTCGGGAACGCTTCCTCGAACGCCGGGGTGAACCACAGATTCTTCATCGCCATCTCTGAAACTCCTTTGATCAGCTGATGATCAGCCCAACTAAAGATCACTTTATCCCCCTAAAGTGATGGGCTGGTCGTTTGGTGTTGTGGATACTTTAGGGGGATAAAGAAGACGATACGCCTGCTGGCGACCGAATGCAATACCCCCCTAAAGTCACCGTCTACACTGGTCCTGTGGCTACCCCCGACGACTTTGACCAGGCACGGAACGATCCTGATCCGATCCGCCGTGGTCAGCGCGTAACGAAGCTGATGGCCTTCTATCAGCAGCGTGGGAACGAGCTAGCCCGCGCGCGAAAGGCCGCGATCGAGGAAGCCCACCGCGACCGGGGGATGAGCTACAAGGAGATCGCCGAGCTACTCGGGATTACGCAGGGGCGGGTCAGTCAGATTCGGTCATCCGCACCCCGGGAAGAACGGGCGTTCTTCGGCGTTGGCCCGGTTGCGGTCGGCATTCCACGACGATTCGGGCTTGAGGACGGCCGCGAACGTCCATTCATCGATGGCAGTGACCAGGCAACTCAGGACACGCTCGAAGACACGCTTGGTCGGTTGGTGCTGGCCGTCGAGGGTTTCTCGATCGATCCTGATCGTGAGGATTTGCCAGAGGGCGACTGCGTGATTGTTTGTGGACCAAAATCGGCTCCGATCGCCCGGCGCCTCCTGGAGGGCGATTCGATACTCGGTTTCGAGCGCGATGACGACGGTTGGTGGATCACCGATTCGCGAACCGGACTACGGCATTCCTCGCCGTATCGTCGCGACAGCTCTATCCGGAACGACATCGGGTACTTCTCGCGCCGCCAAGATGGTGGACGCGTCATCGTTCACATCGCCGGCATCACCAGCGTGGGCTCGCTCGGCGTGGCCCATTGGCTGGACCACAACGTCAAGGCCGTGTTCGACCCGAAAGCCACCTTCGTCAACGGCGTTGTCGAATGCGAGTTTGATGACAGCTTCGCGGTGACCGATAGTCGGATCATCGTCGGGCCGTACGTGGAAAAGCCATGAACGTCCACGGTGCCCAACTCCAGGAAGGTTCCGGCGAGGACCGGCTGTTCATCACCGACCGTGCGGTAGTCGTACTGGACGGCGCAACATCGCACGACCCCGACTATCCATCCGCACACGAGTATGTCGATACTCTCGGATACGAACTGTGTGGACGCCTGACCAGTTCAAGCGGCCTATCCGACGTTCTCGCGGCAGCCATCGAATCGACCGCTGAGAGGCTATGCCTCCGCCCCGGAGGACGGGCACCATCCAGCACGGTCGCGATCATCCGCACCGACGCCGATACGGTCGAAACGTTGATCCTCGGCGATTCGCCCGCAATCATCGGATGCACCGATGGGACGCAGGACATCATCTCAGACGAACGACTCGATTCACTCGACTTCCCAGAGTCCCAGTCCTACCGGGAGCATCTGAAGGCCGGCCACGGGTACGACTCCGATCACTTCGCTGTGCTCCGATCGCTGCAACTCAAGCAGCGTCAGCGTCGAAACAAGCACCACGGTTACTGGATTGCCGAAGCGGACCCCGAAGCCGCTCAACACTCGATCGTCCGCCAATATCCAGCGGATCGAGTCAACTGGGCGATACTCGCTACAGACGGGGCCGTGGACCCGCTCACGCCACTACGGATCGCATGGGCAGAAGTCGCCAGACTCGATGATCACGGCCTTGCACAGTTGCTCGGGCGCACACACCAGTGGGAAGCCGAGACCGATCCCGATGGTGTTCAGCTGCCGCGATCGAAGCGCCACGACGACAAGACCATAGCCGTCGTTCGCCTGGCCAAGAGCGACTGAGCGAACCTCGCGATCCGCCAGCAGTCCGGCTCTGGACTGATTCACGGCTGTTCCACTGAACCCGCCCCTTCTTGAAGTGGTTGCCGAATTTCGCCATACAGGATCAAGAGGCGCCGGCGCTGCGCGCCGCCGCCGCACTACGCCACGCAGCCGGCGCCCTGGCTACGCTGGCGGGCGCCGGGCGCGGCGGTGCGTCGGCGGCACGCTGCGCCGACACCCACCGATCCGAGATTGCCGAGTTTTCGATAACCGAGAAGTGTGGGCACGACGAGAGCCGTACCCGACCTACCTCCCGCAGCCGCCCACGAATCCGCCTGCCCCGTATCCGGTCAACCGGCTGTGGTCCCGCCCCAGTCCGCCGAGATGGTCACGGATCGCCGCGTTCGTCTCAAGGTTCTCGGCTGTGGGTCACCAGCGGGGTTCGTGCAGGTGGAGACGTAGCGAGCGGGTTTGGTCGTGACGCTCACCAGTGATCCTCCTGATCGGGATGCCTGACTAATCCGAGAGCTATCACAGCTGTGGTGGGAGTCCAGGGCGCCGAGGGCGTCGCTACGCGATGGGCATTCGCCCACCCTGGACACCCACCACACCCGTGATCGAGACGCCCTCAGTCAGGCACCCCGATCAGGAGGATCACCACATGAACGTCACCACGGCTACCCCGGTCTGCTACGTCTCCACCTGCACGAACCCCGCCACCGATGTCATGCCCGAGATCGCGGAGCCGGTGTGCGCCGACTGCCTGGCCGCCTACCTCGACGTCCTGGTCTGGTGGGATCAGGACCGGATCGTTCCCTGACCGATAGGGGGGCTTCGGCCCCCTTTTCGCGTGCTCAACGCATCGAACGAACTACTGCGCGACCTCCGGCCGCGTGGCCCTACTCGGTGGTGACCTGCATTGTGTTCCCGCGCCCCTCCACCCTCAAGGGCGCCTCCGGCGTCACTACGTGATGGCTACGCCACCCTTGACCGCGGAGCCTCTACGCGAGAAAGGCAGGCCCTATGGGGCAGGCGGGGAAGCCAGCCCCTGCATGCGCAGACCACCACCCAGCAGGGCCAATTCGTCGGTTCCCCGGTAATTTCGCCGCATGGACTTTGCGAACACGGTGATCCAGGCGGAGGGGCTTCGGCTGACCCAAGGGTGGGGTAGTGCGGGCACTATCGTTGTCGGCCTTGTGGCAGTCGGGGTAGCCAGCTACTGGAACTACCGGACGCTCAAGCGCACAGATGAGCGGTATGAGAAGGACCTCCGTGAGGCACATGACGACAAGGTGCGCGACGCGATCCTAGAAGTCCTGCACAAGACCACTATCTGGGCTACTGCTGCTAATGACTTCCGTGCTCTGGTGAGACGCCGACTCATACCCGGACCCAGCAACCAGGCACAGGCCACGGACGCAGAAATTGCGATACGGGCAGGGGCGAAGTTGCACAGCGATGCACAGATGAACCTGCGGCGCGCGCTGTGGGCGGCTCAGTTGGTTGTTGACGAACCCTCGCTCCACGCAGCGATCGTCTCGACAATCGCCACGCAAGAGGAGCTGGTCAGCAGCCGTACCCCCGCCGAATGGACGAACATGGTTGAAGCTGTTGAGAAAGTCCACGAGCTTCGGATCCGAACGAATAGCCAGGTGGACGAGATCCTTCGTTTCGCTCAGGCCAACCTGGCCAAACGTCGGCAAGAAACAGCTGAGGCTGCCCCTCCGGCTACTTCCATCGTACCGCCACCGACAGAAAAGCTGGCCGTCGCGGACGAGCAGCCACAACGGCATGTTGCGCCCGATCGACCAGACTCGAGCCCGAAGACCGATCACGCACAGGAAATGTAGCCTCAGGCCGTATCCAGGCCGTGAGGGTCACGGAACACCGAAGAACTGGGCAGAACTGCAAAGATGTTCCTGCCCAGCTCAGAGCGATATTCGGTTGTGTTTCGCCAGGCCACCGGAGACGGCCGAGAAATCACCCAGATCTACGTGCCCAGGCCCCATCTGGCGCATGCATCCCCGCGATTGCGGATTGCTCGAATGACAACGAAGGTTACCTACGACACGGACTCTGAACTGGACCGAGCCCTCTTGGGCCGGCCTGTCAGGAGCATCTTCTCGCGATCCACGCCTTCGTTGTAATCCTGCACAATCTGCTTCGCCATGGGCGTCGACCGAGAGGTCGAGCCACCGCCGCTTTCCCTCTGGCGCACCGCATTTTGCTTCCAGATGGTGGGAGAACCTCCGCGTTTCAAAACCTTGACGAGCCGGGCGTCTTCTGCAAGTTCCCAGTTTCCGGGCCAATCGAGCACCATGGCCACCGCACGCAGGACAATGTTGTCCCAAGTGCTGGCATCGCGTCCCCAAGCCTCACTCACCACTTTCAACACTCGACTGACCATCCCCGGGTTCTTACCCATCGCAAGCAGAGCTTGGACAGCGCCGACGCGGTTTGTGCTCGGAGTGGCAGCTACCTGCAGATCGCCGCCGAGGGACTGCACTTCTTCATTGACACGGATGGCGATGGGGTCGCCCGCCGTTAGCGAGACCCGAAAGTTGTCGAATGGCTTAACCGGCTTGCGGTGCTTATTCGCAGCCAGGAAGAGCTTCGCCTCCTGCTGGACGCTCAGGCCTTCATAAACCATCGTGTCCCGAAGGAAGTCCGGGCCCTCCGTGTTGATGCACGCCTGGTTGCTGTGTTGACCATCGATGATTACGAGGGTTCCGTCCCTACGCTTCGAGACCAGAGCCGGGAGTAGCATCTCCGGATCCCAGTCTTCGGCGATCTTTTCAGTCCAGGCAGTGATCTCATCGCGTTGCATGTAGAGGCGCCCGGTATCCATCGACGGATCGACGGTGAGGTCGGCGACCCTAACCTGTTCGAAGTGCTTGTCCATGTCGTTACTCCAACCGGCTCACCTTCAGGTCCCGCCTGGGCCGAAGTTTCCTCTAGCCTACATACATTTTAAGACCTATGCAAAATTTTATGGCCTACCGTAGCACCCAGGTCGCCCTGCTCGCTCAGGTCGTGGCCAGAACCAGCCTAGAAGTGATTTTGTCCGAGCGCTCCGCGAGGAGCGACAATTGCCCAGGACTCCCGAGGCGAAGTCAAAAAAAAGCTGGCCGACTGGCTCAGCATGACCACACTCTTAAGCGGAAGCGGTCCGCAATCGGTCCGCAGTAGATGCACAAAGGACCCACCCCGCCAACGTTCTCAACGGAGCATTTCGCCAGTTCACAGCGATTTACCCAATCTGACCAACGACCCCGCGACCTGCCACTAAGCAGCATGTCAACCTCAAAAACCGTTGTCCGAAAGGACGTGTGGGTTCGAGTCCCACACTCGGCACTGTATTTTTGGCGCGCTGGCGCGCGCGGGGTTCGGCCCTCTTGGCGTCTGCTGTCAGCCCTCGAGACTCGTGGCTTCGCCACATGCGCTTCGAGGGCTGACA